>CAZASM010000001.1:0-57817 GCA_964487895.1 uncultured Gammaproteobacteria bacterium
GGCATTAAGGCTTAATTACCATTTTTTATTGATAGTGTCAAATCGGTTTAAGAAATCAGGGAAAGAGACTAGCCTCATGAGCTTGCGTGAGTGGCTGGCTTGTTTTTATTCACTAAATCCTAAACTCCCCGTCTCGCTATAGGCGCAGCCGAGGCAGATAAATTCGAGGGAAACATTAAACTAAAAATTTTAAAAAAGGAAAAGCGGATCGCGTGCATCAGTCCGATTGGAAGACCTTTGGAGTCCAGGAAGTTGTAGAGGATTAACAACTTCTGGACATTCCGAGGTATCGGAGTGAGACGAGATCCGCCGAATGAGTGGAGTGCCTACCGCCAGCCGGGAGAGAGACTGTCCGAAGACAGCAGGCCCAGGAACGGCTGTGGAGAGCGATAGGCACCCCAAAGAGAGCAGAATGCGTGCAACACACTGTAGTTTCCTGAAGGAAGATCGCGAACCGTCCCACGGAGAGAGCTACGAGTGTGCTAACACACATCCTGCAAGTTATAGAGTACGGAACGCCTGCTCGTTGCGGACGAGGTGGAGGGACTTCTTGGCGAGAAGAAACTCCAGGTCGAGGTCCGGCGACTAAGCAGGCGTCCCGCACAAAGTACAAGCACCGAAGTGCTGATGGGTAGATACTACAATATTTGGAGGAATTGTCAATGATTAATAAGCTTGCTCATTGCGAACCTTGTCATCAGGGTGGCTTGGCCCGAGCTTGGACCTCGGATGAGCTCGGTCGAAGCCTCGAGGGGGGGGGAAAGCAATCTCTATATAATGACAACTGTCTGTCGTAAAACGGCTGAAGGTGCGGTCAACCTGGTTCAAGGTGTGACCAATCTACTTGACTGGCTCGTCATCACTGACGATCCGGCGATCGGTATGTTCAAGATTCTACTCGTCTTGGGGGTAGTACTGGCACTGAGGTTCTTCTATGTCCCTCAGGCCATAGCCCTCATCGGCCGTCTGTTCTAAGCGGCGAATCAAACCGAAGTAAAAAAGGAGCTGCTCCAAGCGGCTCCTTTTAAGTTTCTCAAAGGGAAGGATTCACTCAAGAGCATCAATATGTCTGGATGGATAGGAAAATCTCAAATTAGATTATAAAAACTTATACTTAACGAATAAATGAAAGAACCCCTGCGTCCTAAGGCGGAGGGGTTCTGGTTGCCGTCAAAGACAACGTCCAGATTGTAGTCCTTGTTGCCCTAAGAAAACGATGCGAACCAAAACTGAACAAGGTACACATGGCGACCTGGGCAAGATATGATGGCTGTAGCGTCCTTATATCGTAGCCTAGTTCATATCCAGCACGACGCGAGGAACCGTCATCATAAAGAACTTCTTGAGCAAAAGCGATACCTAATCGCCCTTCACAAATTTTCCATAATTTGAAAAGACCAATTTGTTCCTGTCGGTTAACGTAAATCTGATCGTGATGAAGCAATCGACTCACGGAGTCGTTCGTGTGAGGTGACAGCTTGTGACCAAAGTCTATCACTCTGCACGTGGCTTCATAATCACATTGATCTGAAGATATAAGAGCTCTAAGAGCCGCATTAATCTCGATCACACCGTCCATTGGACATCTCCTCACGTTTGTATTCAGATTGTCGCTTACCTTGTGGATTCAGTGTTGGAAAGTTTATAAAACTTAAGAACTATTATGGCCAAACTAGCATTCTATCTGATATATGTCAAACCGTGAGACGAATTAGGTATTTTTATAATTTTAAGAGGGCCGACCAAGCTTGATGCTCGATCGACCCTCAGGTTTCAGACCTCGACTGTTGTCAATTCGATCTGAAATTGTTCACGTAAAGCAGTTCGCGCCGCTTCTGTTTCTGCTTCCTTCTTACTACCTCCTTTACCGATACCTAGCAGTTCCTTACCGGCATAAACACCCATGGAGAAACGGGTGTTATGGTCAGGTCCTGATTGATCGAGGATTCGATACTCCGGTGTAAGATGCCGATCAGCCTGCAGAAGCTCCTGCAGATAACTCTTCGAGTCACGGTAAAGTTGTTTATCCAGGATGTCATGCGCTAAAGGCAGCAACACTTCATCCAGGAACAGCTCGACAGAACCGACACCGCGATCGAGATAGATGGCGCCAACGATAGCCTCCACCACGCAGGCGAGAATATACCTGCGTGACTTTTCGTTGACACCAAAACTTCTTTCTTCACCCCGACTCATGCGGATGCAATGCTCTAGCTCCAACTTCTCCGCCACCATGGTGAGGGTTCTGGAACAGACAAGAGAGGCACGAATATCCGTCAGTACCCCTTCTTGTTCTTCGGGGAAATTACGGAAAAGGTAGTTGGTAACTACCATCTCCAGAACTGCATCTCCCAGAAACTCCAATCGCTCATAATGTTTGAGACCCGGAATGTCAGTCTCATTCAAGTACGAACGGTGGATCAGTGCTTGTTGGAGATGTTTGGTATTACGGAAAGCAATTCCCAGTTTGTTTTGAATCTCGGCCAGCTCTCCTGACGAAGGCAATGGTACGCCTGGTCGTCGAGAAGATCCGTAGCCATTCCTTGTGGCCATCGACGCTCCTTGTAGTGACACCTCTGGAGCCAATGTTATTGACTCCAGAGGCGCAGCATCAGAGAGACAATCTGCTTTGTAGCTTCAATTCAGACCGCAGTCTTGGGTCAGTCAGGCAATTCCAGCCCGACACTCCTTAATGCGGTCTCAATCTTGGCGACAGCTCGCTCGTCCATCTGATTGGTCATCATCAAGCGTCCACGTCCCAAGGCGATCAAGTCACCATAGGTGGCAACTTTTCGAGTTGAGCGCAGAGCCTCTTCCTGGTTTTTCAGAAGTCCGACTTCCGAAAGAGATAACTCCACATTCTTGTTGTTGGTCGGACCAACTCCAGGCTGTCTGATCTTCGCCGCCGGAGCATCGTACTGCTTGGGCCGTTCGAAAACCAGAGCGATCTGACGAAAAGTAGTGAGCGCCTCCTGCACTTTTCGTTTTGTCCCCTCGCTCAGGCCAGAAGCTCCGATGTTCCATGTTTCATCCACGAGCTGGCCGAGGGTGGTGACTCCACGCATTTGCAGTTCGATGAGCGCGTCAACCGGTAATCCCAGAAACTCGACTTTCCAGCGTTCCTTAGGAATTACCAGGCAATCAGGGTGTACGTTGGTTACGTACAGCTCCTTTTGATCGTCAGGCGCTTCAATATCGACATGAAGCTCGACGCCTTCGACCTGGATCACCCCTTGTATCTTCACATTACGCCTCCACTTTCTTCTGGCGCAGCAGGAACTCTCGGAAGAGTGCCTCCTGATCGAAGAGTTTGGACAGTACCGTACCGGGTACCTTAGCGTCCCGCAACATGATGATAGCCGCAAGACGATGGCTCTCCAGTGGCTCTGGTAGCACACCAGAACGGCGCAGGTCATCAACTGATATCTGCTGTTGGCGAGCAAAGTCGGCCAACATCAATTCAGCGATTTCCTGCTTGGTTCGACGAACAAATTTCGTTCCTTTCTGGTTTTCTCCCAGTTGTCGGGTGAAATGTGCTGGAGCTGTTTCAAGCGGCTTACGAAGATACCCAAAGTACGGTTGCACCTTGGCCCAATTAGCCGTGGTACGCAGTTTCTCCAACGCCTTCTCGAGACGTTGACGAATCCGTTCTCTGGTTACTCCGAACCGTTGACTTACCTCATCAAGCGTGTGATCGCGCCCACCTTCAAAACCGTAGTACAGCTTCAGACACATACGGTCTACATCCTGAAGTGGAGCTTCATCAAGCATGGCATCGACGATTTGAGCGACTTTCATCTGCTCGAGTTTATCGAAGATCAACTCTTCGTCGCTCTCGATAACTCCATACAGACCATCGTTATCGTCATCTTCACCGCGTGGTTCGTCCAACGAAGCGTAGTGACGGTACATCTGGACGAGCGCAAAAAGCCGCTCAACCTCCGCCACTGGCTTCTTCATCTCTGCAGCCATTTCTTCCCGGGTCGGCGTACGACCGAGTTCATCAGTCAAGATGCGAAATACTCGCAGGGCTTTCTTGATTTTCTCGATCACGTGAACCGGAAGGATGGAACTGTCGGCGATCGCTCTTGAGATACCCTGCTTGATCCACCACATCAGATAAGTACTGTGACGGTAGCCACGAACGTAGTCGAATTTTTCGACTCCTCGCAGCATTCCGATACAGCCTTCCTGATAGAGGTCACCAACCTCGTACATCGGGTCATCACGAACAGTCTTGCTTGAGTAGAAAAAGCCATTGGCTGTTTTCCACGGAAGATTGATGTTCTTGGTGACGATCGCGTTACGAGCCTGGATTCTACCCTCAGGATCAGGGCAGGTTCGATACTCCTTGAACAGCGGGTATTGATCCCCAAGTATCTCTGCTGCCCGAGCTTCATCCTCAGGGGTGGTTGGCTCTAGTTCCATGACCAGACGATCAGCTGAGAATCCGCCGCGAGCACTGGAAGCTTTCAAGTGGAGATCATATTCTGATAGCCGCTCTTTAACTTCCCGAATCATCGCTTGAGGGTTCAGGGTTTTGTCTCCTGATCTCGCACGGTCCTTAGCAAGCTCAACCAGATCCTTTTCGCTATTGGCTATGAGCTGCTCGATGGTTTCGATGCCCAATGCCCACAGGATCATCATCGACTTGCCACTGAATTTCAAAGCTTCAATCGGTTTCTTGCTGAAACTCTCATGGAGCCGATCGACAGGTTTAGATAGCTGGACTTTCTGCCGTGAGGCTTCAGCCCGAGCTACATAACCTAGCTTCGTCAGCACCTCTAGAATTTCTGTGATCGAAGCAGGACGCAGGTTTAGATTCTCCAGTTGCCGACGTTTATTCGGGAGCTGAGCCAGCGTACGAACGCCAGCCAATTCCAGATCAGCATCGGTTTCGTCTGAAAGACCCAGAAGATGGACTGGGAAGTTCTGTTCCTCCACCACGACCGTATCAGGATCTACCTGGCAAAGCGTGGTTCCCTGCGAACGTCCGAGACTGACGTTGAGACGCATTACTCTCCGTTTCGTCCCTTTCTGAAAACGCAGGGTACCGACCAGCGATAGCGGTCTGTGAAGCTTCTCTGGAGAACCTAAGTTCGGCTGTAGTAATTCCGGCGCCAACTCCTGAAGCCATTCATAGCGAACTTCGTGCAGACAGTCCGCGTAGAGTTCGCGAGTACGCCGGAATCGATAGCAGACGAGATACTCTGGTTGACGAGAGCACAACAGAGAGTCCTTGGCCAGCAACACGTTATAACGACCTTCACCACGGTACCGACTGAATCGGTGATGGCTAATGAAGTTACGACGGAAGCCGACAAGGATCGCCCTGCCCAGCTGATTGCGATCCCTATTTGATGACCGTTCGATGCCCAAACGCCGAAGTACTTCCAACGTGTGGGAACGGATGGTTCTGACTGCCTTCATCCAATGGGGGTTGATGCGCTGTTCGCGACACCAATCCTCTTTGATGGAGGCCTGCATATAGGAATCGTAGATAGCCAGCATAGTGAAAAAGTCACTCTCGGAATCCCGAAAGCGTTCTTTCACCCGCTCATATTCTTGATCCTCGTAGAGTTCTCGTACAAAGAAGCGCCCGACCGACAGCATAGCTGCAATCGTGATAGCTTCTTTGACACAGGAAAAATTACGAGCTTGCAAGACGTAGTGAGCCAGCTGGGGATCCAGCGGAACTGAAACGAGCGCCCGTCCATAGTCAGTTAACTGACCGTGTTCATCGATAGCACCATAAGCGCTCAGCATCCGATCGGCATGCTTCCACTGTTCCTTTAGTGGCTGAGTCAAGAACGGAAAATCCCGTTCTAATCCCAGCGACTTCATGGTCAATGAAAGACTGGTCAGATTACTGCGACGAATCTCCGGCTCTTCGTAGACTGGTCGAGACTGAAAGTCTACTTGCGTATATAACCGCAAACATACTCCAGGCTCGGTTCTACCGGCTCGACCAGCTCGTTGCTGAGCTGAGCTTTGACTGACAGGGGTACGCTCGAGCGTTTCCACACCGGTCAAAGGATCAAATCCAGGAACGTTGGCGAAGCCGGAGTCGATGACGTAACGAGTTCCCTCGATGGTAACAGAACTCTCAGCCACGTTGGTGGCGAAGATCACCTTCCTGCCGGCCGCTGGTTCAAAGATCTTCTGCTGTTCCTTTGGCGGCAGGTCTCCATAGAGAGGAAGAAACGTTGTTTCAGATCCTACAAAATCGTAGGCCCTGCTCATGGCCTGGCGAATTTGATGTTCGCCAGGGAAAAAGGTCAGAACTCCACCTGCATCCGTGGTCTCGTCGATCTGTCTTAACGAAGAAAGTGCTGCTCCGACGAAATCGGAAGTGGCACGATCAAGGTAGTGAGTTTCGACGGGATATTTACGGGCTTCGTAGACCACCAACTGAGCTTCAGGAAAGAATCCCTGAAACTCCCGATGATCGAGTGTCGCACTCATGATGACGACCCGTAGATCAGGACGCTTGGCACAGAGGAGCTTCAAAAACCCTAGCAAGAAATCGCTGAAGGTATTGCGCTCATGTGCTTCGTCCACCATGATACAGTTGTAGGCTGAAAGAAGAGGATCGCTGATCGCCTCTCGCAACAGTACACCGGTCGTGACGAATTTGATTCTCGTCTTGGCCGTGGTCTTGCGATCGAAGCGAACATGATACCCTACTTCGTGACCTACTGGAGTTCCTCGAGTTGACGCTACGCGATGTGCAGCGCCGATAGCAGCTATCCGCTTATTTTCGCTGACCCCAATGAGGCCGCTAGCGAACATACCGCTATCCAACACCATGTCGGCCAATCCCGTAGTTTTCCCAGAGCCGGTTGGCCCCACAAGGATAACTACTTGATGGTTTTTCATGGCCGAGAGAATTTTCTCTCGCTGTTCCAGAATCGGTAGCACCGTATCACCTCCTTATTTACTTTACGTGAGTTGTCAAATAACAGATCTGCAGTATTTCTGCAGGAGCTGAGCGATATATACCCGCCTGGCTTCTGAAGACTAGAGAGATCAAATAACGCTTTACAATACTAGAAATAGAGCCTCGCCGTCAATAGTAACTTGCTTAGACCTATTTGACAAATCTATCTATATATAGTAAAAGAATTAAACTGCAAGTTCATTGATTTTTGAATCTCAACCCACAACTAACTATGTCTGAACGAAAGGAGTCTTGGCTGCATGAAAAGAGCAAATGCCTCCTTGTTGGGCATAGTAGCCCCGCAAGGCGAAGAGAGGACCTATTGTCTGCTGGCCTCCAAGGAAGTCTCGCAATCAACCTGTGAGGCGACTCAAGGACAGGAAGGGTGTTTCGGCTGTGCTTCGATCTTCCGCCGGTGTGAATCCTGCAAACTCCGCCTAGTAGCTGTTCCGGCAGTAGGGCTCTGCTCTAGCTGTCTAATCGAGGCTCTGAAGCGCGAAGAAACCAAGTCAACAGCAGTAATCCCCCAGCGGGTTCACTGCCAGATTGTTGGTAAGGAAATCCGGGTCTCGATGTGCGAAGCGACCCAAGGTCAAGAATCCTGTCGCGGATGTACTGCGATTTCTCGCAAGTGTGAAACCTGCAAGAAAAGAGGAGTTCACTTTCAGCGATATGGACTCTGTTTGCACTGCACCGTTGAAGAACTTGGTGATGGTTGGCAGCCGTCCCTTGTGTCTGAGGAGGAGAGAAGCCCTATGAAACCACAAAGTCCTCGACTCACTATCACACCTGCTAGTAGCGTGCAACGACCCGCTGTTCCTGGCGCAATTGAGCTCAACGGGAGGAATGTTGCTGACTACATGGGGATGTCTGAGCCGGAAGGGGAAGCTCTCGTGGGTTCCATGAAGCAACTCGGAGTTATCAGAGACGGTAATACGGTCTCGAAAAATGAACAGACCGAGCATCTTCGACCCCCCTTGCTTCAGAGGGTCTGCGATGAGATCATGAATGGTCAAGTCGCCAGCCCCAACAACCTGGCTCATCTTCTGAAGATCAGCGAACATGCGGCCGAGCAAATTCTTTCTGTTCTTGAGGAGATCAAGGTCTTATCACCTGTGACTTCTCATAAGACGAGGCGACGACTGGTCGATAGGCAACGGGGTCGTCAACTCATCAACATGTACCTGATGAGGGCTGCCAGAAAAATGAAAGCAACCCATACAAGGGGCGATAAGGTAATTTCGGGAAAAGAGCAACCTCTTGGATCCGACATCGCCTATTCAAAGGTGAGAGCTTTCGTTCTGGAAGCACGGACGTCATCTCGAAATACCGTCTGCAGAGAGCTCAAGTTGTCCCGCCACGTCGTCAACATGGCTCTGGAGAGACTGGAGCTGGAAGGTATTCTAGGGCCTCCTCCGGGGCCAAGGGATCCTCGGCCAATCTTGGTGAAAGATGGTCGACGGCCACCAAGTATCCGCGGTAAGGCAGCCAGCCCCAGTCAGAAGATCCAAAAGCTCCAGCAGCTGATTCGTACCGTGGGCGAAGACACTCCTGTGGGTCAAATACTCCGCAGCGTCATCGAAGACGTTGAGGAGCTCAAGAGGCTAAAATACAACCTCCACCAGATCACCAGAAAGAGGTGACTGCTTAAGCGCCGGAAAGGGAAACCTTCCGGCGCTTCGATTTTATAAAAAGTTTAAGGGGAGGACCACATTGTGGTCCTCCCCTTTAGTTTTTCTTGAAGTCGGTTTTCGACTTCAGTCTGCCGATTCCTCGGCGTCATGATCGTCGACGCCTTCTCCGGTGTCGTCGGGATCCGAGTTGCCAGAGGCCAGAGCTTCCAGCGATTCGTTGATCGCCTTCTGCACCAAGCCGAGCTGCTTGCCGAGAGTAGCCCGCTTGTTCGCATCCTTGAGGTCCGGATAGTTGAACGAGTCCAGGCCGTCGAAGAGTTTGACCAGCAGACTGGAAAGCTGGTTGTACGTCGTGCCCGACTTGCTGGAACGACCGCCCTCGCCGCCGGTCTGCCTCATGTGGCGCTGTGCCCGACCACGGAGCTCATTGGCCGTCAGGTTGAGCTTGACCGCCTTCTTGGCCCACTCGATCCTCTGCTCATCACCTTCGACTTGCAGAATGACCTTGGCCTGGGACATATTGATGTGACCTTCTTCGATCTCCTCCTGCACCTCCTGAGGAAGCGACAGAAGGTCGATGCGCTCGCCGATGTACTGGGCATTCTTGCCGACCTTCTGAGCGACCGCATTACGGTCACCATCCAGACGTTCGGCCAGTCGGTTCAGGGAACGCGCTTCCTCCATCAGGGTAAGATCGTCGCGTTGAACATTCTCGATCAGAGCGATTTCCTCGGCCTCGTCGTCGCTGTATTCGCGAACGATGGAGGGAATCGTTTCCTTCTCCGCCAGACGTGAGGCGCGCAGACGGCGTTCGCCCATGATGAGCTCCCAGCCATCCTCGCCGTTGGGACGAACAACGATGGCCTGGAGGACTCCCTTCTCGCGGATGGAATTGGCGAGATCGTTCAGGGCGTCTTCGTCGAAATGTTCGCGCGGCTGGAACCTGTTGGGAATGATCTTCCCGACGGGCAGCTGTACGATCTGTTCCACTCTTTCGGTCGTCATGACTATCTCCTGTGGGTAGACGGGTGAGGTGGGAAATCAAACTCAGCGACGGTTCGGGTTCATGATTCTCTATACTACTATAGAAACTCGCCCTTTAATGCGAGAGTTAATACTTTCATTACAAGGTACGGAGTTGAAAAAAATTACCAAATATTAATTAGTCTGTCAAGAGCAGCTATTTTCCTTACCCTTGACAACCGTCGAAATAAATAGTAATTTTGTTCAACTTGAAGTCCTTTTGGCAAAATGTATATAAACCGGCTGTTATAGGCCTTATCTCACCAAGGGAGGTTGGAACGATGAAAGCTCAAGATTTGGTCGACAGCTTCTGGACCCGGATCGCCATGGGAGACGGTATCAAAGGTCACGGCAAGAAGGGACGTCTGCCGATTTCCCGAAACCAGGCTCGGATGATTCTGGACGCGGCTTTTCTCACCATCGGGGAAGCACTCGAAGAAGGTCAGGAGGTACCGATTCCGAGATTCGGCAAGTTCACCGTGAAGCAGTATCCGGAAGGATCTACCATCCGCATTCCTCAGACTGGTGCAGTCGTGCCTCGTTCAGCGGACAAGATGAAGCAAGTCAAGTTCAAGCCTTCCAAGGTTCTGAATCAGCGCGTCAACCTTTCATCCGTCGAACAAGACTGATATCGGTTGTTCCATATTGGACCTGCTGTCTGTGTCTCCAAACCCTAGACACAGGAGGTCCACTGTATGGAAACGCTCGTGGCTTATCTCACCGACTTGCTGTACGAGATCGATCCTCATCAGGGGCTCTATCAAGAGAAGAGAGTTGTAATCTCTTATCGAGATGGAGAGTCACTACAGCCGTTGTATCTCTACGACGACGGTCGCAATGACTCCGTGAAGATCGAGTTCCGGCCACATCTCGTCGTTGAAGGCGCTCGACTCGGTCCCGAGAAGATCGCTCAACATGTGAGAGTGGAAATCCCGCTCGACGATATCATGAGTGTCTTGATCAAAGGCCGCATGGATATCGACTTCGACGAGGAGTACGAAACGACTCGTTGGCTCCGGAATGCCCGCGGCCAGTTGGAGCGCTTCCACGAAGAAGCGTAAACCGAACATCAGACCAGTGCCCTTCGGCTGGTCTGATTTTTTATAATTAATAAGAGCCTACTCAACATAAATGTTTTTCGGCCCTTGGACGGGATAGATATTCACCGTGTTGGTGAAAAGATAGTATCCCCTGGTGCAGTCGAGGAAATTTTGTTTATAAGGAACTTTCTGCCGCAGTGGCTGCACTTGACGTCATCCGTCAGACTGACCTGGATTGCGAACGCCCCTCTACCCCTTACAAGTCTGTTGGCTGTCACGGTGATCCTAACTTTCCCTTTACAGTCCTGCGAGGTTGCAGAACCTGGGCAAGGGAATTTCATCGTTTTTTCCCCGAGATGAATCATCAGAAACCTCCTTTGGGACATGGTCGCAAATTTCGAAAAAAGATCTGTGAGAAGAATAGTAATGTTAATAGTCTTTCTCTGGGGTATAATCAAATATAGATAAAAACCTTCCATATGTCAAAAGCTGACCTTAAATGCGACAACTCTTAAAACTAAAAAGGAAGCTGGTTTTTATAAGCATCCCAAATAGACAGAAGAGAATGGGAAAATGTGTCTTTACGCTCTAACTCCTTTTCTAATTGTTCGCGTGTAAATAATTTCAAGGACTGGATATCTTCTGTATTGAAGTTAGGTGTGTCAGGATAGGTAACGCAATAAGTCGTTAACAATCGTTGCGCCCCGTTAGGAAATCTTGCCATTATCTGACCTAAAAGATCCACCTTCTTAGTTTCAATACTCAATTCCTTTCGTAAAACTCTCAAGGCTGCTTCTTCTGAAGATTCTCCTAATCTTTTAATAGTAGCTGCTGTAGTGCCTAACTTGCCAGCATACAAATTAGGTAAATCTTTACGTTCTGGGATTAGAGAAAGAAAGAGTTCTTTTGTAGGACTAAAAACAAAAATATGTACAACAGAGAAGATGTCATTTAGCTTATCTATATCCCTACGAGCCTTTGATCCAACTACTTGACCAGAAGTATTTAATAATTCAACAGGGAAATCAGAATGATTCATAGGTATGTATTAGATTCTATCCGGAAAATTCGAAAATATACCATCAACTCCCAAAGCCTTTACTCTCTCGATATCGTCTCGTTCATTTACCGTCCAGACAAATACCTTCATCCCACGAGTGTGGGCATCGAGGACAAATTCTCGATTGATAAACTCAATACAGAGATTGACGGAGTAGGCCTGCACCTTTTCCGCGAAGGCGGCATAGCCAATAGGAATACCGGTAATCAGAGCGCCTATTTTAAATTCTGGATCAAGTTCTTTCATAGTCTGAAGTTCGTAATGATTGAAGGAAGAAATAATAAAGTCATCATGAGACCAGCCCTTGGTATCTATATAGTCCTTTAATAATGCTAGGACTGGCCGAGCAGTACCCGCTCCTTTCAGCTCGACATTAATCTTCACCTGACGATTGATGAGATCTAAGACCTCATTCAAAGTAGGGATTATTTCTCCCTTGCCGGCGTCTAACTTTCTCAGCTCTTCAAACGTCATTTCGACAGTATAGCCATGACCATTGGTTGTGCGGTCTATCTTATCATCATGGATAACTACGAGTTCACCGCTTTTACAACTGTAAACATCAAGCTCGACCATATCAACCTTCAGCTCTAAAGCTTTAGCAAAAGACCTACTGGTGTTCTCGGGTTCGTATCCCATAGCTCCGCGGTGTCCGATTTTAATCATGGCAGTTATCTATTAAAATAATAAATGACGAACACTCCGATAAAGATCAGCGCTCCGCCAATAGCGGTTGGAGCGTTGAGCTGGTTCTCTTTAAATAATAAGTAAGCGAACAGAGCTATAAAGATCGGGTAGGAGATTTCAATTAGACCGGCTAAGGTAGCGCTCTTGGCAGTAATAGAGAACCCGATGAGTAACTCGGCTACAATGAGGGTAATAGTTGATGCTATGATCAAAAAGAGTACTCTACGGGAGCTGGTGATGATGGTTAAGTCTTGTTGCAAAAAATGACCGCCTGTGGCAATTAACAACATAACAATTCCAGTCATGATAGTAGTTAGTGCTAACGTGGTGACTACGGAGATATTCTTAAACACCTGCTCGTTAATGACATAGTTAAGTCCCCACATCAGGGAAGCGCCAAGGGCAAAGATGATCCACATACGATACTATAATTTATTGGTTAGGGTAATAGCCTTTTCGTTTGCCCGCGAACGTATATAGCGTTGTCGTTTGGTATCATAGGCGTAAACGCCGAATATGAGATGGTCGACAGGGAAGGAGTAGTTATTAAAAGTAGCTAGTGACGTCATAATAGTTTTTGCCTTTCTTTGTTCTTTCGCATCCAAGACGCCCAGCGTAATATGGGGGTTAAAGTTTCGCAGCACCCGACTATAGCCATACTTCTTAACATATTTCTTTTCTAATACTGTGAAATAATCCTTCTGCATCAACCTATCTTTATCTTTACTGCGTATTAATCCTTTACGCCAAGGATTGATAGCAGTGATTAACTCTCGATGGAGATTCATCAAACCAGAGGTCTTTTTTATTTTTTGGCAGAGATAGAGATAGTTTTGATTATGGGCTAAAGTAGATACATTAACAGCACCTAGCTGTACTTTGATAGACTTTAGTTTTATACGCTTTACAGCTGTTATCATTGCATTCATATTGGTTCTCGGCACACGAGCGATATGAAGCGTAATATGGGGATCAAAGGTATAATTTTCATACGGCTTGCAAAGCTTGGAAGCTTTTCTTAAAGTGGTTGTAATACCCCGAGGAAGCTCTAGATGAACACCAATAATGATTTCTATCTGTTTGGTCTCTTTCATATAGGAAGTATAGCGAATATGACTACAAAAAAACAGCGATTGTAATCCTGTATTTTTGAGGCCTTTGACCCGGATGGGTCGGCTATTTAGTATGTTTTTGAATAAAATTAGAAACCATTTTTGTTACCTTTTTTTCGCAACCCTCAAAGTCATGGTTACAGTTTTTTAGCTGATACACTTCAGTACGATGATTCTCTTTCTTCATAAGCCTCAGAGCCTCTACCGGTGGAATAGCAGTATACTCTGCCTTATCACCAATTAAGGCCAGGATCGGAATAGCTATCTTTTTGTACATAGTCAAATGACCCTCGTGAAACGGTAGAGCTTTATTTATCTCTGAACTTGAGGTTAAAAAGTTAATCATCGATTTAGCACTCTTGGGCATAATACCAGCATAGGAATCCCGAGCAAGAAAAACATCACCTTTACCTGCCCGTACCAATGATTTTGATTCTTTCAATAAGGCCTGTACACGTTTTTCATCCTTCTTCGAAGGTTTATAATTATCTCCATAGATATGATAGCCTGTACTTGAAGCTGGGGCTAATAAAATAATGGCGTCAATCTTTTTTCGGTACTTACCTCTGTTTAGATAATATACAATCTTTTCAGTACCTAAACTATGGCCCGAAAAGATTATTTTCTTATAACCCTTATTAATGACGAATTTAATCCAAGCGTCAAAATCCTTCAAACAATCTTCGAATAGCTCGGTTGCCGCTCCTGAGCCCTGATAAGCATCATAGACTCCGGCACCACGATTATTAAAAGATAATAAAGAAATTCCACTCTCAAGGAGATTGGGGGCTAAAATATCGATAAAGTATTCTTCGAAGAAATTACTGCCGGTACCATGAGTATGAATAAATATCGTTTTAGATGACTTAGACTCTAATAAAAGGCCATATAACCATAGATGATCACTTGTCTCTACTTGAGCTATTGGATATTGCATATTCAAAAGTATAACAAAAAAACAGCGTTCTAAGAACCTGTGCTTTTGAGGGATTTTGACCCGGATGGGTCGCGTCCCATGTGGCGGACCGGACGAGACTCGAACTCGCGACCTCTTCCGTGACAGGGAAGCGTTCTAACCAACTGAACTACCGGTCCATGGTAGATTTATGCCATGCCACTATATAATAAAAAGCTTCATTTGGCAAGGCTTTTGCCATAATAACAGTGAAGGGCTTATCTCTATGAATAAACCAATAACAGCAAGGTAAATCTAGTGGTACCGTTATTATCCAATGCTACTGACAAACCGTCTGATCTTTCAAAGCGGACTTAATTTCTATCGGCTGCGACAATGTACTGTCGATACACAGATGAACCCCGTTTCTAATGGGTATAGAAACGGCCCATTGCCCCACAGAACCATTACAGACATAGTTCTTTTGCTCCTCTGAGGTTAAATTTGCTTTAAATGTCGCTAAGCTTTCTGTGTCGTCGCAGAACCCGTCATAACTTTTATTCGTATCAAAGTATAAAAGTGCGGCTGGCCACAAACTTGATAAATTAGCTTTCAGACCAGCCTCGTTGGCCTTTTTTCTCGCATCGTTCAAACTGCTGGTAGCAACAGAAGAAATAATAACCATTGAAGCAATCGTCAATAAGACATAAGCGCTCAGAATAACCACAGAAATCCAAACTAGTTTTTTATTGATAGGACGCTTCCTTTGTGCTTGAAAAAAAGCATAGATGAGATATACCACACTAGCCAAAGATAAAATTCCTAAGAGTTGAAGTGACACTATAATCAAGGTTTCCATATATAATAAATTATTTATAAATTAATAAACATATTAAGTATAGGCTTTATATGACAGCTGTAAAGCCAAAAATAGGGTCCTAACCATCAACGTTTTATCCCCATTTGACACCATACCCCCTAGGGGGTATTATAAGATTATATGAAATATATTAAAGACCAAAGTAAGTCTAAGCTGATTCGTCGGCTGAAGATTCTTGAGGGCCAAGTGCGTGGTCTCCAAGACATGATCGAGAACGATACGTACTGCATTGACGTCATCACTCAGACCTCGGCTGTGAAGCAAGGTTTGTCTAACGTGGAAGATATGCTGCTCGAGGGCCACCTCTCTGGTTGTATCGTCCATCAGATGAAGTCCGGTCAGACGGACAAAGCCAAGGCTGAGATCCTCAAAGTCTATAAGCTCAAACGTAAATAATCAATATGCAAAATAAAACCTACGAGGTCAAAGGTATGCATTGTGCTTCCTGCGCTGGTATTATTGAAAAAACTTTCAAAAAACAACCAGGCGTAGAGACCGCCGAGGTAAATTATGCTACTCAAACGGCTAAAGTGTCATTTGATCATGCTCATACTACGCCAGAGAAACTTTCTGCCAGTATTGAACCGTTTGGTTACTCACTCCGCCTCCCTACTGCCGAGTCTATGGGCCTGCCTGCCGGCATGGCAGGAATGACAGCGAACGAACACGCCGCTCATCTTGGCTTAGGGCAGTCAAAAAAAGATCAACTGCAAGAGTTGAAGCAAATGCGCACGCAAATTTTCATCGCTATTCCACTGGCAATAATCAGTGTCATCGTCATGGCTTGGGATATATTGGTGCAGACTAACGTAATAGCACCTATGGCTCCAGTGATTGAAGAGTTCGTTCATCATCTCCTGCCCCTGATGGCGACTTATATGTTATTTGTTATCGGTAGACCCTACCTACTCGGTGTCTATCGTTTTTTGCGTTACGGTAAGGCGAACATGGATACTCTGATCGGTATCGGTACGTCAGTTGCCTATATCTATAGTTTCATCGTTACCGCTTTCGAAGAAACCCTAGCACCTTTCATCAACGTTGAACAAACCTACTATGACGTAACTATTGTAGTTATTGCTTTCATTGCTCTGGGTAAATATCTAGAAACAAGATCTAAACTAAAAACCGGCGATGCTATTGAAAAACTTTTAAACCTCCAAGCAAAAACTGCTCTAGTCGTCAGGGACGGAAAAGAACAAGAAATTCCTGCCAGCGAAGTCGTGGTCGGCGATAGCATTATCATCAAACCAGGAGCCAAGATTCCTGTCGACGGTGTCATTAGCGAAGGAAACTCTTTCATCGACGAAAGTATGATTACTGGCGAACCAATGCCAGCGGAGAAAAAAATCGGTGATGCTGTTGTGGCTGGAACTTTGAACACCACTGGATCATTCACCTTCACCGCTACCAAAGTGGGTTCAGAGACCTTGCTGGCCCATATCATTACCATGGTGCAGGAAGCTCAAGGTAGCAAAGCGCCGATTCAAGCTCTGGCTGATAAAATCTCCAGTGTCTTCGTGCCGATTGTTTTGGTGATTGCGGTATTAACCCTAGCTACTTGGCTCATAGTTGGTTCGTCAACTATTGGTTTCTCTCAGGCGCTATCATATGGCCTCACCTGTTTCGTTGGCATCTTAGTTATTGCTTGTCCCTGCGCTCTTGGATTAGCTACGCCGACAGCTATTATTGTCGGAGTTGGTAAAGGCGCGCGTGAAGGCATCTTGATCAAAGACGCAGCAACTTTAGAAAAATTATACAAAGTTACTACCGTTGTCGTTGATAAAACCGGTACAATTACCAAAGGTAAGCCAGAACTAGTCAGTCTGAAGAATTATTCTGATCGTGATGATAAAGATATTTTAGGCATTTTGACTTCGCTGGAAAAAAAATCAGAACATCCGATCGCCCAAGCTATCATGCGCTACGCTCAGACCAGAGAAGTGGAATCACGAGCAGTAGAAAATTTTAATAGCATCAAGGGCCAAGGTCTACAAGGAACTATTGATGGTATAGAATATTTCGCTGGTAATACTAAACTCATATCTGTACTTGGACTACCTTTCGACGCACAAAAATTAGAACAAGAAACTAAACAGGGAAAAACACCTATACTGTTAGCCACTAAATCAAAAGTTCTAGCTGTCATCATGGTAGCTGACGCAGTCAAACCAGAAGCCAAAGATGCTGTGGCTCAGCTACACAAAATGAAGATCAAAGTCATTATGCTGACTGGAGATATGCGAGCTACAGCTGACGCTATTGCCCAAGAAGTTGGTATCGATGAAGTCGTAGCTGAGGTCATGCCTGATGATAAGTTGACTAAAATTAAGTCATTACAAGCAAAGGGTCAGATAGTAGCTATGGCTGGTGATGGTGTCAATGACGCGCCTGCTCTAGCTCAAGCAGACATCGGCATAGCCATGGGCACGGGCACTGATGTAGCAATTGAAACTGCTGGCATCACCCTACTCCACGGAGATATCTCTAAGCTGGTGAAAGCTATCCGACTATCACGAATAACCATGCGCGGTATCAAGCAAAATCTTTTCTGGGCTTTTTTCTACAACGTGGTCGGTATTCCGATTGCTGCTGGTGCACTCTACCCTTTCTTTGGCTTACTACTATCACCAATCTTTGCCGGGCTAGCGATGGCACTATCCAGTGTCTCAGTAGTCAGTAACTCTCTACGTCTGAAAACTAAAAAATTATAATATGACTACGACAGAAAAAAAATACAATTTCTATGTCCATGGCATGCACTGCCAAGCCTGCGTGGTTTTGACCGAAAGTGAGCTTAAGGAAAATTCTAAGGTCACCTCAGCTACATCCAGCCTCAAGGATCGCTCAGTGGAAGTCTGCGGTAATTTCTCTGATGCCTCGCAGGAAGCTGTAATGGCAGAACTAAATCCCCTACTGACTCCTCATGGCTACACCTTATCGCTGGAAGCAGAAAAAAAAGTAGTAAATAAAAAAGAATTTGCCATCGCTATACCAATCGCCATCGCTTTCGCTATCATCTTTATTATCTTACAAAAAATAGGTCTGGTGAATCTCATCACTTCTAGCAACGTGACATATAGTACAGCTTTCGTCATCGGACTTATTGCTTCACTCTCTACCTGTTTGGCTGTGGTCGGTGGCTTAGTCTTGTCCATGTCAGCCACCTTCGCTAAGAATAATGAAAAAGTTAAACCACAAATTCTTTTTCATCTCGGTCGACTGATTTCATTCTTTATTCTTGGTGGTGTTATTGGCACTATCGGAGCTGTCTTTCAACTAGGAGCTATCGGCACCTTGGTCATTAGCCTGATCATTGGTGTAGTAATGCTGCTACTAGGAATTAACCTACTTGATGTCTTTTCTTTCACTAAGAACCTCCAACCTGCCATGCCAAAATTTTTGTCACAACGTGCTCTGGCTGTGACCAAATTAAATCACACCCTAACTCCAGCGCTGATCGGTATTGTTACTTTCTTTTTACCCTGTGGCTTTACCCAGTCCATGCAAATCTACACACTATCGACTGGCAACTTCCTGACAGGCGGATTAACAATGTTAGCCTTTGCCTTAGGAACCCTACCAGTTCTCGCATTAGTCAGCTTCAGCTCCTTCAGTATTCAGAAGGGCTCTCAGTCTGGAATCTTTTTCAAAAGCGCTGGTTTAATCGTCATCATGTTTGCTTTGTTCAATCTGCTCAATAGCTTAGTGGCTATTGGTTGGATATCGCCCTTCTATAATTTATAAGCTATAATCAGTCCATGAAAACAACTATCATTTTTATTGTCGTCGGAGTCGCTATCTTAGGCGGCGTCTTCATGCTTGGTCGAGGAAATCAGGTTAATACCGCAGCGCAGAACAACACGTCAACTATTGATGGCAAACAAGTTGTAGAAATTACAGCTAAAGGTGGTTATTCTCCTTCAAGCTCTGCAGCCAAAGCAGACACACCAACTGTATTAAAAGTTACCACACGAGGCACGTTTGATTGCTCCGCTGCGCTAACCATCCCCTCTATTGGCTATCGCACCACACTCCCTGCTTCAGGAGTAACGATGATAGATATACCAGCACAGAAATCTGGTACCGTGCTCAAAGGTTTGTGTAGCATGGGCATGTACTATTTTGATATTAGATTTAACTAACAAATAAAAAACAACCAAGGTTAGCCTGAGTTGTTTTTTATTTTCTTTTTTTAGTACTTAACCAGAGAATAATTCCACTAACGATAAATATCAAACTCTCCCACTGATCGAAGCGTAATTCACCGAATGATAATTGTTGATCGATCCTTAGCCAACCGATGAGGAAACGAATCACCCCATAGCCGATTAAATACACTGCAGTTGGCAATCCGGATCCCGGACTCCGGGTCCCGGATCCCGAGATTAACCTCCACAGTATAAATGCTAAGACTAACAACCCCACCGATTCATACAAAAAAATTGGATGGAAGATTGAAAATAATTCATAATTCTTAATTCTAAATTCTTCATTGATATATATACCGAACCAACTCGTCGTCGGCTTACCATACAACTCTTGATTAAAATAATTCCCCCAGCGACCAATGGCCTGAGCCAAAGCCAGTCCCGGAACTATTTGATCCAACAAAGGTAAGAACACTAGCTTATGTTGACGCGTAAACCAATAGAGAGCTAATCCTCCGCCAATAATAGCTCCATGAATTGCCAAGCCACCCATCCAAATCTGAGGAATCTGCCAGAGATGTTGACTGTAGTAACTCCACTCCAAGATAACGTGCAATAATCGTCCGCCGATAATACCTGAAATAACGACCAATAATAATAACTGTTCGATAATCTGCATTGATTGGCCAGCCTGACGACGCAGGCGCGAGGTCAGCCAATAAGCCCCGATGATGCCTAAGGTGAGAAAGACACCATACCAACGAATACTAAAAGCACCGAGCTGTAACGCGATAGCGGTCGGTGCTTGGAGCTGCCACAATGGCATGAAGTTTATTTTAGAAGTATCGAAGGCGTACTAGTCGGTGCTAAGTCTGGCAAAAGACTAGCTAAAAGCTGTGGGATAGTTGTCCAGTTATCAACCTTTTTTCCGTCGATAAAAAATGTTGGCGTTGAGTCAATACCTACTTTTTTACCTTCATCGATATCAGCGCGAACCACCTTATTTTTCACTTGAGAGTCGTAACAATTTTGGAAAGCGACAGTATCTAGACCAAGTCTCGTAGCGTAAGTAATCAAATCTTTCTTTTTTAAGTCAGTTTGATTCTCAAACAAGAGATCATGATATTCCCAGAACTTACCCTGATCAGCTGCGCATTCTGAAGCCACTGCAGCACCAAGAGCATAAGGATGAATACTGGTCAAAGGAAAATGTCGTAACTCTACCTGAATCGCATCACTATATTGTTCGAAGACTGGAGATAGCTGCTGGTTGGCTGAGCCACAAGATGGACATTGGAAATCACTCCATTCTACAATTTTTACCCGTGCCAAATCACTACCTTTCTTAGGATGATACTGAATCTTTTCGGTGTACTCAACTCGTTTACAACCAGCTAACAAAACTACTACCAAGAGAATAACTGCGATTTTTTTCATACCAATATTCTTCATTCTTATTTCTTAATTCTTAATTGTTTTCCGCTCGTCCCATGACCAAGCATTATCACGAGTTAACGCTAGCGCCATCGAAGCACCAAGTAAAGCAATATTTTTCCAGACCAGGCTAAAGTCAATAAAAATAAAGAAAAGAATCATCAAAATAGCAGAAATAGCGGCAGCCCAACGTGTCTTGAAACCTAAGACCAACATGAGACCCAATACCAATTCCAAAACAGACTGTATAACCACAAAGACCTCTGGATCAATAGGGATCCAAGTATAGTTACCGACTAAAGCAGCCGCCTCTCCCCGATTACTACAGACGCCGATAGTGTCATCGCCCAAAAATAATTTGCCGTAGCCAGAGTACAGAAAAATAAAGCCAAGTCCTAAACGTAGGAACAGGCCAGTGAATTGATGATATTTTGCTGATAGTTTATCCATTGTTATTTAGTAATTAGAGATCTCCGACCGCCTATGGCTAGTTAGGAGTTACTAATTACTGATTACTACCTTACTCTCTATTCTCTTAATAATAAAGTGATAACTTTGTCCAGGAAATCAAAGGTTAACACTCCTGGCCACATCTGTCCATTGATGAAAAAGGTTGGTGTCCCGATAACGCCCAAATCCTGTCCAACTTTGACGTCTGCCTCGATCTCTTTGGCATAAGCTTTAGTATTGACGCAACGATTAAAGGCTGAGATATCCAAGCCCAAGGTCTCAGCAATCTGGTTGTAAGTTGAAGCTGATAGTTCTTCTTGGCGAGCAAACAGCTGATCATGATATTCCCAAAACTTACCTTGCTGAAAAGCACAGTTAGCTGCTTCAGCCGCGTTTTCTGCCTCCGGATGCACAGACGGTATCGGGAAATCGCGGTAGATTAATAAAATCTTGTCACCATATTTTTCGATAATTTTTTTCAAATCAGCTTGGTTCTTTTTACAAAAAGGACATTGAAAATCTTCAAACACTACTATTACTACCTTTGCCTCTGCTGAACCAAGATTTGGATCGTCACTGGTGACCAGATTGGCAAAGCGAGTATCTTGGCGGAAATCCGTCACTGTTTTATTAAGATCAAAATTTTTGAAATCTTGGACGTAGCGAGCGGTCTGATAGAGAAAATAAACTACTACAGCTGCTAACAATAAACCGCCAATTAAAAAAAACTTCCCCCATGGCCTTTGATACCAGCGTTTGATATAGCTAGCACGAACTGATGAATGTAATCTGCGTTCTAAATTTTTGTTCATATTTATTTTAATCACCGAGGGATACGCGCATCTATCGGCAATCATTACGGACAACCCTAGGGTTGTCCCTATCCTCGATTCATTTATTATACTACAATATTAAAAATTTGCCCCCTGCCAATGATGCGCGAAACGGAGCATTAGATCCTCTGACCACGCTGGTCCAAGCAATTGCATACCAACTGGTAAACCATCAATCTGACCAATCGGTACGTTTAATCCTGGCAGACCAGTGATATTAGCTGAAACCGTATAAATATCTGCCAAATACATCGCTAAAGGATCAGTCGACTTCTCACCGAGACGAAAAGCTACCGTCGGCGTCGTTGGTGTCAGTAACATATCTACTTGTGAAAAAGCTTTGGCATAATCATGCTTAATCAAAGCTCGCACTTTCTGCGCTTGCAAATAATATGCTTCATAATACCCAGCAGACAAAGCATAGGTCCCCAGCATGATACGTCGCTTCACCTCCGCGCCAAAACCAGCTGTCTTGGTGGCACGATACTGCTGATCTAAATCCTTACCCTCTACCGACAACCCGTAACGCAAACCATCATAGCGCGCCAGATTGGAGCTCACTTCTGCTGGCATGATGACATAATAAGCGGCCAGAGCGTATTCGGAATAAGGCAAATCTATCTCGACGAAAGAATGCCCCTTTTTTTTCAAACGTTCAATTGTCTGTTCTAATAATTTTCTAATCCTTTCATCTAAACCTGCTAGATAATACTGTTTGGGCAAACCAATCTTTAACTTTTCTGCTGGTTGACGACAGTGTTGCCAATAATGCGGTACAGCTTCCGAGCTACTGGTAGAATCATGTGAGTCCTCACCAGCAATGGTTTGTAGTAACAAAGCGGAATCTTCTGCTGTGTTAGAAAATATTCCAACAGTATCCAGCGAAGAAGCCATCGACATCAAACCGTAACGAGAGATTCGACCATAGGTTGGTTTCAAACCATACAGCCCACAAAAAGCCGCTGGTTGTCTAACTGAACCACCAGTATCAGTACCTAATGAAGCCGGAGCTAAACCACCAGCCACGGCAGCAGCGGAACCACCGGACGACCCCCCTGGTACACGAGTAACGTCAAAGGGATTAAGTACATTACCGTAGGCAGAGTTTTCATTAGAAGATCCCATAGCAAACTCATCACAGTTAGTTTTGCCTAGAACAACCATACCAGCGCGTTGCAGACGTTCGACAGAAGTAGCTGTGTACGGCGGGCGATAATTTTGCAAAATTTTTGAACCAGCAGTAGCGCCCAGACCTTTGACCGTCAGTACGTCTTTGATGGCAATCGGCACACCGGTTAAAACCGACGCTTGGCCCTCTGCTCTTTTTTTATCTGCCTCGACCGCAGCACGTAAAGTAAACTCCGGATCAAAAGAAATAAAACTATTAGTCTGATCAGCTTGAATAGCTTTCAAATACTCACCGGTTAATTCGACAGCTGAGAATTCACCAGTCTCTAAACCTGTGGCTATTTTAGTTATTGTCAGTTTCTGCAGATTCATGGGAAGTAAAAACATTAGGCGTTTGTAATAAACTATCAGACAAACGTTGTTCTGGTAAAAGCTCAGTCAAAGCAATGTCAGCTGGCTTAACTTCATCAGGTCGCAATTCAGCTAAAAGCTGCACGTTTGTTTCTAAGGATATACCATCGACCTGAACAGACTGTAAAACACTGACATAATCTAAAATCTGAGCCAAATCTTTGGTCAGAGATTGCTCCTCAGCCTCTGATAGTTGCAGCTTGGCTAAACTTGATAAGTTAGCTATTTCTTGGGAGTTAATGTGGGCTGACATATGAGATTAGTATAACATACTGGTAGGAGCACGGAGTAAGTAGTATGGAAAAAGGGTAAATAACGGTCGCTTTTCCCTTACTACCTACTACTTTCTACCTACTACTTTCCTGACAGCATTTTTTGTAAAGCAGACTCTGAAATAACTTGAATTCCTAATTTCTGCGCTTTATCAACCTTTGATCCTGGATTTTCTCCAGCTAAAACGTAGTCCGTGGCCGAGCTCACACTACTACCAACTGTACCGCCATGCTGACGAATTTCTTCCGCTATGACGTCGCGTGGTTGACTCAACGTACCAGTAATGACAAAAGATTTTCCAGCTAACTTTTGATCTTTAGCTGTTGCGCTGGTTTGTAACTTTACACCAAGAGAAAAAAGCTTAGCGACTAATTTTTTATTTTGAGCGGATTGTAACCACTGATGCAAACTTTTCGCTACCACCTCACCGATTTCGTGAATAGCTAATAATTCATCGATAGAACTTTGTTCTAACTTCTGCCAGCTACGAAAATGTTGAGCCAGATCGCGCGCTGTTTGTTCACCGACATGACGAATACCAAGAGCATAAATAAAACGATCCAAGGTAATGCTTCGTCGCTCAAAGATAGCCTCAATCAAGTTGTCAGCTGATTTCTCGGCGAAGCGTTCCAACTGTAATAAATCTGCGTTAGTCAGAGAGAAAAAATCTGCACTATCACGCACAATTCCCGCGCTGACTAATTGCTCCACAATCCTATCTCCTAGGCCTTCTATATTGAAAGCTTTCTTCGAGACAAAATGGATCAAGTTCTGAATTTCACGCGCGTAGCACTGTTTGTTACTGCAATAATACGCCACTTCACCCTCTGGCCTAACTACAGCAGAATTACAAATCGGACATTTCTTGGGAAAAATAAAAACTTTTTCTTTACCAGTGCGTAATTTTTTTAGCACCTCAACAATTTCTGGAATAATATCGCCAGCTTTCTGGATAATTACAGTATCACCGACTCGAACTCCCAAGCGTTCTATTTCATCGTGGTTGTGCAAAGTGGCACGAGACACCGTGGTACCAGCCACAGAGACGGGTTTCAGTACCGCGATAGGGGTCAAGGCTCCTGTCCGGCCTACTTGCACCAAAATATCTAATACTTGAGTGGTGGTTTGCTCTGCTGGGAATTTGAAAGCAGCCATCCAACGTTCAGTCTTACCAACACTGCCTAACTTTTTTTCTAAAGCGATTGAGTTAACGACGATAACAGCACCGTCGGTATTGAAGTCTAATTTTTTTCTTTTCTCTTCCCAGTGTTTCAGATACTGCTCAACTTCAACTAAACTTTTAGCTGGCTGATTATACTTGGAAGTTTTGAAGCCCATCTGCGCTAACCACTCATGAACCTGCTCATGACTCTCCTGTCCCAAATCAGTGATTAATTCGAACGCAAAACAGTCTAACTGACGATCAGCCGTCATCTGCGGATCCAGCTGACGTATTGAGCCAGCTGCCAGATTACGCGGATTGGCAAATACTGGTAGTCCAGCTTTAATCTGGCGATTATTTATTTTAGCAAAATTTTGTTTGGTAATAACTGCTTCACCGCGGATTTCAATAATCTTTGGGACTTTTTTCCACTGTGATAGATCAAGCTGTAACGGGATACTTTCAATCGTTCGTAAATTCAAGGTCACGTCCTCTCCTACTGTGCCATCACCACGCGTAGCTCCTCGGATCAATCGTCCATCTTCGTAAGTCAAAATAACTGTCAGACCATCTAACTTTAGCTCACAGTAATAACCCTTGATCTTCTCGTTTAATATTTTTTCGTTACGTTGCTGCCAATCACTTAATTCAGCGGGATTGAAATAATCCTGCAAAGACAAAACAGGACGACTATGTCGCACTTTAGTAAACTGCTTCAAAGCCTGACCCGCCACCCTTTGGGATGGCGAATCAGGCGTAATGAGATCAGGAAATTGGGTTTCTAATTCTACCAACTCTCGCTTCAAACTATCTAGTGCCGCTTCAGAAATCTGAAGATTATCTAACACGTGATATTGATAGCGATATTTTTCAATCTCACGACGGAGCTTATCTATCCGTTTTTTAGCTTCTGTGCTTTTCATATGAGATTAGGAATCTATTGGAGGACAATCTCTACATGGAGGCGGTGGACCACTAGTCACATAACCAGAACAATCAGTCTTACAAGCGCCTACAACAGTATTACTTTTACACTTTGGAGGGATATTAGGAGCTGCGCCACAAACGACTGTTTCATCACAAACTTCTGTAAAACCAGCTGCGTTTGGTCGATTGATAAGTCCATCGCCACATCTAGTATTTACACAAGACGTAGTGCACTCATCAGTATTAGATATATTCCCGTCATCGCATTGTTCACTACCATTACCATTAGGAAGGGGAGGAGGACCAACAATGGCAGGACCACCAACACCAGCTCCATTAGGATTTTGTAAAGTACCGTCACCGCAATAAGTGTATCCAGAGCAGCGAGAGTTACAGAGACCAAAATTGTTCTGGTTTATATTGTCACTTGGTGCAATTATCTCTCCAGTATTACCATCATCATCAAGATCACAAGCCGCTTTCGTCGGATTGTTTAACATGCAGTTTCCACCTACAGCAACACAATCTGCAGCAGTGCTACAGCCAATAATCGGGTTATCAACACAAGAGCCACACAGACTTGGGAAGGCTTCAACCGAAGTATTCAAAATATTCTTGATCAAGCTAGAATCAGAGAAAATAACGTAGTTGAAAATATCCGACGTACCATTATCCCAAGGGGTCTGCACTGTCACTTCTTGCGACGCATCACGATAGCGGCCAGTTGTTTTAATAAAAATCTGCGAGGGAATGCCTGTTGCATCACCATTAATATCAGAGGCCGAGACGCTCACCTTCTTCACATCTCCATCGATTGGACGAAACGTCAAGTGATAGAAACGATCATAGTCAAGTACTAGGCCTCGCTCAGTACAATTAGTACCACTAATAATGATACAAGGGTAATATTCTTTTCGAGGATTACTTTTTCCAGATATCTTTTCGATCTCAATGCTGGTGCCATTGCTAACATAAGACAAAATAGTCACTTCTAACTGATTATTAGTTTGCGACGCTTGATTCACCTCCCAATTGATACTAATATTCTTCACTCCAGTATCAGGTGAAGGGTCTTGCTCCTTTGTCGGATCGAAAATGTCTAGCTGTACAGAAGTGTTTAAAGGAATATTATTGGCTGTAAAAGAATCAGAGGTAACTCGAACATCTGAGAATGTATATTCACGTTCAAGATCAAGAGAAGGAGATGCATCAACTCGCCCGTCAGTACCTGAGAGGTTAAAAAATTGATCATATGGTTGAGCATCAGCTAATTCATCTACACTGCGAGCTTCTTTTAACAGAAAAAGGGCGCGCTCCGAACCACTCTCAGCAGCATAATGAGCAATAATAGAATTATCAGAGAAGCGAGCCGAGCGTAACTCAGTCACCAAAATTGTCGCTAACGAGAGAGTAGAAAACATTACTAAAGTCAGCAACATCAAAGATAGTAGCAAAACTGCTCCTCGCTGATTAGTTGGTAATTTATTACGTAATCTCAACATATAATAATTAAGGCGCTACTGGTTTCGCTGGTAAAAACACTCTACTTGAGATAGATGTCTGTAAATGAATTGGTGTGGCAGCCCTGCTAGCATTCAGAGGTTCCACTGTCATCAAAATAGTAGTTAGTGGTTGCTGATCCCCAATACCAGAAGAACTCCAAAACTGCAAATCAGAAACAATCATACTCGGAGCTGAAAGGCGAGTCCAAGTGGCGTTAGGATTACAAACAGTACCACGATTTATTTGCACCGCATTATTAGCTGGATTAGCAGAATCTTTGTAAAAACGGATAAATGTTTTAGCATTGGCCAGATCCGTCAAACAAATATAACTATGAGCATCAACACAGTTTGATGGACAGACATCGATCGTCTTGCCTCTGATCTCCCGAGCAATCTGTTCTAAAGTTAGTTGACCTTCATTAAGATATTCCACTGAAACTTTCGCTCTGTTTTGCGCCGTTGTAATACCAACATAGATAGCCCCAATCATGACAAAAGCAATGGCAAAAATTGAAATTGTCACCAGCATCTCCACCAGTGTAAAACCTGAAAATTTATTTTTTTTCTCGTTGTTCATACTAACGCCAATTATATAAACGTTCTTTAACTACCACATCTAGCTTTTTCCCTTGATCATAACGCACAATAGAAGTTACTAAAACACCAACTTTCGTAGGAAAAGTACCACTACAAGGAGTTCCAAGCCCCATAACCACCTCTTCATTAGGATTAGGCCCAGAATTAGCATCGTTATAGCAGATAGACTGCATTGTTAATATGCGACGGAAATCTGATAGAGTACCGCCAGTTAGTTGCCCATTGCTATAGAGCTTCTTGGTGTCATCGTAGTAAACTTTGCAAGCATTAGGGCAAGCAGAGAAGCAATCTTGACCGTCACAAGTATTTACGCTACCACCAACCGTTTGCCAAGAGTACTTCAGTGTATTTTGCTCAAGTTTTGGCACAAAGAAAGCTCCAACAGGACCAGCAGGACTTTCAAAGGTATCCCAAGAATAATTAGTTCCGCTATCTGTCGCTTTATTCAGATCCATCTTCAGCCAGTTACTATCACGCTGATTACGTACTAGCTCAATACCTTCACGTGCCAGATTGGCGGCCACGATACGCTTCTCATTGCCTGTCGATGAAGCCAAATTGGATAATGCCAGAGACAAAGCAGCAGTCAAACCAACGCTAATAACTGTGATGGCGATGATGCCTTCCAAAAGAGTGAAACCTCGAGATGTTGAACATTTGAGCATCATATCTTAACAATTAACCAATGATGTATTGATAAGTAGAGGTTCAATAGTAGAAGTTTTATCGGAAACTTTGATTTGCCCCTTACATGTCGCGTCCGCATAAATCTGCAAAAGAACATTTTTGGAAGCAGGTGGAGTAATTGGAATTGTCACGTTAGACAAGCATAGTTCACCGTCAGCAGGAGGCGGACAGTGAGACTGATCAAAGACGAGAGGATACGAAGAACCATTAAATTTGACAACTTGCTCAGTGATTATCGGCGTTTTCTTAATAAATTTGAATGTTAATTTAGAATTCAAATAAGTCATCTCTATTGCCTCATCAGTGTCATAATAATTATCATCATCATTATCAGCAAATAAAACAATTTGTTTGGTAGTTTCATTCATATAGACTCCATACCCTCCGGTCGGATAGCTAGTCGCTCCCTTAGGAATAACCCCGTTGAACGCCCGGGTACGTGCCTCTCGGATAATCCCTGCCACTCGCACCAAATCAGTTTTTAACCTATCTGTATTCGTCACTCCACGAAAAGAGATAATAGCTATACCCATCATAACTGTCATGATCATGACAGAGGCCATAATTTCGATTAATGTATAGCCGGTCTTATGCATAGAACCATTGTAAATACCAACTGATAATCTGCTGACCATAGAGCATCATGACAAAGGTCGATAAGGTGAGAAAAGTTCCAAACGGCACCTGACTACCCAGCTTTTTTTTCCCGCCTGCCACCAGACCTAAACCAATAATACTGCCGGAGATATAGGCGAGAAACAGAGCGCCAAGAATAGTCGGCCACGATAAGAGTAAGCCCATCAGCACACCCAGTTTGATATCTCCCCCACCAATCCACTGACCGCGTGACACCACAAACTGCGCGAGGAAAAATCCACCGCCGATGACAGCGGCAAGCAACATACCTTTCCAACTGACGCCCAACATTAAATTGAAGGCCACTGCAACTAGGCAGGCAACAATGATCACCTGATCCAAAATTAAATAATAACGCGCATCATAAATAAAAATAAAGCCTAGAAAAACCGTCATGATGAGCCAGAGTGCCAGTTGTAAGTTGCCCGCCTCGCCGAAGACGGCAAGTCGAGGCGGGAAAGTTGTCAGTGAGCCCGAGGCTATGTAGGCAAGGAGGAAAGCTAGTCCGAGACAGACCTCTGTCAATGGATACTGCCAAGAAATACCCTTCTGACAATATCGGCATTTACCGCCTAGCAAGAGCCAACTGACAATGGGAAATAAATCTAAAACAGCTAGAGTGTGGTTGCAGTTTGGACAGCGTGAGCGACCTTTGACGAAAGATTCTTCCAACCGGACGCGATAAACCACAGCACTAAGAAAACTGCCAAAAATAGCGCCTAAAACAAAAATAAAAAATGGTATCATCGATAAAATTATACCATTTACTCCTATTCAAGACCAGAAGGCAAGAACTCGAAATCCTAAACTCGAAAGAAAACGCAAATCTAAAAACTAAAAAAGCTTCAAATTACAACTTTCGTTGGCCGTTTGGAGTTTTGAATTTATATCGGATTTAGAGTTTCGAGATTCGAATTTGGGTTAACTCCTACTGACAGCCAGATTCGTTGCAAGTATAAGCCGTTCCTCCAGGATTAAAATCATTCGCGATAAAACCAAAAGTATGACTGGTAGTACTAGAATAAGCGGAAATAGCTTGATAGCCCCAGTTATACTGAGAAATATCCGGCCAAGTACCAATATTATTTGCAGATGCGTCGGAGGCACAGATTTTTGTACCTGCTACTGGTGTCCCTCCGCCGATAAACCCAGAATCCCCACACTTACGAGGTGTTGTGGTTGTCTGACAATTAAGGTGCCAACCGCTGTCGAGGCAGAGATATCCGCCTGTTACAACGGCTGAAATGCTTTTTTTAGCTGCCGCTGTCTTGGCACGATTGCGAGCGCTATTCAGATTAATAATAGCAATAGCAGACAGGATACCGATAATGGCAATAACTACTAGTAATTCGATGAGGGTGAAGCCTCGTTTATTCATTTGATAAGTATAGCATAGTTCTAAAGTGAATCTTGGGACAGATCTAATTCATCAAGAATAGCTTCTATGACACCCGCGATATTCTGATATATCTCATAATTCCAGAAGCGTATCACCTTGATACTACATTCCTCTAGAAAATAGGTACGCTCTCGATCTTTCAACCTTTGTTTCTTTTGACCATGGTGACTGCCATCTAGCTCTATTGCTAGACGAGCACTAGTGCAGTAGAAATCCAATATATATCTGCCAACTCCGTACTGCCTGAAAAATTTATAACCCAACAATCGCCTGTCTCGTAGCTCACTCCAGAGGATTCGCTCGGCTTCTGTCTGGTTGCGGCGTAATGTCCGACGCAATGATTTCAAATCAGGATCATTGTAAAGAAATAACATTATTTCTCCTTAATTCCCTGTTTTGATTGATTATATCTAACACCCCAGAGCCCCTCTTACGCTAAGAGGGGGTATCCGTGGTAACGTCGTAATTATACCACCTAAACACTACAGACTCTAAGACTCTCCCCCTTCCTAACCCCCTCAACTAATCAGTGGGGGTCTCGGGGTTAACCTACTTCCCGCACCGTACCACATACCCCTGTGTCACTGTACACTTAGTCCCAGTAGCGCCCAGCTCTGACCACCTGCGGTGCAATTTGAAGCTAATGGTGTAGTTCTGCCCATCACTCTGATAAGCAGCCTTACCGCTCTTGATAACGCCTTGATAATAGATGGTACCGTCAGGCTTACCAAACCCTGTATCTGACAATGTTATTGGCTGGTTTAATGAAACCCCGGACCCGGATTCCGGACCCGGATATGCATGATGCTGCTCGTAATACTGCTCTAGTGCATACCCTACCTTCTTGATATCAGACATGAAAATAACATCACGCGAAGCAGACCAATTACTAATCATGATAATCGCTAAAACAATAATAACCACCAGCACCGTAGCGCCAGCAATCATATAGTTCTTATATTGATTCCAGAGATCCCAAAACATAGAATAAGTATACCATCTGAAGTAAATAAATAAAACGCGTCCTAAAACGCGTTTTATTTATTACAAAATTTTGTAAATTAGCAGTCTGTACCAGTTCGAACGCAACCTCCAGAATCAGTACAAGCTATGTGACAGCCAGCTGGAGCAGCATCTCCTTTATCAGCACCATAAGACCATTGTGAGAGCGTCTCATCAAAGTCACAATTACCATATGCAAACCCGTTGGCATCAATATCTGGCCAACTACCGATATTTGCTAATGGCGTACTATTAACTTCACAAATAGGTACGTTTCCAGCGTCAGAAACAGGAGCTGCAGTATTATCGCAAGGAGTATCATCTGAAGATACTGCTACACCATTTGAATCTAGACATAATGCCATGGCAGCTTGTAGAGCGTTTAAGCTAGCTACAGCAGCGGCGTTACGTGCTTTTTCACGAGCGCTGTTCAAGTTGACGATAGCGATTGATGACAAGATACCAATGATAGCGATAACTACCAATAACTCAATCAAAGTAAAACCTTTATTTATTTTTTTCATCAATTCACCTCCCTTCCTTGTTGGACAAGGAAATAGATTACAGTCGTGAGCTCACTGAAGGATCGACTTTAATCTCTTTCCACATCACGGATAATTATTCTCAACACCAGTTATTAACAGTGGTTACATTATAGCAGAAATACGCTATCTTATCTAACGCCCCAGAGCCCCTCTTCTCCAAGAGGGGATATCCCTGCCAGAGTCGTACATCGTTTCATCTGCACACTACAGATTCTATGAATCTCCCTCTTAGCAAGAGGGAAGGAAAGGGAGTTCGCTCTAGTTAATTGCATTCGCTAATTGAAACATCGGTAACATGACAGCTACCACCATGACGGCCACACCAACGCCCATGACCACCATGATAATAGGCTCGATCAGTGACGTCAAACTACTGACCAGAGCAGAAACTTCACGGTCATAGAAGCCTGCTAGACGCTCCAAAATGTCATCAAGTTTACCAGTTTTCTCCCCTACTGCCATCATCTCGGAAACAATTTTCGGCACTACCTTACTCGTACTCATAACCGTGGTAATGGAGTTACCATCTTGAACTTCTTTGATTGTCCGCGTCAGAATATCTTGAAAAACAGCGTTATCCACCACCTCACCAGTGATCTCTAGCGCCGTACCGATAGAGACACCTCCGCGAATCAAAGTGGATAAACTGCGTGACATACGAACAATAATAACTTTCTTGACAATCATACCAAAGATTGGGAAATAGAGTTTAAACTTATCCCACATGATATGTCCTGCTTTGGTCTTGATATAGGCTCTCAGCGTCGCCCCACCAGCAATCATCAGGATTAACAAAACCCACCAATAATTCACCATGAACCCACTCGTGCCGATTAGAATCCGAGTCGCTAGTGGCAACTGCACACCAGAATCGAGCAGTAAACCAGTAATCTGTGGAATGACAAAAATCATCATCGCAGCACCGACAACCACTAAACCAGTAACGATGAAAGCAGGATAAACCATCGCACCTTTGATCCGACTCGTCAGGTCATAATCTTTTTCCATTTGGTCAGCTAGATAGTTCAGAACCTCATCCAGACGTCCGCTGGTCTCTCCAGAACGCACCATAGCCACGAAAAAGCGACTAAAAGCCTCGGGATGTTTAGCAAAAGCCTGAGACATCTGTAAACCGCCATCTATGTCTTCAGCCATCTGCTTAGCAATAGCTTTCAATTTTGGTGTGTCCATCTGAGCATTCAAGATACGCAGAGCTGGCACAATCGGCACAGTAGCGGAGATCATAACGGCTAACTGACGAGAGAAAATTACAACGTCTCTTTTTTTCACACCACCGAAACTGAGATTCAAATTCAAACCTGATTTATTACCTTGTTCTAATTGCAAAACTACCAACCCCTTCTCCTCGATCAGCTCGCTGGCGGCCATCAGATTCGGCGCTTCGACAGTGCCTTTGGACACTGAGCCAGATGGAGTTACTGCTTTGTATTGAAAAATTGCCATAATAAACTATTGTCTCATTGATTGCTGTAAGGCCTTGGGATCCAGAGCATAACGCGTGGCTTGATCAACTGCGATGACGCCTTGCTTCACTAGATCAGCTAGATGTCGATCGAGAGCTATCATACCGTCTTGGCGTGAGGTCAACATAACGTTATTGAGCTGATAAAAATTACCATCTTTCATCACGCTTTTCACCGCTGGACTCATAGTCAGAATTTCGTACGACAGAGCTAAGCCGCCAGCTATTTTTGGTATCAGCCGTTGAGCAGTCACTACTAATAAATTATCAGCAACAATTTGACGTGACCAAGCTGCCTTATCTGGGTGAATACCACTAAGGAATGACTCTAAAGCCGTCACCACTGACTGCGCATTCATCACAATAACCACTAATTTGCCACTCTCGACTAATTCCAAAGCTGCTTCTGCTTGGCCTACTTCTGACAGCTCACTCATCATGACAATCTCCATATCATCACTAAGAGCTTCCCTCAGACCTTCGATGTATGATGGTACATCTTTGCCCACTTCACGCTGACTGATAACAGCTTTGTTATTAACCAATAGATACTCGATTGGACGCTCTAGCGTCAAAATATGTTTTCCTAAACGTTGATTAACATTTTCTAATAAACTACAAACTGTCGTTGTCCGACCGGAATGATAGGGGCCAGCGACGATAATCAAACCTTTCAGCTGATCAATCTGGTTGATAACAATAGATGAGATACCTAAATCTTTCGGGTTGGAAATCTGTGTCGGTATCAGTCTGAGCGAAATAGCCGGATAACCTTTTTGATAAAAAACTTGAGCTCGGAAGCGAGCTCGATCCGCCCAAGTATAACTAACCACCACTTCACGATCGTGCTGTAAGCGCTCTTGATCAGCTGCTGGCACCATCGCTTCCACCACTGTGGTGATAAAATCAGGATTAATAATCTGCGCACTGGTCAAAACTTCCAAACTACCACTAACGCGGATAACCGGATAATTCCCCACAGTCAAATGAACATCGCTGGCATGTTTTTCCAGCGCTTGATTGAGGATTGTATTGAGTAAGAGATTTTCGGCACTAGACATTTATTGATTTAAAATCTTTTTTATCCGCGCTACAACTTCTGATGGCACGAAATGAGCTTTGATGAGATAGTCCTCAGCACCTAGATTCAAACACTTATCCACATTCTCCTTCTGACCATAATTGGTCAACACCAAGACTGGAATATTTTTGGTTTCTGGATTTTTTTTCAATTCTGCTAAGACCTGAAAGCCGTCCATAATTGGTAAATTGAGATCGAGCAGGACTAAATCGGGGCGTTCTTTCAGCGCTAACTTCAAACCTTTAGCACCATCAGTAGCCATGATCACTTGATAATTTTCTAACTCTAATTTGGTAGCATACATCTGCACCAAGAAATCATCGTCTTCTACCAGTAGGATTCTTTTTTGTTCGGTCATGGGTAGGTTATTAGTAATTAGGCTTCGGTAGGGACAGGTCTAGACCTGTCCCTACGGGGTCAAAATTATAGTTCGCTTTCACTAGCTCGTAATACTTCTTCAACAGTAGTTATACCTAATAGCGCTTTAATAATACCATCTTGCTCCATAGTAATGTAATTCTGACGTTGCAACTCCTTCAGCACTAAGTCGTTATGAAAACCATTAGCAATCAACTCACGCATATAGCGATTAACATTGATAGTTTCCACAATTGCGATACGACCTTTGTATCCAGTATCACCACAACGACTACAACCTTTACCTTTGTACCATTTCTGAGGGTCGTCTTTTTTTAGTCCGCCGTAGAAACCGCCCTCAGGAATACCAGAAATTTTTTCTGAAATTTTACCTTCCACGTCCAAAGGAATCTTCGCTTCTTCTCGACAATTTTCACAAATTTTCCTGACCAAACGTTGAGCAATGATTAAATTCAAGGTCGAAGATAAAAGAAAAGGCTCGACTTTCATATCAAACAGACGCGGGATAGCACCAATGGCACTGTTCGTGTGTAAAGTAGACAAAACAAAGTGTCCGGTCAGTCCTGACTGGACCGCTAAACCAGCTGTTTCATTATCACGAATTTCTCCCACCATCATAATATCTGGATCTTGACGCAAGAGAGAACGTAAACCGTTAGCAAAAGTGAAACCAACTTCTGGACGAATCTGCGATTGATTCACCCCTTTGACAAAATACTCCACAGGATCTTCTAAGGTAGTAATATTAATCTCTTCTCTATTTAAACGGTCCAAAATTGCATAGAGCGTTGTTGATTTACCAGATCCAGTTGGACCAGTAACCAGAAACATACCATTCGGCTTATCAATATTTTCTTCGGCTAATTTCTTCTGAACGCCCATGAAACCTAAATCTTCTAAACTTGGTGCCTTATCCGGAGTCGTCAAAATACGCATCACAACCTTTTCCTGGCCCATCAGAGGAATAGTGGAGATACGAAAATCAACGTCTTTATTGTGCACCTTGAGACGAATACGACCATCCTGTGGTGCTCGAGTCTCATCAAGTTTCAGATTAGCCATAACTTTGATACGAGCTACCAAAGCAGCGTGAACGTAAATTGGTAATTTAATCGTCGTGTGTAAAATGCCATCAATACGATAACGTACCCTACTCTCCTCAACTACTGGTTCAATATGAATATCTGAAGCACGTCCTTCAATGGCATGACGTAAAATAACCGAGATAATCTTGGTGACTGGGGCGCTTTTGATAGTATCATCAAGCACCTGACCGCCCTCTTCTTCCTCTTTGGGTCCAAAGATTGATTCGGCGAAATCCATCGCTTCACCAACTTCTTCTCCTAGTGATTCGTATTGTTTCGCTGCCATGCGGAAGCTATCGGGAGAAACAACATAATAGATAGCTTTGACTCCTGATTTGCGAGCAATAAACTCTACTGCTTCCATCGCTTTCAAGTTGGTCGGATCAACAATACCAACCTCTATAGCTTCATTAGTTTTATTGAAAACGACAATCTGATAGTTCTCCGACAAATCCTGAGGCAAAACTTGAAGTGTTTGAGCACCGATAACTTTGCCTGCGAGAGAAATATACGGCAACCCTAAAACAGCAGCCTTAACCTCAGTCCACTGCTCATCACCAATGACTATTTGATTACGAATAGCTTTCTCCGCTTCGGCTAAAGACCCCAAAGATTTGGATTGCCAACTGTCATGAGACTGCTGGTCAATCAAATGTTTGGACAACAAGAGATCTAAAAGTTGTTGAACACGATTATTGTTTGACATCGGTACTAGTACTATAGACAAGTGGTAAGAAAGGATTAGTGCGCTGACCGTATATGCCAATTTGGACACCAATATTTGCCTCGCCAGTCAAACTCTGATATTGCGCGCTGGACTCCAGCTGACTCCAAGATCCATCAGGTCCTAAATTCTTCAGTGAACCTTCAATTTGTTTATTCAGTGCTTTAACATTGACTAGAGTACTGTTGTCAGTATTAGTAGTTGGCAGTTGCAAGGTTATTGGTCCTGCAGAACCAAAAAAACTACTATAAACAATATAAGCTGAAATGCTCAGGAAAATTATAGAAATACCAATAAGTATTTGTTCTCGTTTCATTGGATCGAAGTTGTTGCAGATTGATTAGCAGTGGATGTAGCAGGCTTCACCAAGGTTGTACGATAATACGTTTTGATAGTGAGATCAAAGCCGGCACTTTTTTTCGTTTTTGCATCAATAGCGCCAAAGGTTAAAGACTGAATATCAAATAAGCGTAAATTACGTTCTAGATCATCAAGATACGCCTGAAGACTCTCATAAGTCCCAGCTCCTAACTTCATATTAATAGTCAAACTAGCAACATTACGTGGTAAAATTTCTAGCTGTTGTTCGGCTGTACTACCAGCTTTCGCTGCTGTCGGTGCTCGCCTATCACTAAGCGCGGGATCCGCCGGACGACTAATGTCAATAGAATCAAGAATAATTTCCCGTTTATTAGCTAAATACTCCGCTTGAACAAAAAGTGATGGAAAGTCTGGCTCTCTAGGTATAATATCAAACAATTTATCTAATTCAGCGCTTCTATTAGTCTGAATCATAGCGTATTCTTGACGGAGTTGGATTAATTTTACTTCCACAGCTTTTAAATCATCGAGAGTACTTTGTTTCTGTGGTAGATAATTTTGATTTTTATCAATAATAACTTGAATCTTAGGGCTGACAAACCATTGATAGCCAGCGGCCAAAACAACAACTACAACTAAAGCAATCAACCACAAAATATAGGTATTGATAACCTGCAACAAAGGACTAGCATTATCCATTGTTAGGCCTTTTGGTTCTGATCGTTTATTTGTTGTTGGCGTCATCATAGCTAGTTAGTTGGTGTAGATGTGGCATAATAAAATAGAGCTTTATTCAAAGTGAAGCTAACACTGAAATTCACACCACCAGTAGCACTTTTGGATACTGAGGTGATGGAAGCATCTTTGACGAATTCCTTGGCAGCGTCAGACTGTAATAATTTGAGCTGACGTGCTGCAGCTTGATAGTCATTACCGTGAGCATTCAGACTTAAACTACCATTGATACCAGCAGCGAAACTTTCAAAGTAAACTGTATCAATAGTATATTTCTGCAACAAGACGAAAAATTTGGTCCAATAAATATGTCGGTTCAATAACTGTTGAACGTCTTTTATTTGTGTTTCTGTCACGGCTATTTGGTCTTTCAAATCCTGGAAGTTATTGATTGAACTTTCTACTGCCTTGATTTGTTCATCTATTTTATTAGCTTGTTGCTCTATCTGTATGCCCCAGAGAACCAGCCCACCATACGCCAGACCAACCACGACTAGCGCCACCACCGCACTGATAACTAACTGTTGACTAATCTGCGACCAGTTTTTCACCGTCAAAGCCGTCGGCATCAAGTTAACCTGAAAACCATCACCAGACTCTTTCTTGTCCTTCTCTGGCACTGCAGTATGACCTCCGAGATGCCAGTGGGGTAGGTGTAAGGAAGATTTATTTGGTTTTGATTCTACATTCTCTGCTACTGGCATTACTGCTGGAGCTGATGGTATCGGTGCGCTCACGGGCTCACGTGGAGCTAAGGGTAAAGACATATCAACAGCAGGCGGAGTAGGCTCTGGCACCACAGGTGGCGTTGGTAAAATCGGTTTGAGAGCTTCATAACTAATTGGCTTTGGGGTGACCGCTGGCGTTACTGGTATGTCAATTTTTTTTTCTTGATTAAACAAAGCATTATCGTTCTCAGGTAATGATTTGCCATTTTTGGCGAAGACATCTTTGATGATTTCCTGTTTCCAAGACTCCTCTTTTGCAAGTTCTGCAGCTCTTTGTTCTTCCTTATTTTTCAAAATTTTAAAAACTAATTTTGGTTTCGCCTCATTCTTAGTAGACTCTGTAGTATCAGTGCCTTTACTTTTTTTATCTTTCCGAAACCAGGAAACGAAAGAAAACCAAGGAACTTTACCTTCTGGTAATTTATTCTTATCCAACTTCGGTACTATTAGCTCTGCTGTCGGAGAACTATCTTTGGCTAATAGTTCTTTGTTTTCTGCTTGACGCAAAGACTCAGGTAATAAATTAATACTACCCTCGTCAGGTTCGACACCGTTATTATTTTTTAGCTGATCGTTATCGCTCATCGCTTAATAACTTAGTTAGAGAATGTCTCTCATCGCTAGCCCAATAGCAGAGGCCATCTGTGGCGCTATAGCGTCCATCGCCGGTTTGACATCCAGAGGGTAAATTACTCGATCCCAAGGGTTACCGATAATTGTTGGGATTTTCAACAGTTCATAAAGGTAGTTCGCCAAATTTGGTAAAAAAGCAGAGCCGCCGGATAGTATTAACTTCTCAACTTTGAAAGTTCCTTGATTCTGATAAGTATCATAAACGTACTGAATCTCGTTAATAATCGGCGTTAAGCTCTCAGCAATTGTTTTCGGAATACCACGACTAGCATCACTAGAGGTGACACCGAAATCAATCTTGAACTGCTCCGCTCGATCAAAAGCAACGTTCAAACTATTCATAATTGCTTTAGTAATATTATAACCACCAATATCCAACCCACGATTAAGGATTGGCACGCCTTTCTCAATGATGACAATATCCGTTGACAAAGAACCAATATCTACAATCATTGTTGTTGTTTCATCATTACCAATCAACGAACGAGACAAAGCGAAAGCTTCTGTTTCTAAAGATAACAGATGAAGATTATTCATCTTAAATATTTCTAAATACTTGGCAACGAGATTTTTCGGCGCAGCTGTTAGTAATAAGCGAATATTATCTTTAGCTGACTTGGCCGCTGCTTTGGCCATAGCTTTTTCTTCTTGGTTAGCTTCTTTGGCTTTCTCCGCCGCTTGTTGTTCTGGAGATTTATTAGCTTCAGCTGTCGGCTTTTTCTTGAACAATGACGCTAAATCTTTGCCCAATGGATTAGTACCAGCGATAACATTTTGTTCGCTATCAGCCAGAACTTTCCAATCCAAAATCATCTCTTCTAAAGGCAAAGGGATGAATTTCTTCGCTTCCCAGCGTACTGCCGCTGTCAGATCTTTACGTGACATTTTCGGCAAACTGATGATGGAATTAAAAACCGCATAAGTAGGCAAAGCAGCGATACATTTATCCGTTGTCACTCCTGCTTTTTCGATTAAAGCTTGTAAAACTTTAGCTACTTTATCAGTCATACCGGGAGAATTACTACGAACCAAATCAGCTTGGAACTCAGCATAACCATAGGTGACCAAGCTTGGCTGACCATTTTTGTCAGCTAATTCTACTATTTTGATAGCCGAAGTACCGATATCAACACCTAAATAACTTTTTTTACTCATAAAAAACTAATATTTTAGCTGCTCTAAAAAAACAATACACAAGCGTTAAAACTTGTGTAAATTATACCATAAAATTGGTAGTCGTGTAATGTTTTGCTCAGTCTCAAAAACTAAAATTAAACTTTGGTAAACTACGACTTATCTCACTCATACCTGCTGGTGGGTTAGCTTGTATTCTACCGTCAGCCACGAAGGTCTCAGCTGGTTGAGCCCTTAACTTGCTATCCAAGGCGCTATAACTGCGCTGAAATAAGAACTGTTTAGCCAAAACGTGTCCATATACAGTTAAGTCCAGTGGAGCTAATCTATCATTACCGGTAGAAAATCGACCACAGCCTTGGGAAGCCGAAGGATTACTCACACTGACGATAGCTGGACAGTTTGTTGTTGTATCTTTACCCAAGACAATAAATGTACCGGCGACAGTTTTCACTGCTGGGTCAATAATTACATCGCCTTTAACAATCCAAACAATTGAGGGAATATATTTTAAGCGATTAACTGGCGTACTAGCATAGGTGATATTTTTGTTGATTGTAAGGTTACCATCAACATAAATAATCCCAGCTCCAGATTCACCATTTCTTCCAGCTGCAATCTCTATTGGCCCGCCAGTTGGTCCAACTGTTAAGTTAGCGTATTTAAAAACTCTATTGACGATACCGCTATTCAACTCGTCTTCTAACCGAGGTCCTTCTTCAATGAAAGAGCCGTATTTATTAAATCCATTACCCAGATCAGCAATTAAACCATTAACATCAACATTACCAATTGAACTAATAGCTTGACCTGAGGTGATATCAAAGTTCAAAAAGCTAGGAACTTTACTACCGAGATTTTGCCGCACATAAGCTGGGCTACTGCTGGAAGTCCAATGAGTCACTGTACCTTTAGCATCTATCAGATAAGTAGCACTAGAGCGCCCAGTTGGCGGTGAAATTGGCTGAGTGATATCACCCAGAGAAAGTACACTACCGTTTTTCGCTGTGCTGTAGGGCGTAGCCTTGCCGTAGACTGCTGGGTTGAAAGCTACCCATCCAAGACCTTTGGCTTTAGCGTCAGCTGGTTGTTTAGCACTGTTAAAACCCCAGCCACAGATCTCTGCCGGTGCATTCTGATAGGTGCACTGTCCTGGACCGGCGCCACAGTTACCATCAGCCGTGCAAAAAGCACCATTATTCTGACATCGGCCATAATAATTTACAATCACTCCTGGTTGAGTGTAACACTTAGCACAGCTATTGACAGCACAGGTGTTATCCGTTGTACCACATGATCCGCCGATAACCGAGGTAGTACAAGCAGTACACTGGGTACACATGATATTTGGGTTTGGCGCAATCGAAGGGTCGTTCAAACCGTCATTGACTAAATAGCAAACATCGCAACTAGCATTACCAAAACCCCAAGTACAGCCGATACAACTAGTAACATTACCAGATAGACCAAGCTGAGCTGGAGTTTTGCCAGAAGCAGGGTCAAAAGGAAAACCAATATACCCTTGCGCCTCAGTACCCGTGCCTACCAAATTCAAAGCTATTGCCCGAGCATCAGGTGTACTATCAATATTGTTTTCAAAAGAGCTTTTCAGATAATAGAAAGGATAGGTGGCATCTTTGATAATCTGAACGCCAGAAGGATTGAGCTGTGCGCACGCAGGATTACTAGAAGGACAATACGGATTAGCAGGATCATTTTCTTGATCAAAACAAACCCAGCCAAAAGTCGCTGACCAAGCACAACCTTGAACAAAATCATCAACACCATTAAATGAACCTAGTGTAGTATTATTCGCGTTATCGACATTAACTTTTAGACCGTAGGTAACATCAGTGCCACCGGAATTTTTGCAACGATCGTCCATGACACCGTCATTATCAAAATCATTACGACAATTCGTACTGAGCCAGCCCAGACCAGTCGGGTTTGGGTTGGTTGTAGTATCGATAATAGCATTCCAAGCCCAGCGGTGGACATTACCAAGGTTAGCGCTCCAGACTAGATTGGCAGTTGTTAAGACCAAGCCTCCAGCTATCAACCAGACCAGTACTCGTAAAATTGTAAATTTTGACTGTCTCATAAACAACTTGCGCCACAGGCGGTGATTAAATTTTGCAAATCAGTTTTCGTCAACTGAGTACCTCCAATGGTTATACCATTAGCACTGACCGATATCTCACCGTCAACCAAGACACCTGTCACTCCATTCAAAGTCACATCACCACCAACCCATAGGTCATTACCAACCTGCAGTTGATTATTAACTGTAGCATTCGTAACAACTAAATTACCCAGATACCCACCTGTAGATCTAGTTAATCCATGTACCTCCAATTGGTGACTTACCTGTGGCGTAAATGGAGGCGGGATTGTCAAATCTACACCTATTCCCACATTTGTCCGTGCTGGATTTGAAACATTACTTGCCCGATAATACAAGGTTTGACCGCTTAATCGCCACTGATCGGCCATAGGACTGGCTGTTTGCCAACCGCAAGTTCCAGATGTCTGATCACACAGTTGCATATTGCCCCAATATAATTTTGAACCGGCTGCCACTAGACCTGTGGAGCTACTTGCGGCTCGCAACTTATTTGTTCCTGCTAGTGGACCAAAGCTAATATACTGATCGCCTGCGCCAGCACTACTATTCATTAAAGTATTAAAACTACCATGTATTTCTGCGGCGATACCGCTGGCCGAAGCAGCCAAAATACCAGCGCCAGAGATATTGTGATACCCATAGATTCCAGCCAGAGAATTATCATTAACTGACGTAGCACCATAGAGCGCAGTAGGCTGACCCAAATGACTACCGCCGTTATTTGTTACCAGCACACCTGGTGCTTGGCTGGTCAGATTATTAGTCGAAGCAGTCGGTGTCGTAGCTCTGAGATTAGCAACTACATTAATAATGCGATTACCATTGAGGTCTAAATTTTTGGTGGCAATGTGAGGATCATTTAACCCTAGATTATCCGGTCCATAGGTACCAGAGGTAGCAAAGCCACAATCAACTTTAGTCGGATCGCACAGTAACGATGAACCGTAGTATAATTTCCCCCCATCGTCTGTGGCCGGAGCAACGCTGAAACTATTTTCTGGAGTCGAACCCAGCTGTAATCGCCCTTGAGAGCCAGCGTTGATCTCTTGGAGCACCGTCGTTCCGTAGAGCTTAGCACTGACAATGCCACCACGGTCACTTTGAGTTATTAAACCGTAACCATTACCGTGATTAAAAGCTCCCACACTAGCCCAACCAGAGATCGGCGTAGCAGAGCTTTCAGCATACAGACCAGTTTTGCTACTCGTAGCATATAAACCAATACCTGACCCTGTGGCACTGACACTGATACCCGGATTTACTCCCCCTCCAGTACCGATACGATCAATAGGCCAACCATTCATATTTAAATCATATTTAGCCTGATGACTCCCAACGGCATTGAGGATACCAAGATTATCACCAGCCAGAGCCGAAATATTTGGTATCGTACTATTTGGCGGCGGACTGGTAGGATCGGTCCAATTCTGCGCAGATAACAACTGAGCCAAGCCAAAACAACTAAGCAAACTCATCAAGCTAATAATTGTAATTCTAGATGTCAACATATTACGAATCAGACCAAGTAATTAATTTTTGCAGTAATGATTTATCTAATTTGAGACCATCAATGTTGATTAATCCCGCTCCTGAACTCAACACATTATTTGTTATATTCATATCTCCACCAATTGATAACCCAGATTTCACATACATATTATCGGCCGTCAAATCTTGAGCTACAATAATATCATCGACTTGAGAAAATCCTTGCTCAAGGGTATCAAAATCTGCCCCTGGAAGTCCGATATTAACAAATTGTTCTGTTATGTGTGATTGGGTATCAAATGATAGAGCTATTAAAGTGTGTCCATACAAAAATCCACGTATCAATCCTTTACCAAGATCATATTCTCGCGACCCAACGAAGCCAATTGCAGTCGGATCGCTAATATCTAAAATAGTAACATCATGGTCTGGCTGTGGATTACTAAAGGTTCTTTCAATTAAATATGCATAATCTCCCGCAATAAAAAGATCCTCTACTCCGTGATAATTTGTAATATTACTTTGAAGCACAGAATCAAGTAACTGGGGCGAGGTTGGGTCCGAAACATCAATACTATAAAAAACTGGATCGTCACCAGTAGTAAGATAAACAATACTTCCTCTGACTTTCACTGAGCGCGCCCGATTGGTAGAATATGTACCTACTATACTTGGAATTGCAGATTTAATATCTACTATAGACAACCCAGATTGAGTAGCAACATATGCATAATCACCAGAAACCTCTATATCACTAGGGATAGAAAATAAACTTCCAGAATAGATAATAGTTGGACTCAAAGGATTAGTAATATCAACTATGCCAAAATCGGTACCTAAACCGCCTGTGACATAGGCTCTATTACCAGAGATATAAATGGAATCCAAACCTCCACCAATGTTTATAGATGTCTTTGGAGGATTAACTGCATTAGGGTCAGAAATATCGATAATAGTTAGATTTTGGTTGGCGATATAGGCATATTTACCAACCACTTTCATATCTCTTGTTAAACCTGCTTGATAACTAGTCCCCATAAAAATAGACCCTAAACCCCAGCCAATTCCATTTGCATCAAGATGATACGTCCTAAAAAAATCTTTCAGTAAAAGGTAAGCCTTATCACCTTGAACATCTATGGCTATGGATTTACTCGTATGCGAATTTCTAATGTAGCTAACAGCATCCATGTCTGGAGTCTGTAACTCTAATTTAGCCTGTTGACCAACTCCTCCGATACTCACTAAATTATCGGTAAACAGATTACCACCTATCAAATTCCAATAACTTGAGCCCCCAGCTGCAACAGTACTCCAACCGCAATTATTTTTGGTTGTATCGCAAAGCAAACTATCACCCCAATACAGATTCTGAGCAGCTGGATTAGCAACTGGTGCTGCTTGCAGAGATAAAGAATTATACTCAGTCTCAGCACCGAAAGTCAGCTGCGGTTTGGTGGCGTTGGCAGTTTCTGTTAATAAAGTTAAGCGGCCATAGAGCGACATGCCAGGACCGGATAAAGATCGACCAACCACACCATATCCTACTCCCTTATTATGACCCCAGGCAGCTACAGCGTTCGTTTGAATGGTATTGATAGCTACAATTCCATGTGTGGACTTAGCTATCGCATGTAGTCCAGGATCTACTTCTGCACCTGATCCAGTATGACTAAGCTGCAAACTGCTAGTCGCTAAAGTCGTGCCGATTTTATTTTGCAGATTAATCAAAGCAAAATTTGTCGCATTACTCTGCATATTTAGATTATATTGAGCTGTGTGATTACCTAAATTATCTCCAGTGCCAGCCACTATCCGACCACAATTAGCTTCGGTAGTAGGATTTGTAATGTCACATAAAGCTTTTGAACTCCAATACAAATTTTTTGTTGCAGGCAGAACAAGATTATTAGCAGTTGTCAGGATATTGGCACTACCTGCATTCCATTGTAATTGTGCTGCTACACCGGAGGTAGTAGCCAGTTGCAATGATTGGCCGAACTGGGCTGCCCAACCAAGGGTCGAGCTAGCAATCAGAGCATACCCAGTGCCCAGATTACGAGCAGATACTGCCGGATCGCCACTGCCAGAGCTAGAACGAATATAGGCACCGTGATTATCCTGAGCTTTGATTAAAGCCGCCAGATTGTTAACCGTAGTAGTAGCCACCAGTGCCCGATCTGCTCCTGTGGATCCAATATTATAGATCCTATGAGCCCCACTGGCATCTGTCATGTTGACATCTTGGGTAGCGATATGATTACCCAAGCCATCATTACCATCAGCTTTCAGAATGATAATATCTCCATTATCAGGAGGTGTGGCTGTAGGGTTAATCCAATTCATAGCAGCACCAACAATACTAATACTACCAACCATAATGATTAGCCCAAGAAAACCAGAAAGCAGAGATTTTTTAAATTTTATGGACATGCGGCTCCACATTTAACAAATAATTTATCTAAAGCTGTTTTATCGAGTATAACATCTTGTAGTTGCAAACCACTGCTACTTAAACTAATAGTGCCATTTACATTCATTCCTAGAGTACCCACAACTAATGACTGCGCAGTAATATTGCCACCGATACCCATATTCGAAAGCACGGACATTGCATCAAATGTACCTGAGTTAGCAAAAGCAACACTAGCTTGAAGTCCTTGATTATTTTTCACTGAAAATTGCGCGCTACGATCAGCTAGATAGATAAATCGGCCAGCAACAGCTAATCGCCCCATACCACTGGCAGTGTAGGGATTATTATTCGCTACTTCGGATATAAGACCAACATTATCAGTATTAAAAATACGTAGTTTATCTCCCAAAACATAAACATAATCATCTGCAGCCTGTATGCCATAGGCTTGAAAATCATCGCCATAACGTCCAACTTCAGCACCGTTGGCACGATCAAATATATACAAGGTATCGCCTACGCCAAAAATATAATTACCGCGAATTGCCACACCTGAAAGCGTTGCTAAAGTAGAAATATATGGCGCTGGATTAGCTTGTGTTATCAAATCGCTAATATGGTAAACTTTTAATCCTGTAAACTCATCAACTAAAGCTAAGTCATTGCCATTAATAGCAATATTGCGTGGATCGATAATATTTGTAACGACTGTTTTCTTTAGTATTGGAAGATTGGGATCCGTTATATCTATTACTTGAAGACCTCCTGTGTTTGACGTCAGGTCATAGGAAACGAAAGCATAATGCCCTGAAACTTTGATATCAGTCGCATAAGGAACACTACTAATATTTGCTATTGCTAAACTACCTTTTAATATCGGATTTCTCGAATCGATGATATCTATAACTTTCAACCCAGCAGATGTAGCTAAATAAGCGTAACGTCCGCTAACAACCAAGCCCCAAACTGATCCTAATCCAGAGACACTACCTAAAACAACGGGTAATATAGGACGAGTCACGTCAACAATCACTAAGCCATTAGCTGTAGCCACATAAGCTCGACTACCGCCCAAGACAACATCTTGAGCTGCCGAACCAAGAGGCAGAGCAGCGAGGTTATAACGACTACTCGGCTCACCAGCTAAATAGCTATGTCCAATATCTAGCTTCGTGGCAACAGTAGCATCTACAGCACGACCGATGAGAACACCTTTGGTCGCGTCCGCACCGGCTGGATCAGCTGGATAATGAATACCCTTAGGGTTATCAAGCCAAAAGCCAGGCGTTCCACTGCCCTGAGCCCAACCGCACGGCTTATTAATATCACTAACATCACAAAGTAATTTATCACCCCAATATAGATTAGATGTTGGTGCGCCGGCTAAGGCGGCGACATTTAACCGATCATTGCCAGCAGGACCGAGCTGGATTTGTAATGGCACATTGACCGCCCCCAGACTATAATTCAGTAATTCTAAAGGTCCAGACGAACGTCCACCACGGCCCGACACAGAAGTACCATAGAGCGCTGGTCCACTACCTGTACTGGTGGCGTATAAACCTGCTGTAGCAGAATCAGCGCTGAGACTTTCAGCAAAAATTCCATGAAAACCAGTAGAGCTAGAGTCAATGGTAGTACTTGCCAACGTACCAACAGCAACAATAGCAGCGTCAGAGCTATTAGCAGAAGCTGAGCCAATATTATAAATTGACTTGCCGTTCATATTCAAAGTCTGAGTGGCAATATGATTGCCCAGACCATCACCGCTAGCGCCAGAGACAATCCAACCGCAATTTGGCAATTTTGGATTACACAATAAACGATTACCCCAATACAATTTATTTTCGGCATCAGCCGTCTGAGCTGTCAGACTGAGAATATTCGCCGGATTATTACCCATAATTAGGCCCGTAGAGACATAAGTCAAACCAAATAACTGTGCGCTAATATTAGCCGCCGAGCTAGCGACCAGAGCAGGATAACCCTCAGTCTGCTCAGCGTACAAACCTGCAAACGAAGCGTCATTAGCAGTGCTGACTGCTTTCAGAGCAAAATTGTTCACCGCGCCTAGCGATACTCCGATTTTATCACTAGCTACTTGTAACGCTCCCTGCGCAAACGTGCCACCAATACCATACAAACGAAACCCAGGATTTGTCGTTGCGCTTAAATGTAGAGCCTCAGTGGCAGTATGGGGGTCAGTTAGGCCTAAATTATCTCCACTCCCGCCTGAAATTGGACGGATCGTAGTATTATCTGGTGGAGGACTAGGTGACATCAGCCATGTTTGCGCGCTGACAGCGAACCAACCACCGATAGAGGTGATGAGAACAGTAAAAAATATTAGTATGACAAAACGTCGCATACAAAAAAATTTGGAAAAATATTCGACTTTATTTTACCATAAAATTGACTAGACAACCAACTATCCACTATAATGTAGTTATGAATAGTCAAAATAAAAAAATCTTTCTTGTTGCGATAGCTATCGTTACCCTGTTAGTTGTTGTCTTAGCCTTCTACTGGCGACGACAAACTAATCAGACGCTACCACCGGCTCGACCATCGATGAAAGAACAGTTACAAGACATAGCTAAAATACAGCCATCCGAACCAACTACGGTATTTGTAATTTCTGGGCAGATTACTGGTATTAATAGTGAGCGAACTACAATTCAACTTGTAACTACTCGTGGCGACAAGTCAGTTGAGCTGACACAGACCACCAGCTTCCAACGCCAAGCAGATACTGGCAGACCTCCTACCCCGCCGCCAGCTCTAATAGATATAAACAGCCCGCCAGCGGCTACTCAAACTGCTAACAGAGAAGATCTTCTGGTGGGTCAGTTGGTTCAAATTGAGAGCTTGACGAATATTAGTAGATTAAGTACATTTACAGCAAATAAGCTAACTATTATCGACTAATTCTATGTATCTTTACTTCATTATCGGCGCTATTGTTCTGATCCTGATCTGGCTCGTCATGACCTATAATAACCTGATTCAGAAGAAAAATCAGGTCCAAGAAGGCTGGTCTGACATTGATGTTCAGCTGAAACGACGCTATGACCTGATCCCCAACCTAGTTGAAGCTGTCAAAGGCTACATGGGTCACGAGGAAGGTGTACTGACGAAAGTGACCGAAGCTCGCAATATGGCGATGAAGGCCGACACTGCCAGTGCTAAATCTGAAGCAGAAAACGCTCTCTCCGGTACCTTGAAAACCTTGTTCGCCGTAGCTGAGCAATATCCTGACCTCAAGGCTTCTACCAATTTTGCTCAATTACAAGACGAACTGTCCGATACAGAAAATAAGATTCAGGCTGCTCGTCGCTTCTACAACGGTCAGGTACGCGACTTCAATACTGCCATCCAAGTTTTCCCCACCTCTCTCTTCGCTTCTATGTTTCAGATGAAATCTTTCGATTTCTTTGAACTAGCGAATGAAACTGAACGTGAGAACGTGAAAGTACAATTTTAACAGAAGCAAGAAGAAAGTAGAAAGAAGCAAGGGAGATTGTCTCCAAAGTTTCAGTTAGACTATAACCAAGGTCTGCCCTTACTACTTACTTCTTACTACTTACTACTGTCTATAATGTATAACCAAATCGCCGCTAATAAGCGTCAAAGTATTTTTTTAATGCTAGTCTTCGCAGCCGTCGTCATTGGTGTGGCTTATTTTTTGAGCTGGTATCTAGAAGCTGGCTACGGTCTCGTGGCTATAGCAGTAGCCTTATCAGTAGGCACATCACTGATTAGCTTCTATGCTAGTGACAAGATAGCGCTGAGTATAGCTGGTGCGAAAGAAATTCAGCAACAAGATAATCCCTATGTCTATCGTCTGGTAGAAAATCTTGCTATCACTGCGGGCCTACCAAGACCAAAGATCTACATTATCCCCGATGACGCTCTTAATGCTTTCGCTACCGGACGTGATCCCCAACACGCTTCCATTGCCCTGACTACTGGTATTATTGCCAAGCTGGAGAATGAAGAGCTCGAAGGTGTTATCGCTCATGAGCTATCGCACGTCAAAAATTTCGATACACGCCTAATGACTGTGGCAATCATCTGTGTCGGCATCGTCACCATGTTAGCAGATATATTTACCCGTCATATGTTTTGGGGTGGCGGACGGAAACGTGATAACAATTCTGGCGCTGGTGTACTAATCATCATTGGTATCGCGTTGGCAGTACTTGCTCCGCTCTTTGCTAAGCTGTTACAACTGGCAGTCTCTCGCAAACGCGAATACCTAGCTGATGCCTCTGCTGCTTTACTAACTCGCTATCCTGAAGGTCTCGCTAATGCCCTAGAAAAGATCAGCTATAGTCAACCAGTACAGCGTGTCAATCAAGCAACAGCTCATCTCTATATTTCTGAACCTTCCCGCGATCCTGTGGCAGCCGACGATAGTCCAAAAAAATCAGGTGGTTTCAAATCTTGGTTCTCAACTCATCCTCCGATTGAGGATCGCATCAAAAAACTCCGCAGCATGGCTTAAGCCTTAATCTTGACCAACTAACAATTTTCTGGTTAAGATACGTACATCAGAAGACATATTATTCCTATATTCTGCATTCTTAATTCTTCATTCTTAATTCCTGATGTTAGACAACCTACTCGATAAATTTACCACCCATTTCAAGCAGATTCTCATCCGTGCTCAGAATGTTGCTTGGCAAAAAGGCTCCGATGCTATTGAACCGATGCATCTGCTCTTTGCTTTATTACAGCAAAAAGGTTCTATCGCTGCTGAGATTCTGTCTAAACAAAATCTCCGCCCAGATGATTTACAGCTCAACATGACAGCGCCTCTGAACACTGATCGCTTATTATCAACTAATCCTTGGGATTTACCGCAACCTAACGAAGCTAGTCAGAGTATCATTGAACAAGCGGTCAAAACTGCTTACGAATATAACCACAAATACATTGGCAGTGAACATTTGTTAGCTAGCTTGATTAACCACAGCAATCGTGAGGTACAATCAATTTTCTTGCGTTTCAATGTTGATGTCAAAAAAATTAGCCAGCAACTAGAATTAATCCTGCGTGGCACAACCAAATTTACTACCTTCCAACCTAATGCCAATCCGCAAGAAATGTTGGATGGTAACTTCTCTGATGGTGCTCCTCGTGAAACAGCTTTAGAACAGTTCACTATTGACCTGACCAGTCCTGAAGCACAAAGCAAAATTGATCCTGTCATCGGACGGGCCTTAGAAATTGAACGCTTGATTCAAATCCTCTCTCGTCGAACAAAAAATAATCCCGTTCTACTTGGTGACGCTGGAGTTGGTAAAACGGCTATCATCGAAGGTCTAGCGAAAAAAATCTATCTCGGTGATGTGCCGGATGTTCTATTAGATAAAAAAATTCTCAACCTCGACCTCTCCTCTGTTTTAGCCGGCACAATGTATCGCGGTGAATTTGAAGCGCGACTAAAGCAGATTGTGGAAGAAGTAACCAGTAACTCCAATATCATTCTCTTTATTGATGAAATTCATAACTTAATCGGAGCTGGCTCGACCAGTGGCTCAATGGATGCTGCTAATATTCTCAAGCCGGCCTTAGCTCGCGGACAATTACGCTGTGTCGGCGCTACCACGCGTGAAGAATACAAAAAGTTTATTGAAAGTGACAAAGCACTTGAACGTCGTTTCCAACCAATCTACATCGAAGAAGCTTCCGAAAGCGAAACTTTGGAAATCTTGAAGGGTATTCAAAGTAATTATGAAACATATCATCGCGTCAACTTCACACCAGAAGCTCTAGAAACCTCGATTGTCCTGAGCCAGCGTTATATGCCTGATAAAAAATTACCTGATAAAGCTATTGATCTTCTCGATGAAGCCGCTTCCAGTCTAAAAGTCGCGAAAGAAAAGAATCGCTATAGCAAAATGATGCGCGAATTAGAAACTAAGCTTGCAGGAATTAAAAAAGCGAAACGTCAGGCTATTATTGATGAGCAATATACTACAGCTATTAGCTTCAAAGATCAGGAAGAAATTATCATTCAAGAACTCCAACAGCTGCAGATCAGTCAGTCAAAAGAAAAGATCAGTATCTTGGGTATTATTACGGCTGAACGGATAGCAGAAATTGTAGCCAAAGCTACCGGTATTCCTGTCACCGATATCCTGCAAACTGAAAAAAGAAAACTATTACAGTTGGAGAAATATTTACAGCGGGAAATCGTCGGTCAAGAAGAAGCTTTGAAACAGATCAGCGAAGCCATCCGCCGAGCACGTGCAGGCTTGGGCGATCCTAATCGACCACTCGCTTCTTTCATTTTCCTCGGACCAACCGGCGTGGGTAAAACAGCCACAGCCAAACTTCTAGCTCAACTAATGTTCGACAGCCCGAATAATCTGATTAAGATTGATATGTCAGAATATAACGAAAGTTTCAATGTATCTAAATTGATTGGAGCTCCTGCTGGCTATGTCGGCTACAAAGACGCCAATGTCCTGACTGATGCGGTGAAAAGTAAACCGTACTGCGTCATCTTGCTTGATGAAATCGAGAAAGCTCACCCTGAAGTTTTCAATCTACTGTTACCAGTCTTAGAAGAAGGTCGCCTAACTGATGCTGCCGGTCGAACGGTTAACTTCCGTAACACTATCATTATCATGACCTCTAATATTGGTCTGGATCAATTCAACGCTCAGGCAGCTGTCGGCTTCGAGTCGGAAGAAACAGCTTTACAATCGGCGGAAGAAAAATTTGCTAAAATCAGCCAAGGCATCAAACAATCTCTGCATGATTATTTCCGTCCAGAATTTTTGAACCGTATTGATAAAGTAGTTATTTTCAAACCACTGACAAAATCAGTGGCCAAGAAAATTATTGCTCGTGAGTGTGAACTGTTGAATCAACGTTTATTAGCCAAAGGCAGAAAGATTAATCTTGATGTTGCGACGGTTAACTACCTAGTGAATCGAGGTTTCAATGTTGACGAAGGAGCTCGCTCACTGAAACGTTTCTTCCAAGAGAAGGTGACCAATCAATTAGCCGAGGCTATCTTGAAAGACGAAGTGGCTAGTGAATTCACAACTACAATTAAAGACCAGCAAATTATTCTGACTCATTAGAATTAAATAATTACGTAAATTAAAAACAGGCATTCTCTATGTCTGTTTTTAATACTATAAGTAATTTTGCCCTCGATATCTTCTTCCCTCGTACCTGTGTGGGCTGCGGTAGTGATGGTCAATTTTTGTGTCAGCCTTGCCAAGACTCTATCATTATCGTCCCACAAAAACTCACTCTCAATGGCATCACAAAAACAATTGTCGCCACTGATTATCATCAGGCTCAAATTGAATCAGCCATTAAGCAATTTAAATATCACAATCTGCCACAATTAGCTAAACCTCTCTCAGACCTCCTGATAAAAACCTTAGAATTAGAATCACCATTTCCAATTTACTACTTGCTAGCAGTACCACTGCATCGAAAACGCTTACGTCAGCGCGGATACAATCAGAGCGATCTATTAGCAAAAAATATTGCCAATCATTTCCACTGGCCACTTTTGACCGGGTTATCAAGAATAGTTGATACCAAACATCAAGCAGGTTTAAGTCGAGCCGAAAGGTTAATCAACACACAAGAGGCCTTCTTATACCATGGTCCGACTTTGGCTGGAAAAAATATCTTGTTGATTGATGATGTAGTGACAACAGGAGCTACTTTGGAATCAATAGCTAGATCCTTAAAAAATAGTATGCCGAATTCTATTGTCGGTTTAGCAATTGCGCGGAATCGTGAGGATGATAATTCATAATAAACCCATGCAAAGCAGAAAACCCAATCGTCTTAAAGAATATGACTATAGTCGAACTGGTGAATATTTTGTTACGATTTGTGTTGATAAATTTCAACCCGTTTTTGGTTTTATCCAAGACGGTATAATGTGTTTAAATTCGTATGGATCGATCGTGTATCAACAATTACATTGGTTGGAATCCCGTTACCGATACGTGAAAATTGACACCTCAATCGTTATGCCAAATCACATTCATGTCATTATTTTTATTGAGGATTTAACGGCGGATGGGTGTGTATCGATACACGAATCACCAATCAATTCGGCATTGGTAGGGACAGGTCTAGACCTGTCCCTACAGGACGTCCATCAATTTGATCCACATCCGACCCAACCACCAATGAATTTATCATTATCAAACATTATTGGTGCCCTCAAAACAACCACCTCAAAATACATCCACCGTGCGGGTTTGGTAAATTTTCCCTGGCAACGATCATTTTATGATTCTATAATCGATAATGAAGTGGTGTTAAATAAAATCAGGGATTATATAATCTATAATCCACTGGAGTGGCCCCGTGATAGAAATAATAAATTCCGTAACACCTAAGGCCACTGCTGGTGACCTTGAAGAATTTTTTGATAGATAATCATTAAACGCCGACCCATCTGATCAATAGTGTAATTCTCTGATTCTTTACGTGCAGCCAGTCGTAGGGCTTGTTGTTGTCTAGTAGATAATTGCGACCACTCAGCTAAAGCTTTAGTATAGGCTTTAGCATCATAGGGTAAAAGCCAAGCAAAATCTTTTTTGATAAAGCTGCTTAAGCCGCCAGCATTCGGTGCTAGTAGTGGCAAACCAGCTGCCATCATCTCTAATCCTACAAGTCCAAAGGGCTCAATATTATTTATTAATACCCCCATATCAGCCACCATCAAATAGGGTAAAATTTGCTCCTGCTGAAAATATCCTGTAGCCACTACTGCTGGCAGAGCCGCTAAAGTCTCCTTATATTTACCATCGCCAATTACAACCAAGACATATTTCTCCGCGTCCAAACGTTTCGCAAAATCTACTAAAAGATCAATTTTTTTATCTGTTTCTAAACGACCGATATGCAGTAAAATTTTCTTCTGACCATTATTACTCAAAGATGCCTTGAGCTTGTCGTCCGTTTTCGCTCGATAGTAACGCTCTGTATCAATACCAAGAGCTAAAGTGTAGACTGGTTTAATGGTATTACGTTTAGACTCTTGAGCTGAGAATAGTGAGTTAGCGATAATGGCGTCCGCCGAGGCCAAAAATCTTCCCAACAATAATCGTGTGAGCGCACGCGCTAAGAAATTTTTTAAAAAACGCAGAACATTATTTCCGTGATGAACATGAAGAACTTGCTGATAAAAATTATCTAACCTCTCATGAACGAAGACATCTACCCGACCTTGAAACTTCTGCACCAAAGAGTGTAATCGACGACCATAAAAAAAAGTAGTGAATGAATCGCCAATTTCCAAAATATTCGGTTGTTCTTTCTGTATGATTTTTTCTATATCTGTATAACGCCGAAAAAAATAGTACGGTAATGACTGAATCATGATTTTGCGTGATGGAACTCGATAGATTATCTGCAAACCATTTTTCTCTACTTTTGTTTGCTGACCAGCATCAGTCCTAGGAGTAATAATGATGTGTCGTATATGATGATTTTTATAGTATCGCGCCTTAGCATCGATATAAGTAGTAATACCTCCGCCACGAGCATAAGCATATGTCAGGTCACAGAAAGCATACGATGTTTTATTACGACTCATGTATATTTTTAGTAGCGCTCAATAATGTTGCTAATGAATATCTCCTGGTTTACTGTCCTTTACTACGACAAATTTGTAATGCAGCATGGAGATGGTCGATATTGGCTATAGTACATGGACGAGGTGTGTGAGGAGGATTATCTCCGGGTATCTCACACCAACTACGATCTAAACCAGCTTTCTGCACTGCTTCAAACAATATAGGATAATACTGTGCTTTCAAAGTCGGTGATAAGTTTTTTTCAAAAGCAAGATCAGCAGCGCAAGACACAGGAGGGTGTTCACGATCAAAATTCTCACAATAAAAACGCACTCCGCCATAATGGTCCGATGTAGCCGCGTGTTCACACCCTGCAGACATTACACCATTAGTCCTAGTACAACCTCCAGAAAAAATAGCGTCTTGAGTGATGCTTGTTATTCTGACTGCGGGAAAATTTTCTTTGAGACCCAAAATAGCATCCAAACTATCTAAACTTGCCGCCAATTGAGGCGTTAAAGTACTTAACTGCGCCATGTTAATATTGCCGATGGTCAAAACCTTTCTACTACTACCAAGAAGATCTAAAGCTGCAGCGTCGTATCCATTACAAGCTTTACTAGCTCCAGGTGTGTAATTTACTGTAGCCGATGGCGGTAACTCAATATTCACCTTATCAATATCCAACGTCTGTAAATCAACCAGATTTTTATTTATCTGGGCAAAAAGTAGATATGATGTCAAAGCTAAGATTAGACCAAAGATGGCAGCGGAAATAGTAGATTTAGCTTCAGAGATTTTACTAGCGTTACCAGTGGCTAGCAGCCACTGAAAACCGCCGAACATAATCATTACTACTGCCAGCACGATAGCTCCTTGGACAAAAAAAGTGTATAAGGATGAAATGTAACAAGCTAAAAAGCCTCCATCAGGTGTGATCGTACCATTTGCACCACATTGGGCAATATCTAAACCAACTGAAGATTTAAAAGGAATTTGCTGAATCTCTTCAGCATAAACTGTAGTAATAAGATAAGAGAAAAGATGATTCATAAGACAAAAGCTAAATCGATTATTTTATTTACTCTAAGATCGTACATCTTCATTGTACACTATCCCAATCTTTACCATTAGTAATACAAGCTTGATGATCTACTTTTACCCAACCAGTGTGTGGGGCGCAAGCCAGATTACAATCTGCCTGCGCCGCTAAAGCGTATTCCCAATGAGTTCCAGAGGCATCAAAGGTCCGACAACATTCAACATGGGCAAATCTTTGAAAATCAAGCTTTAAAGCGTTATATTCTTGTTGGGTTAAAGGACAACGATTAGCTAAAACTGCACATTTATTGTTTGTTGTGTCCCACTCACAAGCATAAGTACTGTTATTACAAGTAGCAGCAGAAGTCAAAGATTCACATTCTTGTTTTAATAAAGCATCAAAACCTGATGGCGGTAACTCAATATTCACCTTATCAATATCCAACGTCTGTAAATCAACCA
>CAZASM010000001.1:57917-79217 GCA_964487895.1 uncultured Gammaproteobacteria bacterium
ATCTCTTCAGCATAAACTGTAGTAATAAGATAAGAGAAAAGATGATTCATAAGACTAATGAAGTATCGATCAATTGACGCCATTGCGATAACGGAATGTCTTCAGCCACGCGTACTTTACTATTAATCTCAAAGTATGGGATAGAAGGGATACCAGCAGTAGTCGCATCAGCTATGTCCTGTTCAATGAGCGATAAGGTGCTCCGGTCATTTAGACACTGGGAAAATAAAGTTTTGTCTAAACGTAAACTGTCTGCGATAGATAGCCAAATGGTCGGATCATCGATAAGCTTACTCTGCTGGCTAAAGAGTTCATCATGATACTGCCAAAACTTACCCTGTTGTTGGGCACAACGCGCTGCTAAGCTTGCTGTCCTAGCAGTATCTGTATCTAAAGGTAAATCTTTACGAATTATCCGCAACGTATCGCCATAAACTGCGCGTAACTGATCCATCGTCAGAGCAGTTGAGCGACAAGCTGCACAGGTGAAGCTACTGAAATATACTACTGTAACTTTCGCTCCCGACTTACCAACGCTAGGGTCCTCTGCTCTAATAGGTATAACAGTAAAAGCTTCCCGACGGGCGCGAGGATCAAGCTGACCATATTTCAGAATAAAAAAACTTGCTACAAATGCTAGGCATAACAACGCTAATAAACTAAATCCTACTATCTTCATGTTAAGGTATTATTTCAAACGAATACTATGCAAAGATCCAGTCACGCTATCAACGAAATACAGCACCGATTGATCGGCTGACAAAGAAACCGACTGAGCAGAATAGCTAGATTGTGTACCCACAGGCAAAGCTAATGGCACTTTGTTGCCAGATGTCAGGTCAATGCGATAAAAAACATCCGGCACGCCTTTAGCTAAATCAGGATATAAGCCAGCTCCTTCAGGTAGCTCAATAGGGACAGCACAGTAGATAGAGGTCTCTGTCGTATCAAAGGCACACTTATCAGCCCAGGTGTTCAGTTGCAAATTCGTCTGACTGTAGCCAATATTGCCCGTCGAACCTTCCGTTAGCCAAAGGCGAGGTTGATAGCCGTCAACGGCGCTAGCAGTGCTATAGAGTAGATAAGAACCACCAGGAGACCAGTCACCTTTGAACTTCAAGCCGTCAACGTTGAAAGATTTAAATTGCTCTTGGTTACGACCGATAGGTAAAACTTCCTGACCGTCAGTACCTGTAGCTTTGCGATACATCGCGACTATCTGACTGTCTGGCGAGATACCGACGCTAACATTTAATTTCTGATCACCAACAGGCTCAACTATTTTCAGATCACCACCATCACTAGTGCCGGTCATCAGCCAAGTAGCATCAGGTTTGCCACCATTCCAAATTGCCGAATAAGATCCACCATTAGTATCGAGAGCAAATTTTTCTAACTCTTTTGGCAGACTTACTTGTTTGCCTTTATTAAAATCATAAAGAATATTAGAACCATCAGGGTATTCTAAAATGGCGATTGATTTATTCGCTGCCCATGTGACATTGGAAACATTATAAAATTTCTCAGAGCCCAAAGTAGTGACCACACCATCGGAGTTAATCGTCTGAAAACTGGATAGCTCAGGATTATAAAAAGTTAAGCCACTAGCCGTAGGCGCAGCATACTCAGCTTGGACCTGATCATAGTCAGTCACTGCTGTCTGACCACCTTGAGCGATTTCGTCTATTTTGTTCGTATCATCAAACTGCGGCAAGCCAATGATGGTACTAGTACTAATATTACGGTCGATATTACCGTTATTAATATTTGGTAAATTACCATTATTATTGTTGTTTATCACTTCCTCTGGCGGAGTCACCAGACTAGAATAAATAATTACAACCAGAGCCCAAGCAATTAACAAAACAATAACGATAAAACCTATAATTAATAATATTCTCTTTCTTTCCATATAATTTATTTACAAGTAAAAACTTGACAACCAAGATCTTTAAAAAAACCAAATACTTTATCCAAAGCCAACTGAGCCAAAATAGCCGGATTGGTAAGAACTAACAAAGCTAGGGCCACACAGATAACTATGAACAGTAGCCCATCAGCACCAAACATCACCCAACGTTCCACTTTGCTCACCTTCTGCCAGATACCAGGCCACTCCAAACCCATCAAATTAGCCGTCAGATAACGAAAGGTCGTCTCTATAACCCACCAAATAAAGGTCAAAGGGTTCAAAGCGGTCATCATCCGCATCATTCGAATAGCTTCATCCGTTTCTTTCATTGTAACAGGAATACCAGCTGCAGCGCCTGATGCTAGCTGGGTGGCTTGTTGCTTCGCGTCGAGACGAGCCCGTGTTTGACGCCGATCAAACTCCACTTTTCTGCTTTCTTCACTGTCATCAGTAGTATCCAGACCCATGGCTGGCATTTGTAATACTTGAGCCATCTTATTTCCACTCCGCCCGGTCAACCAACCACTGGTCTCCCGACTTGATTAAAGATAAGACAATATCTTGATAGTAGGTCTTCGTTTGTAAATCAGCTTGACGTTCACTACGTTGAGCTTTGACCTTCAGCTCAGCCTCTGTCGCTGACTGCGACACTACTGAGATGCTAACGACTCGAGTCTCAATACCACTGTAGTCTGCCGTAACAGCTGTATTCGCGGTGAGATTCAAACGATCTTGAAAAGACTTGGTCAGCATTGACCAAACATCTCTCAGATTTTGTTTCTTACTTTGATTAGAGAAGCTACCATAACGCTCCACAAAAATACGACTAACTACTGATAGCTCAGCTCCTGTTGGCGCTACAACAGTTGTTTCATCTGGCACAGTAGTAGCATTGTTATTTGTCGGTACTACCTCCTGCGTTTTCAACACTACTGTAGCTGGGGCACGATGTGTCCACCACCAAAAAAATATCACCAGAGCAATAATGAGAACTAATCCGCTGATTAGCGCCAAACGAACTTTCGGGCGTGAAAAAAAGTTATCCTGCGGCATTTATTTGAGCATTAGTTTTTTCTGCGAAATCACGTTTAGCTTGTTCTATTTCTAATAGTTGCTTTGGATCAGAGGTAATCAATTGATCCTCAGTATAAGAAGCCATGATTTTGATAGCTGCATGCTTGGCGCCAGCAAAAAATATTCCCTCTCCCACAGCGCTCTCTAATAATAAATATTTCTCGCCTTCAGTTAATAAAAAGGTTTTTTGAATATTATTAATGGCCGCTGGGGATTGTTTCAATAATAACTGCATCGAGGAATTCGTCACGATGGCTTGACCATAAGGTGATAGCAAAAAGTCGTTAACATCTTGAGTAATAGTAGTAATACCGAGGTAATACTTACGACAACGTTTGACCAAAGCGTAAATAAACTTCGCACTATCTTCGTGTTGCATCAGCCACCAAGCTTCATCAATAATCAATATGCGTTTCTTGACTGATGAACGAACGATGTTCCAAATATAATTAATCACTGTGTAAATAGCGATTGGTCGCAACTCATCTTCCAGATCACGCACGCTGAAAACTACTAATTGGTTATCAGTATTAACGTTGGTTGGATTATTAAATAGTCCAGCAAAAGTACCTTGGGTGTATTTCTTGATACGCAAGGCAATATCTTCTCCACCGACCATACCTAATAAAACCTCTTCAAAATCAGACATTAGCGGCATACTAGCTCGACCCCAATCAGAGCCAGCGTTAATATCTTTCTTGGCGTAAGTCTCTAATAAAGCTCGATCAACAATCGAATCTTCTTCATTAGTTAGGTCTCCAACCATCAGCCGCACCAAACCTTTCAGAGTAATAACGGCACTGCGCAAAATATCTTCTGGTCGAGCATCTCCGACTTTCCGTGGCAGGTCAAAAGGATTTAATTTACTTTCTGAATTCAGAGACAAATTGATATAGGCTCCACCGACCGAGTCAGACAAATGTTGATATTCTTTCTCCGGATCGATAATAATGATTTCCATACCCAACATCATACTGCGCAGAACTTCTAATTTGACTGCATAACTTTTGCCTGCGCCAGATGTCGCGAAGACAACCGAGTTGGCATTTTGTAAACTAAAACGATCAAAGAGAATTAAACTATTATTATGGCGATTAATACCATACATGATACCGTTATCTGATGTCAGCTCGGAAGAAACGAAGGGGAAAGAAGCGGCGGCCGGTGAACTACTCATATTAGCAGCGACAAAAATCTCATCGTTGCCCAAAGGTAAAGTTGAGTTGAAACCTTGTTCTGATTGGTAGAAAGCGCGACGTGACATGACCAAATGTGCACCTAATAAATTCTCAATTTTATCTGAAGCAGAATCTAAGCCTTCCTTATTCTCAGCATAGACTGTGATATACAGGGCGTACTGAAAGAAGCGCTCTGTTCCTTGACTGAGACTATCACGTAAACTTTCGATGTCATTCAAAGCTGTCTCTTGTACTGGGTCACGTGGTGAGCCTTTCTCACGATCAGAGATAATCTGCGACTCAATAACACCGACTTTTTTCTTCAACTGTTTCAAAACAGCTGTACTATCAATGGGATAAAAAAACATCGCAATATCTAGTGGCAAACTGTAGTTGATAATCGGCGCAAACCAACTGATAGTGACGTAACGCGGATAAGCGATAACAAAGATAGTTCTGGCATAGAGTGGTCCCAGTTGGACAGAGCTAACATCAACTTTGAAGGAAGCCGGGGCTATGAGATCACGGATACTGACGACACCTTCACGAAAGACCTTTTCCGCTTCCAGGACGGTGATATCTTCTTCTGTCGACTCACGCAACTGTTGTTCTTGTTGCGCCAAACCAACGCGCTGAGCTTCATCGTTTTGGGGAAATTTATTAGTAACTTGTTGAGGTTTAAACATCTTAGTCGATAGCTAAATTATTGACATCTTCTAATGGCTGGCTCTGATACATAGTTGGGTTATAACTATTGTAGTAAAGTTCAATCAAAGCTTGAGTATTCAAGCGTTCAACTTGTAATCCCATACTACTTAAACCAGAAGAAATATAGATCGATCGCTTAGTTAATTCGCGTGAATATTTTTCAAATTTTTCTTTGCCAATGACGACTTTGCGTGCGGCCGTGAAAACATCTAGTAGTCTCTCTGAATATTTACGTCTTTGATCATTGATGGGATTATAATTCACAATCACGAAAAAACGTTTACTCATAATACTTTCTAACTCTAATAACTCTGAGACAAAGTTGCGATAGTCTGCTGTCTGCATACGTAACAGTTCGTTAGTGTGTTCGCGCTCGGTTTTTTTCAGACGCTCGAGATAGTCATCAATATTTAATGGTCGAGATTGAATAACAATCTGTAAGGGGAACGTCAGTGAATTTAAAAAAGTAACATAGGCTCCGACCATAGAAGCCTGTTCATCTTCTGATTTCAAATCAAAGTTGATTGAAGAAACAATTAATACTGATCGAATAGTACCATCACGCATCAAAACAACATCTTCTTTGATCTCAGCAATATCTAAATATTTTTGGGCTGATGGTAGATGGCGGTTAGGTTTCTGATGCTCTGGTTTAGACTTTGCCATATGGTGCATTATGAATAAAATTAGCTTCCTGCTCGCCTTTGTAGATACCACCAGTATCAACAATAAGAGCCAACTCCGAAAGTTTCGTAGCGTTTAAATGCTGTTTGGGAATAAAAACTTCTTGGGCCGAACCTTTATCATCTTTAGCCTTAACTTCTAATAGTAATTCCTTCTGCCAGACACGTAAACCTGGTTTGCGCAAGCGAGAAATGTAATTAAGAATAAAAATATGAAAGGGCGAGCCATTAATCTTCACGAAGGCTAATGTACCACCAACAATCAACAAAAAACCTGCTTGCAATAAAAAGAGATTGAATTCTGATAGTCGAAAAGATAAGAACACTAATAAACCAGTAACAATAATAATTAGAAACTGTCTCGTGGTAATAACTCCAATAATCTTGTCTTCAATATCGATAAATTGTGGCACAACAAATTTACGCATGGTTTAAAAACGCAGATGTTTATTTAAATCGGTGACAGCTTCAAACTCGTCCAAAGACAAAGTCGACTGTCCGCTCGCTTGCAGAGCGCTAATAGCTTGATTAATATCCATGCCATGCTCCAAACTTTGATTACCAATAGCCAGATAGTGCTGATAAACTTCATTTTTACGCCAGCCGTCGATGCCCTGAGCTCGTCGCAATAATGATTCCTTACCCAGATTGATAATACGTTGCAAAATCTTAGCCACTCGCATCCGAGGATCAGGATCAAGCGTACGGAAATCTTGCAGTGACATCGTTGCTAGTTCGTCCACTTTGCCCACAACCCGCGCCCCTGGACGTTTCACTTTGGGTAGTTGCTCAACCATAGCGCTGACATCAGAGATTGGTCTGCTCACTTTCGGTAAATCGGTTTCAACATTACGCATGCTAATAGGTGTCGGTTGAACCGGACTGATTGGAGGCTCAAGCACAGCTGGCTCTGGTACTACTATTGGCACCTCAGGTGCTACTTCTACTTTAGGCTGTATCACCTCTGGCTTAGTTATCGGCACCGACACTACTGGTGTAACTAGAGGCACATCCGGCAAACCAATCTCGACTTGAGGCTGATCTATAACCCTCTCAGTTGAAGCCGTATTTTGTCCACGTTCACCACCTGCCTCTACCACCACACCATCAACGCTTTCGATTTTCTCTTTCAAACTACGAGCGATTAACATAATCCGATCTGCTACAGCAGGGTCTAAACCATAACCAGCACTACTGGTATCTGATAGCAAGGCCCGCATCAAGACAAAACTCCGTGCCTGACGGAAAAAAGACAGTAATGATTTGACGAAACGAGCATATTGCTCAGGAGAAAATTTTAGTTCGTTTTTCTCTACTAACTTCTCCGCTATCTTTTCAACACTATATTTCTTGCGCTCATTAGCCGACAGGTAATTAGTGATTTTTTCTATTTCTAGAGCAATATCCTGGCGATCATCAGGGTGAAAATGAAAATCAGCTCTAGCAGCAGGATCAACTGACGCCTGTGGGGCTGGTAAAAAATGTTCATCAGGCGGAACAGCAACCGGTAGAGCGGAACTCGGCAGAGAGCTAACAGTAGGGGTTGTAATTGTTGCTGGAGAATTATTAGCAGAGCTCAAAACACCGTCTTGTAAGACTTTAAACTGACCATCAAGATCTTTAACTAACAAATTTGTGTCCAAAGATGTTTGCGAACTACTCATAGAACAAAAAGCGAGTAAATTAACTAGTTATTAACAAATAATTTCTACTAAATTATAACATAAATGGCGCTGAAGCGCCAAACTCACTAGTATTTGCGAGCCCGGCACTGCGGGCGCGGCAATCTAGTTTTTTTATTGAATAACCAGATCGCTTCGTCTGACGAGTACTCCCGACTCGCGAAAGGTTTCAATCTAAGCTTATTAAAATTTATAATTTCTCCCACACCACTATCTCCCGCGCCACCGCCTGATCAGGCCGATGATACCAAAGTGTCCCACGTTCAGTTAGGCTAGTTGCTAAGCTCGTATGACGAATAGCTGGCAAAATCAAGCGAAAACCCAATTTCGCTACCTCGGCAATCAAAGGAATAGCTTCGTAGGAGCCTCGCTGCTGATACATTGGCCAGACCATGACTACTCTACCTCCTGGTTTCAGCAGTAGGACAATTTGCTGGAAAGCCTGTAGATAGAGCTGACTAATCTCTGAAATAATTTGATCTAACCGCTCAGGCGTCAGAGTCCTCTGTAACTCTCGAGCTGGACCAAGATAAGGCTCAGTGACGACTGCATCAAATAACGATTGAGCTAAAACTGTAGTTAAGTTTTGCACCGGGGCGACTGTAAAATTAATCTTCTGCTCAACCGTATCACGCAGTAACCATTGTAAATTTTTCTGGGCCTGCTCAATTGCTTGCTGGTCACTGTCACTACCTGCTATCTGCCATCTATGATTCATCAGCCAAGCTTCCTGCGCAATAGTACCTAAACCACAAAAGGGGTCCAGTAATGAGCCGTTGTCTGGTATCAATGCTAGATTAATCATCATCTGGGCTAATTTCGGCGGTATCATGCCTCGGGCGCTATCACGCTCTGGGCGTCCATAATCACGCTCACCATAATGTTCGAAGTCTTGCACAGCCTCTGTCATAGCAAGATAGATATCTGCTTTCGAACCGCGGACAATTAATAGCTCTGAACCAACGAGATTATTTTTTTGCACTGCTACAGATGATAGCTGACCTTCTTTATTAGCCATCAAACGAGCATTATGACCTTCAGCTTTTAATAATTTTTTAACTTTCAAGCCAATCCCTTGGAGAGCATAAGCTGATTTGTCTAAACCATACTGACTGAAACCAAAAATCATTTTGTTCGATTCTTCAGGTACATGCAAAGCTTGTCGCCAGAGCTCAGGTGTCAGCTGCCCAATACCGGTCAGACGCTGAACCAGCCTGCCAATCTTTATAGTACCGCCTAAACGAGACAATAATGACACGGGCTGAATCTGGTCAGCTGTCTGTAGAACTAAATAGTCTCTACCAATATCTAAAACATCCTCAGTCGATAAAGCCAAAACCGTCAGTATTTCTTCTACTGATAGCGCTGGATTAGTACCTAAAATAAAGATCCAAGAAGTCATAGTTGTTCAATTATAGCTGTTTATTAGCTACCTGACTATGGAGTTTAACGATTACTGACCTCCCCTAACCCCTCCTTAGCAAGGAGGGGTAACGCTTGATTGACAAAATTGCTCTGTCATGATAAGTTTTGACCACTTAAATTGTTACTTACAACTGACGATTTTAAGCCATATTCCATATTCATTTATGGAATCCTTATCAATTAAGGTTAAAACCATGTCTCATTACGAGCTGACCTATATCATCTCAGCGGCTATCGCTGAAACTGAATACCCAAGTATTCAGCAGAAAATCAACGACTTAATCAAAACAACCTTAGGTGGTACTATTACTGCCGAGGTTTCTTTAGGTCGTAAAAAACTGGCCTATCCTATCAACAAGGAAAAATACGGCCACTATATCACTGAGGAGTTTAACCTCGAACCAACCCAGCTCAAGCAGTTGGACACCGATCTCAAGTTGAACGCCTCTCTGCTACGCCACTTAGTCGTTAGCAAACAGTTACTAACGCCAGAACAAGTGGAGAAAGAAGCTGCTACTCAAATGAAAATCCGAGCCAAGAAAGCTAATGCCAAAGCAGCTATTACCTCTGCCACAGAGAAAAGAAACGCTACTATCTCTACTCCAAGTGCAGCGCCAAAAATCCAACTGGATAAACTAGACGAGAAATTAGACGAAATCCTCGATCAGGAAATTAAATAACCATTAACTAGCCGAGCGGTTGATAGACAGTGGTCAGCTAACTACCAATCTACCAATCTATCAGCTACAAACAACCATGGATCTCAATAAAGTAATGCTCATCGGCAACGTTGTGCGCGATCCAGAGATGCGTACTACCCCAACTGGTCAGCAGGTCGTCTCCTTCGCTATTGCGACTAATCTAGTCTGGACAGACAAAAATGGTCAAAAACAAAAAAAGGCCGAGTTCCACAATATTGTTGCTTGGCGTAAATTAGCAGAAATTATCGGTCAGTACGTCAAAAAAGGTAGCAAGGTCTACATGGAAGGAAGACTAGACACGCGCAGCTGGGATGACCAAAACGCCGTCAAACACTACCGGACAGAAATAGTCGCCGATAATCTTATCCTCTTAGATCGCGCCGGCAGTACACCCCAAAGTTCTCAGACCGATGCTAGTCAACCAACCTACACACCAGTCGAACCAGCCTCGCCGAGTCTAGGCGGGCAAGCCCCAGCACCGACTGACATGGGCAGCCAAGAAATCAGTGTCGACGATATACCGTTTTAAACCCTAAACTCTAAATTCTAAACCCTAAACTTTATGGTAGATTCTAAAGAAAAAAAATATTGTTTCTTCTGCGTCAACTCTGTTAATCATATTGATTATAAGAATACTCAGATGCTCCAACGATTCTTGTCTTCTTATGCCAAGATTGTGCCGAAACGCCGCAGTGGCGTTTGCTCCAAGCATCAACGCAACCTCGCACAAGCTATCAAACGCTCTCGTTTCTTGGCTCTCTTGCCTTACGTAGCAAAATAATCAATCCTAGGTTTGTTGGTCTGTAGACACTAGCTTCTGGCTACTGTCTACCAATCTACCTGCCTACTAAAATACTCTATGCTAAGCTTAAGCGAAATCAAACTCGGCACTATTGTGTCGATCAATAATGAACCATATCAAGTTGTCTTCACCCAGCACATCAAAGTAGCCCGTGGTGGCGCTACCCTCCGCACGAAGATGAAAAACTTAATCACTGGCTCAACTTTAGAAAAATCTTTCTCTGGCTCAGACAAAGCGGAAGAAGCCGACCTCGAGCGAACAGAAGCTAACTATCTCTATCAGCAAGCTGGCAACGCAGTTTTCATGGATAATGAAAACTTCGAACAATATGAGTTCGCCAGCGATGGCCTGGGTGAGATGTTACCGTATCTGAAAGAAGGCCAAACAGTGGATATTATGATTTATAACGGCAAAGCTGTTACCGTCGCTCTGCCCAAGAAAATTACTCTCAAAGTCACCTCTGCCCCACCGGGAGTTCGTGGCGATACTAGCGGCTCAGCGACCAAAACCTGCATCGTCGAAACTGGTCTGGAGATTCGCACACCACTCTTCATCAAAGATGGCGACTCAATCGTCATCAACACCGAGACCGGAGATTATGTCGAAAGAGTAACAGCCTAAAATAATAAAAAACCGTTTATCTGAGATAAGCGGTTTTTTTATTAATAATTGTAAACACCAGGACCAAACGCCCCAGAGCCCCTCTTCGCCAAGAGGGGGTATCCGATGAAATGTTTTACTATATACAATCTGCAGAATATCTTTCAAAAAAACTTAGCAATGACCAGTGTTGGTGCTATTTTGAAATTTGAGATTTTGAGCTTTGAATTTGTTTCGAATTTAGAGTTTAGAACTTAGAGTTTCCGACAAACATTTTATTTTACTATTTATAGTAAAATAAAATGTTTGTCGGCATACTGCACCGTCCGCCACCGCCACTGTCCACTAGCCAAATCAATATAGACAGGTGGTGTCGGCAAAGACATCACTTGTCCGAGATACTCAGCTGCTAGAGGCGCTTCTAGTGGGTCAAGATTAATCTTATCTTCTAATAATAGCTGGAGTAACAAAGTCCAGTTGACAGCTGACCACTCAGCCTGCCAGAAAGACTTAGCCCGATCGCCGAAACGAACATTGACATAACGCCTTAAAATACCAATATATCTCTGATCACTACGTATTAATTCTGCCAGCTGTTGACGTTCTGCTAGCAGTACTAAAGCGACGAGAGCTCGTTCCCGCTCGCCTAGACCAATAGAATTCCAGAGAAGATCTGCCAGCTTACCAGCCTCGCCACTACTCTCGAGTAACAAACCATCACGCACTCGGTCTAACTGTAGCTGTAATCTGGCGACATATTGATGATAGCGCTGTAGTAATTGATCTAGATTAACCGCTTCAGATACAGCTACCTTTGGTTGAGCTTCGCCAACTTCAGCGACGGTCAGCAGACCATCCTTCACTACCAAACGCATCGGCGTACCATCATTATAAGAAGCAAGAAAATTTAAAATGTTATCTTTTTCTTCTTCTGATAACTGTTTAGCATTGATACTGCGGACAAGATACTGACTACGTATCAGATTATCGGATCCTTCAGCACCAGCAAAGTGTAAATAATCTTTCAGCCAATTTGTCACCGTTGGATCAATAAACCTGCCAGCCTCATCTTGAAGATAGTTCTTAGTCAGCTGTAAATCTTTATTCTCACTACGCGCCTCCAGGAAGTCTTTGATCGTCGTAACCAAAGCCCCGTCCTCAGCTGGTAAGCTATCAACGTTTTCTAACACTGGTTCAATCGACGGAACGACTTTTGGCACTTGACCCCCCAAACGTAAGATTAAACGATCAACATCACCAAGGTATCGCTGCAGTGGCCAGAGACGCAATAAAGCAAAGTCTAAAGCTAGCTTCATAATATCGACATCCTTGAGATTGAGTTTTGACAGGGCTACATGAAATTCAAGAACAGGAATTTCTTTAGTGACTACGGATATTAATACCTCTAGAACCTGGCTCAACTGTTGGTTCGTCAAACCATAAGCACCAGCAATAGTCTCATTAATCTCCTCGTTATCTTCATCAAAGACAACAGCTTGGATTTCTGGTGCTAGCGATTGTAAGGTTTTATTAGACATCAAAAATAAATTATTTACTTTCAGACACTGCGCCGCCCAGTGATGCAATCAAGGCGTCTACACCTGTGAGCCAAGAGCGTAGTGGCCAAAGACGAAGGTAGGCAAAGTCCAGCGCCAGCTTCGCAGTATCAACCCTTGGTAACTTCAGCTCAGCCAAGGCTAAAGGGAACTCATTAACTGGCAGCTCTTTGATGATTACCGTAACTAATACCGCTATCACTTGATTTAGTTGTTGAGCTGATAAACCATAAACTACACTAATAGTATGGTTAATATCAGCATTGTCCTCTTGAAAGACAATAGCCTGTACCTCAGGTGGCAAGGTTTGAAGACTATATATAACAGCTTTAGGCATATCAGTCTTTAACATTTGGCGGAACTGGAGGAGGTGTTGGTGTTGTTCCAGCTGCAACTGCCGCAGCGTGTGCTATTATTCCTTCCTCAACGCCATGTTGTCTGTATATTGCTAGTTTATTCTCATATTCCTGCTTAGCCACGCGGTTAGCTTGCCACTCACGATCGAGAACTCCGTGTGAGGGTGCGGTCGCTGCATTACCCTGAACCTGTGCAACAGCTCCTGCATAGGTATCTGACGACATAATATGCTTGACTACCTCAATATCTCTGGTCACAGTCGGGGCGGTTATTGCCATAATAACCGTCTGTTGTTGTCCAATTGAACCTTTTTCACCGATTCCTTTAACTTGCGTTTTATTCAAGTAAGGCGATAATGTTTCAAGTTGAGTATCATTCATTTTAACCAAATTTTCTGCTGTCATAGAGCTAACAACATTTCGTAACTCAGTATTTCTAGCAAACCCTCCCGCAACATTAGCATTACTACCATTACGAGGATCATTGACGTAATCAACCAATCCTCCAGGATTAAGTCGTGCCAGCATGCTTAATGATCGCTGACGCTCTACTGGAGTACCGTTAGCGAAAGCAGTGGCATATTGTTCAGCAAAAGCCTCTTGTTGAGACTTAGCCCAACGCTTCACGCCTTTTTCTATTGAATCCATACTGCCACCAGCGGCGCTAAAAGCTTGCAGCATACCTCGTTGCACCGCCGGATCCAAGCTAGCGAAATGCTCAGCACTCATATTGGCTATCAGCTTATCTTCCTCGCCTTTATTGACAGCGCGGGCCATGACAGTTGCTCGCTCGGCATCATTCGCATTATTAGGGTCACCAACATAACTGATATTTTCAACTTGCCATTTCTCATAGTCCTCACGTGTTGCCTCTCCACCATCACGCAAATTTCGACCCTGTTGAATCTTCTGTTGCGCTACTCGAGCATTATGAGCGTCAATTTCTTGCGCTTCAGCAGTAGTTTCATGCTGCCGCAGCTGACCCACTCCTGAAGATATTACCTCAGCATTATGTGCATCAATTGCCCGTCTCTGGATATCAGTCTCATGAGCGCGTTCAGATTCAATACCACCAGGAGTTTTACTTAACTTTTGAGAAGCTGCTCTTCGTTTATCGCGATTCATATCAGTAGCAGCAACAGTACGTAATTCAGCAATAGAAGCACCAGCTAGACCTTCCGATTCTTTTTTCAAACTACGCTCTTGACGTAAACGATTAGCACGAGCGGCAGAATTAGCAACTGAATTAACACCGCCGAAAGCTCCTAGCGTGGCTACATTAGCCAGTACTCGAGTAGCTCTATTAGCCATTACTGGACGCATAGCACCAGCAACAAAACTACCTGCATTACCTGTAGCCATCATACCAACGCTTCTTAGTCCCCCCTCTCCTGTACGACCAACCAAAGCACGTTTGCCTACCGCACTCATAGCTCCAGTAATTTTACCTGAAGCCTGTTTCGATATCCCAGCACCGACAGTACCAAGCTTACCAGCCATCATCAGAGAACCAAATAATAATGAGATAGCTACAAAGAAGCGGATTATACTCGCGGTTAATGGATCTTTAGTATTATTAGTCTCATTGGTAACTTCGGTACTGCCATTTTCGTTAAGATTAGCTCCAAATGGAGCTTCTGTAGTGCCCTGGCCTAAATTAAGTGACTTAGCTGTTTCAGTCTTCTGGTTAATTTGTTTAGAAAGCTCACCGCTAGCACCTTCAGGGATATTGACGACCGCAAAACTTAACCAGAGAAAGAAGGCTAAAGTTGGTCCTAGTACCAAATATTTACCCAACATATCCCACCACTCTTGATAGTATTTCTGCGCTGTCGGTAAGGTGCTACACAAGAAAGCGATTGGCGAAAGAATAATCAAAAAAGTAAAGAAAATAATGCGCATGAAGAAAAGGAAGGTGATAACACAGATAACCACTAAAGCTACCATTAACATGATACCTCCTAAACCAATCTGAACTAGAACGTTCAATCCTCCTCCTAACTCGCCTCCTTTTTGCAGAGTCAGCCAACCAGTTAAACCGAGTAACTGGGGTATTCCTCCTTGGATAGCATCCAAAAAAGCGTTAACAAAACTAATAGTAACCGCTTGTGACAGGTCGATGAAAAATAGCGTGATAGTCTTACTAAAATTAATCAGAATAGCCATCAAGATTAGACGACGGAGATTTTGCTGGTAGCCATATCTGCTGCTTTTCACAATCGTACCAATGGCCACAACCACCAAGACGATAATGAAAAACATATTGCTCAGGTCGCGTAAGATTGTCCAACCTTTGTTAATAATAGTTTCATCAGCAAAGCCCTGATAGCTTAAAACCCAGACCAAAACTCGCGTCACCAAGGCCAAGGCCCAACCAGGTAAGAGAATAAATACTAGATAAAAAACCGGTGCCAAAAATCCAGCGATTACGTCTAATATCCCCTCACCACTACTAGTTTGCTTAAGACTACTTTCATAGGATCTCGCTACGCTAGCGGTTTCTGCAAAAACAACATGCGCCACCACAAAACATATTAATAGAATCAAACAAAAACTCAGAACAAACTGTTTCTTTGAAAGACTCATGACAAAATCTTTGATTCTAATAAACATAAAACTGGTAAATTTCATTAGTTTGTTGGAGCTTTAATTTTTATCACGTCATCAGATCCGCCACCGCCATAGACAACATTTGGACTTTTCGGCAAAGCCACACTGGTAGGACAGTTAGTTCCTACAGGACCCCAAGTATTGCCAGTACACCAACCCCAGTTGTCTTGGATAGTAATAGAGGGTTTGTAGCAGGCGTAACCAGCTTCACAACCGGTCGTATAGGCAGGGTCAGGATTGTAGCTATAAACGTGGAAGTAGTTACGAATACCTTCTTCACAGGCTTGCGGCGTACCAGCGAAATCTAAGGTACTAGGATAACCCCAGGTATAATCGAATACTGTTGATGGGAAATTTGATATAGTCGTTGTAGTCAGAGCTAATTTCGGATCACACTGCGACCAATTATTTTTGTAATAACCAATATTATTTTGCACTGAACCATCGCCCCAATCAATACGAATAGATCTAATCGGCATGTGATCTTTGTAAGCCATAGCGTAGAAGCTAATATTGGCTAAAAGATTTTGTTTCTTCGATTCTTTAATCTCACCATTTGTCTGACCATTGACGGTGAAGTTGCCAACTTTACCCAAAGTACATTGTCCTGAATTATCAGTACAGAGAGCTTCAGCGATGATTGGACCGAAGTTACTATCGGCATAGTAGCTAGCAGGGCGAGCATCAATCTTGGCGACATTACCAAATGGTGTACTTCGCGCAATATCTTTACTCATCGTCCCATTAAGTGGCAGAGCCCCGTCACGAACTGCATTCGGAGAACCATATGGACAGTTAATCGGGTCTGCATCAGGGTCACAAAGTGGTTGATAAGTATCTATTTTTTCCTCGCAGTAAGGAACTAACCCATTAGGGCCTTTCTGCTGGACCTTGCTAGCTAGTTGACACTGAGCACTTGGAGCTTGGCAAATTGCATTACCATCTTGTGGCACACAACTCTCACCATTAGGACAATTTGTAGCATCAGCGCAAATAGTACCAGCTTCAGAGCAGCGCTTAACAGGATTACCATTACCATCATCTTCATAGGCTTGTAAAATCTGACCTAATCCATTAATAATATCTGTTGAGCCACAGTCTACAACTTCTTTAAACCAATAATTGTTAATATTATCATCAAAAACTGGTCCACTACACATGTGAGCTGTCGGAGGAGCACAGAAAGCCCCCTCATTAGCTTTTTCTAGCTCAGATCTACAAGAAAGATCTCCGTTACATTCGATTTTTGTAAACCTTCCATCAACATTACAGTATGATCTAATACCATTTAGTTTACACGTTATGATACTTCCCGTAGCCTGACAACCGCCACTAGCTGTGTTAGATGACGGTTTATAGGCACAAACATATGGTGCTTGGGCTTGATTACAATCACCAGTTCCTAATACTGCTTTATCAACATCTCCAGAGTTAGGGTTTTGCATGTTCTGAATATAGTTTATACAACTCTGGGCACAGGAAAATTGACTATTAAAACTCTGCTCACAATCACCTGCTGAATTAGCAGCAAACCCGGCTGCGCATTGAATAATACATGGTGCGTTGCCCCACGGTGAATTAATACATTTAGATACAGCTTTACAAGTATTTGCAGTAGAAAGCACGCAAGTGCTCGAACCTTGGCACGTTTGAGATCCTCTTAAACCACTATTGCAAATATTAAAATTACAGACAGAACCAGAAACATACCGATAAATACCAAAGACTCGTTTAAAAATAGAACGTAACCGTGCGATACCATCGCCATAATTTTCTCGTGGCTCAGGAGGCTGAACTGCTGGGCTGAACCCAAAACCAGGATCGACCCATTTATCTACATATGCTGGTTGACCTTTTTGAGCTAACAAACCGCAGGTCTCCTCCTCATTCGAACAAGCATAAGGACTGCCAGCCCGCGGAACTTTACCAGCAGTTTTAATATCAAGTCGTGTAAAATCAGATGGTTCTAGTCCAGATGAGGGCACAGCTGATCCATAAGGCGCATCATCTCTCCCCAATGTATACCCTGGACCATCTCCGATAGGAACTCTGTACTCTAGATTATTTAGCCTATACTCACTCCAAAAAAGGTTAGCAACAGCAGCATTATTACCTTGTACGTCAACTGCTTTTGCCAGATAGCTACATTGCGCCACAGGATCACTCTCAATAGTATCAATATATTGACCACTATCGTCACCATCGACGTTTATCAAACGTAATGTAGCGTACTCTCCGGCTTCATAACGAGCAACACAATAATTAGTATACTCCAGCTTTCCACGAGTGTCATGATTATAAGTACCAATAATTTCAGGATTATTAAGGCAATACTCTCTGGTCCCTTCGCGAGCTAACGGATAAATATGCCAAAACGCTTGTGATTTTGTAGTCCAGCCTCGCTCACAAGAAACGCTTTGCTCCTGACCCACAATATATTCTCCATGAACAATTTTACCCTCCCAATTTATACCAGTGTGGCTGCCATCAGGGTTAGCATATTCAAAACGATCACGAATTTGGTTGAGAGTCATACAATCATTGATGACAAAATCATGCCGTTCTTCGATTAGTTCGGTTTGTAGACAATAGTACGCTGGTGCTTTATAAGAGTATCCTGCTTCTCTATTTTGATTGAAATAATCAGCGCCACCAGGAGCAATATCTACAGGCAACCAAGAGAGACAAGCAAATTGACTAGGCGAAGCATTGATATAAGTACTAGTATCTGGTTCCAAACAATATCCTGGCCAATTCAAGTACGTGTCACTACGTCGAAGTTGTATTGGATTGCCGTCTGGGCATAATTTCTCAACCTCACTCTCTATACTTTTATCGAGCGCGCTAACCTTGTTACACGATTTTCCATCTAAATTACCACCATCACAGATACAAGTGGGTATCTCTACAGCACTTAATAATCCTTCAATAGAGTAATAACGGATCAGCGTTGAACCATACTGCATTTTATAATAACCGTTTTCACAGGAAGCAATTTTACTATCACAAATATTCGATTGTTGAAAACCAAAAGTCACTTTTCTCGTGGAACTTTGAGAGGCACTAGTAACACTTTGTGGGAATGGGCCATCCTGCTCAGCATAGCCGCGAGTGGAAACTTTGATAACGTAAGGAGAAACAGGATCGAAACGACTACCGTCGACACCGATAACGCAGACAGCTTGACCTCCTCGCAAAAAAACTTTGCCCGTATTGCCAAGACCGCATAACAATTTACCATATTTATTGTTATTAGGAGCAGGACCATCAGCATCATTACAAGCAGTCAAACTAGCAGGACAGTCTGTAAACTTAACAAGACGGAAATCTGGATTTAATGAATCTGGTCCACTGCCATCACTATTAATACTAATATCTAATAAATGTAGATTTTCTACCGGATAACGATTATAGATCGACATACCAGAATAATCCGTTGCTTCATAACGAGTGTCACGACTGACGTAAGCCGAGTAATCCAACTTGGTCTGACCTTCTGGCAGCCAGTTAGCACAGTTCAATAGATCACCGCTAACACTGTATTTGTCACAGAGACCAACTTCCGAACAAATCTGACGGTAACCTTTGGTCTGAGCATCAAAAATCTGAGAACTACTCTTACAGGATAACCATTGAGAACATTCACGATCACGATCAACCTTAATGATACGGTTAGCATCATTAGTACAAGCTTTGAGGTTAGGATCAGCCGAATTTGGATCGCAAACTACAGGACTGACAACTTTGCCACCGACCTTCTCACTAGCTAGGTAGGTCAAATAACTATTATAAATCTTGTTGTTATCGTTGGTATTATCGAACAAGATACAGCCAGTATTTTTACTCACCTGACCATTACAGGAACTATCATCAATATTGTCATTATCAAGATAGTAGTAGGACTTCACCTGACGCAAACTGACATTAGAAAATTCTACTTTCGAATTACCTCCGCAGGTACCGCTACCGCAGGTAGAAGACACCGGATTACATGCTTGTCCAGTATTGGTACAAGCTGTGTTATAGCACGCTAAAGTGTTTTCATTATTCGTTGCCGGACAGTTAGCATTTGTACTAACGAAATAGCCGCTAGCGACACGGAAAGTTGGTTCACAATATACCAATTCATCACCTTGGGACTGAGAACCGATATTAGCCGTGACATTAATACTTTGAATACTGTCTCGTTGATTAACGTCGGCACCGACATAGTACTCTGCTAGATGGTCGCGACGATTACCTTGTGAGTCAGTTGATTCATATTCAATTTTGTTATTACAGATATAATCTGGTCCAAGACCAGCACAATGTATATCGGCTCCGCAAGATCTGTTAGTTTTATCAGTTTGGCTTTCACAATAGCCCTCAGCTGCTTTGTAGCAGAAACTTCCAACAGCAGTACACTGATCATTAGAAGTACAAGGCGCGCTATAATTAACGTTTACACTGTAATCAGTATTTTTAGTAGCACAGAAGTCATTGTCATAAGGACTATCCCAACGACAGCGCATAGCTACTTGAACTGAGCCGTTATTTCTATCATCATTGAAAAACTTATCTATCTTAACATCGGCGCTAAGACTATAGGTCTCGGTGTTTTTCATGTGCAGATCAACGGTACGATCTAAAGTGAAAAGTCGTTGGAAGAAAAGACCAGTACCAATCGGATTAGTTGAAATCGTGGCAATCCCAGCAGTGGCGCTAAATAAATTATTTCCAGCTGGTGAGTTCGTCAAAGTATTGCCATAAGCTCGCCAACTACCCCAACCAGTAGTACCATTGGCAAAGTTGGCGTTGGCAAAGATATTATCACCAGCTGTAGCTTGGGTATCCACGAATTCTGAGCATTGATTCTGACTTGCCGGACAGGTACCGACCCACCCCTCATAGAGAGGATCAATGAAAGGATGAATCTCAAATTGGTCCTCGGTCAATGGTGGGATTCCATCAGAATAACAGCCAAGAGGAGTACGACCAGCTTGCAAGCTATCAGTCTGGAACCAGCCGGTAAAAGAAACTCCGAGAATACTCACGCCTTCTTTATAGGTACATGTGCGGTTATACGGATCACGATAATAGACCGACCTACCGCTGCTATCAGAATACTCTTGGCAGAAAAGTCCGGAGTCTAGACACAGTTGTTGGTCATAGCGATCAGGATCATTGATTTGGAACACTGGAGTATAAGACTGGACATAATCAGGATCAACTTCCGGTAAATCGCGATTAAATGTTGGCTTACCCATCAGACTACAACCTTGGAAAGCAGCGGAACAAGTTTTTTTCTGATCCAAGACAACATACTCTAGCTTATCAGCTGGGACAGTAATTTCTGATTTATCACCTGCATGGAAGATTTGTTGATATGGTGAGTTAGAGTTCTGAGTATTGACGACAGCCTGACAGCCAATAGCTTCTTGGCGACAAATCTGTGTGAAGCTGCGCAAATTAACCGTTGTGCCGTTCGGGCCTTTGTACGCTTGACAGCCGAGGTTCGCACCGACAAATGGCTGATCACAGCTGGCTGGTGTATTCCAGCTATTAGCTACGACCGTCAGATTACTAATAGACTCTTTCAAAACTATATTATCAACAAAAACTTTTGGACTTGCTTCTAACTGCAAAAGAATATCATCTGCGGTCAGTATCTCATCAAGATACAACGGACCAAGCTGATAAGGTTGCCAGCTGGTAGTAGGTTGTATCGGACTAACACTATCTGCAGTGAATTCACATCGTTCATTTGGCAAGGCAGTACATTTAGTTTGTGAACCATCGACTTTACCTAAGAAAGCTGTAAACTCGGTACCAGCGTTTTCTGCTTTGAGCCAGAAACTAAGATAGTATTCTCGGCCAGCGACGATAGACTGACCTTCTGATCTACTAACGACACCGTTGGTCCAAGAGATCGAGTGACCACCGGAGTTTGTCGACTCAGTTGAATATACTGGCGATACGGTACCGGCCTGCCATGGTTGAGAAGAACCTGATTCAAAAGTATCACTACTAATCT
>CAZASM010000002.1:0-61865 GCA_964487895.1 uncultured Gammaproteobacteria bacterium
CAAACTAATACTTTCATCTTTAACAGCTTGCAATAGTCGCTCGGTCAGTGGACTTGGTTCTCCTGCTTTGGCAGCTGCAGCTTGCGTTAGGATTGACTGACGCTCTGTGTAAATATAACCCCTTTGCTTATTGATAACATCATCGTATTCCACTAAATGTTTACGAATATCAAAGTTATTGCCTTCAACCTTCTTTTGGGCTGATTCAATCGATTTAGAGATCATCTTGTTCTCAATGGCAACATCCTCCGGTAAACCAAGGGCGTTCATAATCCCTTTCATCCGATCAGAACCAAAGATACGTAACAAGTCATCATCCATGGAGACGTAGAATTGACTACTTCCAGGATCACCCTGACGACCTGAACGTCCACGAAGCTGATTATCAATACGACGGGATTCGTGACGTTCTGTACCAATTACATGGAGACCGCCGAGAGCTACAATTTCAGCATATTTCTCTTGATTGAAAGGAATTCCACCAAGTTTAATATCCACACCGCGTCCAGCCATGTTAGTTGCAATGGTGACACCACCCTTAATTCCAGCTTGAGCTAGAACTTCGGCTTCTCTTTCGTGTTGCTTAGCATTCAACAGGTGAAAAGGAATACCCTCTCGCTCCAACAGCATGCCGAGTAATTCATTTTTTTCAATCGAAATAGTACCGATCAATATCGGTTGTCCTTTGGCATGACGCTCCTTAACCTCCTTAATAACTGCTTGAAACTTACCATTCTCTGTTTTGTAAATACGATCAGGCAAATCCTGACGAATCATCTCTTTGTTTGTTGGAATGGTAGTTACTTCTAAACCGTAAATTTTATTCAGCTCCTCCGCTTCGGTGGCAGCTGTACCGGTCATTCCGGCCAGTTTTTTGTACAGACGGAAGTAGTTCTGAATAGTAATAGTGGCCATCGTTCTGTTTTCACGTTGAATAACTACACCTTCTTTAGCCTCAATAGCTTGATGTAAACCTTCAGAATATCTGCGTCCCTGCATCATGCGACCAGTGAATTCATCTACTATTAGAATCTCACCATCTTTAACAACATAATGTTTATCGCGTTGAAATAATGTTTTGGCTTTCAAGGCTTGTTCAATATGATGAACAGTCTCCATGCCGTTTGTCTCATAGATATTGTCCACGCCTAAAGCTTTTTCCATTTTACTAATTCCGGCATCAGTCAAAGTAGCTGCTCTCAGCTTCTCGTCGACATTGTAGTCTTCGGTGTCAATTAATTGATCAACTAACTGAGCAAATTGCAAATATTTATCAGTGGACTCCATGTCTGGCGCTGAAATAATCAAGGGAGTTCGAGCTTCATCAATTAAAATACTATCGACTTCATCAACAATAGCGTAGTTCAATTCACGCTGAACTTGCTCCTCTAAACTTTGAGTGAGGTTATCTCGCAAATGATCAAAACCAAACTCATTATTGGTACCGTAGAGAATATCTGCCATGTAGGCTTCTTTACGAGGAACTTGGCGCAAGAACTCATCTTCAATTGTGACACCTAAATCTCTCTCCTTGTCTTCTGCTGGTGTAGTCTGGCTAGCGTCATAAAGATAAGCCTTATCATGAACAATGACACCTACCGATAATCCTAGAAAATCAAAAATCTGACCCATCCAGACAGCGTCACGTTTAGCTAGATAGTCGTTGACAGTGATTAGATGAGCTCCCTTACCTTCTAAAGCATTTAAATATAAAGCTGAAGTAGAAACTAAGGTTTTACCTTCACCTGTTCTCATCTCTGCCACCTGTCCACGATGTAATGTCAGTCCTCCAATTAACTGTACGTCAAAATGACGCATATTAAGTGTGCGTTTCGACACCTCTCGTACCACAGCAAAAGCCTCAGGTGCTAAATCGTCTAATGTTGCTCCTTCGGATAGTTTTTGTTTAAATTCTATTGTTTTAGCCTTGAGTTGTTCGTCCGATAAGGCTGAGATTTCTGGTTCTTTAGCGGTGATAAAAGCAACCTCTTGTTGGAGGTTATCTAAAAAACGCACATTGGCGTCGCCAAATAGCTTAGTAATGATGGACATCGATATTAAGATCGCTTAAAGATACTGCTTAATTTTCGTTGCCAGAGCTTTTTATTTTTTTGAACACGAAGTTGATTCATCAGTTTATTGACCGTCAAGTCAATTGCCTCACGAGCATCAGGTCTTTCCTCGACGACTCGTAATAATTTACCGGGAATGTTGAAATTTATTTCTACTCTGAAAACATCCCCTTTATTGTGATGAGTATCACGGCTGATATCCACACGACAAGAAATTACCTCCGTAGCTAGTTTATAGAGAGTATCCAAACGGGTGTTAAGATATTCCTGTAAACTCTCGGTTATTTCCAAGTTTTTACCGTAAAATTGTCTACTCATATAGTTAAACTACCATGAAGGTGAGGAAAGTTCAAGCTACTGGAGCTTGCAGTTCAGTCTGTAAATCGTGAAGGTCTTGTTTAATGTTTTGGAACAGCGCTTGAACTAGTGGCACACTAGTGTTGGCTTTCCAAGTTACATTGATAGTTTCTAGCGCTTCGATCGTGCTGGTAAAGGCAAGATCCAAAGAATCCCAAGCAGTGAGTCCTTGATCACGAAATTTTCTCAAGATTTCAATAATCTGTCGCTTAATTTCTTGATCCATAGTTACTTCCCCGACCATAGTTTCCCAAAGAGAACACCGCAGTTTAACAGTGGAAGTAAATTTTTGTTTGGAATCGCTGACAACTAATTCAGATTCTGGCATAAGATTGTAATTAGACGAACTAAATAATAGAAAGTAAATTCTAACTTAATTATAGACAAACCTGACCTCTTCTTGCAACTGGATGCCGTAGGTGTCTCTCACTTGTTGTTTAATAAAGCTTGCTAAAGTAATGATATTATCTGCCGTAGCCAGACCAGTATTAATAATATAATTAGCATGTTTTGGAGATACTTGAGCACCACCAATGGTCTTACCTTTCAAATCTAAACTATCGATCAAAAAACCAGCTGGAATCTTCTTATGAATTTCAAATGGTTGCAGATCCAGACCTTGAGCTGTTAATTTACTAGTATCGATTTGATCCATCTGAATATTTTTAAAAATGCAACCCGCTGAAGGCTCAGTTGGGTGTTTAGCTTTGCGAGTGGCTAGTCTTTCATCAATTAGAGCTTGACTGACAGCTGTATCTCCTTTCTTTAAACAAAGAGCAACCTCAGTAATGACGTAGTTGTGTTCTTTGAAAGTACTATGACGATAAGAGAAATCACCGTCCGTAGTATTCATATGCTTGGCTTGCAGTGTATCGACATCAATATATTTGATAAAGTCCAGAACATCGTGCATATCATGTCCATAGGTGCCAGCATTACCAACTACTGCGCCTCCGACCGAACCTGGGATTCCAGCCGCGAATTCTAAGCCGATTAAACCAGCTTTGATAGTCTCTGTAACTAATGAGGCTAAAATATAACCAGCTCCGACTGTCACTAGTTCATTGTTAATAACTAATTGTTGATAGTCGAGCTTGATGACTAGCCCTCGATAACCTTCATCGGGAAAAAGTACATTGCTACCTCCACCAAGAATAAAGACACGTAGTTGTTGCTCTTGAGCCCAGCGTAGAGCTTCTAAAGTTTCCTCTGACTGAGTAACCACGACAAAGTAATCTGCTGGCCCACCGATTTTGAAAGTAGTATAGGGTGCTAAAGGAATGTTTTGCTGAAAATTAAGCATTTTTCAAAGTATTACGTGCTAAAGAGTCGATTGTACCAGCTCCCATGAAGAGTAAAATATCATCTGATGTACTATGCTGAGCTAATAAGCTCTCCACCTGAGACCAATTATCTGCGTACCAGTGAGGTTTGGAACCAAGATCATCACTTAGCTGTTTGGCTGGATCACGCAGTTCATGTTCGTCACGACCGGCAACTTCATAAGTGTTAGTGATAATTACTCGATCAGCTCCAGCAAAAGCTTGGCTGAAACGTTCAAACAGTGATTCCGTGCGAGCATAAGAATGGGGTTGAAAGATAACTAAAACTTTCTTTTTTGGATAAAACTTTTGTGCCGCTTCGATTGTTTTGCTGATTGCAGTTGGGTGATGAGCATAGTCAGAATAAGCTGGGCAATTGTGATAGTAACCGATTTTTTCGAACCGTCTCCAAGAGCCTCTGAATTCTGCTAAACACTTCAGGACTGCGGAGAAATCAAAACTAAGATAGTCAGCGACGGTAATAGCTGCTAAAGCGTTGTAGATATTAAAACGTCCAGGAACTTGCAGTGTAACTGTGGCCCTTAAAGTGCCGTCGATCAGCAAATCGAACTGGTTGTGTTGATCAATCGTTTGAATATTGACTGCCTGAATGTCGGCTGCTGCGTCAATAGCAAAGGTTCTCTGTTTAGCTTTTGTAGTAATTATTTGAGAGTTAATATCATCAGCATTACGTACCAGTAGACCCTCCGAAGGTAAGGAGTCAACAAATTTTTGAAACTGACTTTGGATATGTTTTAGGTCTGTAAAATAATCCAGATGATCCTCTTCAATATTTGTTATCACCACAACTTTAGGCCGAATATTGAGCATGTGTGAACGATATTCACAAGCTTCGACTATCAAGAGTTCAGAAGCTCCGGCTAAAAAGTTTCCAGAAAATTGCGGGATTAAACCACCAACAATTACAGTGGGATCATGTTTGGCCTCTTGAGCCATAAAACCTAGTAAGCCTGTAGTTGTGGTTTTACCATGAGTGCCAGAAACAGCTACTGTGTTATATTTTTCGGACAATAGTCCTAGATATTCATTATAAGTATAGGTGGGAATATGCAGACGTTTAGCTTCTACCAATTCCTCATGATTAGCTGGTAAAGCCGAGGAATAGATAAACATGCTAATATTTTTGGGAATATTTTTCTTTGTCTGTCGGTAATAAATTTTAACACCTAAAGCTTCCAAGCCTTCTGTCACAGTACTGGAGGCCAAATCAGAGCCAGTAACTTTATAGTTTTGGTGCAAAAAATATCTAGCCAGAGCTGAGAGACCGATACCGCCAATACCGGACAAGTAGACAACTTGTTTTAGCTCAATGGTTAGAGAGATACTTTCCTTAATCAGTTTTACATAGTTGCTAGTAGCTTGAGGGTTGAAGAGTTTTTTCAAAATCTGGCCCTGTTTTTTGGCTTTGTGTTGGTCATTATGTAATAACTCTACGGCCTGCAATAATTCTTGTCCTTTTCCTTGGGAGACAACTTGGGCCGCTTGTTGTTGTAAAAAAAATCCAGCATTACTTTCTTGGTGGCTGTTTGGTAGCGGTATGATAATTACTGGTTTCGCTACGGAGGCTAACTCCGTCAAAGTAGAAATGCCGCCGCGAGTGATGACAATTGAAGCATTTGCTAGTAGTACTGGCAACTCCTCATCGATGAATTTATACCAATGATAATTTGTTTGATTTAAACGTAAAGCCTGATCAGCATTAAACTTCCCTAAGACGTGGTGGATAACAAAGCGTTCAGATAAGCTAGGAATAAATTCATTGACAAAGGCGTTAAGACCACGAGCTCCTTGGCCACCGCCAAGAATAACAATATTAGGTTTATCACTTGTTTCTGATGGCGCAGGTAAATTACGCACGGGATTACCGATACAGGTTACATTTTTCGGTGAGAATAATTTTGCTTGTTGTTCGAAGGTTGTAGTTATTTTATCAGCCAGTGGAGCCATTAGGCGGTTTGCTAGGCCAAGTTCTAAATCTTGCTGGTGGACAAATATCTTTTTACCCAAAAGTTTGCCAGCGAAAACTACTGGCACAGCGACGAAACCTCCAGCGGTCAAGATAATATCTGGTTGGTAGTTCGCTACAATATAGAGCGCCTGAAAAAAACCAATAATCAGATTGACAATATCTGTAATATTTTTCCAACTAAGATAACGCCGCAGTTTGCCTGCGGAAATACTGACAGTTCGAATCCCTCTACTTTTCAGAAAGGCAATCTCTGGACCAGAGCGCGTAGTAACACAAAGATAGTCAGCTTCAGGAAACTGCGCTTTGATAGCTGCCAATGGTGCAACTGGTCCCAGACTACCGCCTCCGGCTAAAAGAATCTTATTCATGAGATTTGGTGTATTTAGAAATATTGATCACAATGGCCAAAGCCATCATCACTACTGCCAAATTACTACCACCTAAGCTGATAAATGGCAAGGGAAGGCCGGTCAAAGGCAAGATACCAATAATAGCTCCAATATTTACTAGACTTTGGACAGTAATCCAGGTGATAATGCCTGTAGTGAGTAGTTTGGCAAAAGTATCTGGTGCACGCTTAGCAATACGCAAACCACGAAGACAGACAAAGAGGAAAAGCAGCAAGAGAAAAATACAGAAAATAAAGCCCCACTCCTCAGCAATGATGGCAAAGATTGAATCCGCAGCGACCTCTGGTAAATAGTTAAATTTTTGTCGAGATTGACCCAAACCAAGACCAAAGATACCACCAGAGCCAACAGCAATTAAAGCTTGTTTTAACTGATAGCCGGCACCTTGAGTGTCAAAATCAGGATGTAGGAAGGTAGTTAGGCGTTCTAAACGGTATGGTGCAATTTTCACCATAATCGCAATCATTAATCCAGATAAACCTCCCAGAACTGCCAATTGCGATAGTCTCATCCCAGCGACAAAAAACATAATAATAGCGACCATGAGGAAGATTAACATCGTTCCTAGGTCTGGTTGAAGTAAAATTAAACCTCCAGTTAGTCCGACGATAATCAGGAAAGGCAAAAAAGTGTGTTGCCAGTCTTTAATCATTTTTTGTTTGGATTCTAACCAGATAGCCAAATAGATGATAAAGGTTAATTTCGCTAGCTCACTGGTTTGAACTCTGATACCAGCTAGTGAGATCCAACTTCGAGAGCCGTTAAAGACAACGCCTAAGCCAGGAATGAAGACTAAAATTAGTAGTCCGATTGTCAGAGCGAGCCACAACCAGGACAGTTTCTTTAAATAGGTGTACGGTATTCTGATGAAAAGTAGAAATAACAAACAGCCAGGTAAAAAACCGCGCGTAATTTGTTGCTTCACAAAGTAATAGGTATCGCTCTGCTCTTGGAAGCCTTTGACTGAAGTGGCCGAGGATAATAGCAATAAACCGAAGAAAATGATAATGCCAGTCAAAATCAATAAAATATAATCTGGCTGATGTGGGCCAGAGTGCGCCGACAACGGATGCCAGATTTTTTGCCAAATAGACTTTAGGCCTTTATAACGTGGAGCCATGAAGTATTACGATAATGTTTTATCTAAAATAGCCAAGATAATCCCCAGTGTTGAGGCGACTGCAGAAATAACCCAAAAACGCATAACTACTTTTGGTTCAGACCAGCCAATAGCTTCGAAGTGATGATGAATAGGTGTAGAATGAAAAATTTTACGCTTAAATATTTTTTTTGAAGTCATTTGGACTATGACCGATAGCGATTCAATCAAAAGAATGAAACCAATAACAGGTAAAAGTAAAGCTGATTGTGTTAATAAAGCTACAACTCCTAAAGTAACACCTAAAGACATCGCTCCGGTATCTCCCATAAAGAAACGAGCCGGATTAATATTGAACCAGAGAAAAGCTAATAGCGCTCCGATAATAACCGAGCAAAAAGCAGCCAGATCATATTTCCCTAGAATAAAGGCAATAGTACCGTAGCTAGCAAAACAGGACAGTAAAACACCGCCAGCAAGACCATCGAGTCCGTCAGTTTCGTTAACTGAGAAGGCAGTGGCTACAATCACGAAGACAAAGACCACAATGTACCACCAGCCAAGACTGTACTCTCCGACAAAAGGAATGTGCAGAATATCCCAATCAAGTTTGAAATAAAACCACAGCGCACCTACCAAAGCAATGAGTGTATAAGTTATTAACCGGTGTTTTACTGTCATACCGCCCCCCTTACCGCCTCCGCGTTTGCGTACATTGAACCAATCATCCACTAAGCCAACTAAGGCAGAAGAAATAAATACGCCCAAAGGTAGTAGCGTCTCAGAACGAGAAAAGAAATTTAAACTGGTTAACCAGGCAGGCATCAGGGATAGCTGACTAAGCCCTGCAATGCCAGCGATCATGAGTAATAAAGTCATCCAGATAATTACCCCGCCCATTGTTGGGGTACCTGATTTATCTTTATGCAATTTCGAATAAACTGGAGTTGAGCCTTCATCACGAATCGATACTCCTAATTTATAGCGATATAAGAAATGAGTTAAGACCGGCGTCAGAACCATAGCAATGATGAATGCTATAGTGCTCAGTATTAATAGACGAATAATTTCAAAATTCATAATTAAAGATAAGGACCAATAACTAAAATGTAGAGGAAGAAACCAATAGCACAGACAGCTGCTGCAACTTGAAGGTATAGGCTAAGGTATTTATCTCGAGCATAGTTTCTATAGGACAGACTAAAGTTAACAAAAGCGATCAAAATGATGCCAAGCCAATAAACCCACATCCAGACCCAAGAGCCAATCTGATCAATACCATAAAATCGATTATAATGCAGAGTAATACTGTCGCTGTAGGTAGGCTGCCGTAAACCAATGATACCGCCGGCTAGTAAGACAAACAGAATCGTCAGATTAAAAAAAAGTGATACGTACCGTTCACGATAAAATAGCCAGAGTGATCTAAGCTTCATAGTTAACTATTGGAGCAAATAACATGGAATCATTATACCTATCTTGAGGCTGCTTGACTAGACTGTCAGGACCTCAGATATTTCAGGAAAAGCTTGATGTAGCTCTTCCTTAATATAACCAGTCAAAGTGACATCAGAGATTGAACAATGACTGCAGGCTCCGAGGAAACGTAGCTTGAGAACTTTAGATTTCTGATCGTAATCAACCAGCTCGACATCACCACCATCGCTATTCAAAGCCGGCCTCAGAGTGTCAAGAAATATGGCTATTTTTTCTTCCATAGGTCAATACTAAGGTAATTCTCCTATTTTATCAACCACAGACAGAGAAGTTCTAAGTTCGAAGCACTAAGTTCCCCGCCCGACTCGCTGCGCTTCGCAGGCGGGCGGGTAAACAAGTTCAAATATCAAATAAACAAGGTTCCAACAAGAACGTGACTTTTTGGATTTGGCATTTGTTTAGGGTTTCGAATTTAGAGCTTCGAGTTTGCAATGGCCTTGCGCCATTGACTTTCGTATTTTGTTCGGTATACTTAAAGTAGTAAGAATTATCCACAACACTGAGCGTTGTGGCAGCCACGCTGAGCGTGGCACAACTATCTCAACAACTCCAATATTCTTAATTCTTATTTCATAATTCATAATTTGATTCTATGAATCTCACCAAGCGCCAAAAAGAAATTCTGGACTTTATCGGTAGCTTTGCCATGTCTCATGGCTATTCTCCTAGTTATCGTGAAATTGCGAAACATTTTCATCTGACATCAGTTTCCACCATTCATGAGCATATCTCTGCTTTAGTAGAAAAGGGTTACTTACAGAAAGAAACTAATATGGCTCGATCTGTAGATATTATCGCCACTGAGATTGAATCAGGCACACTCGAGTTACCATTAGTGGGTCTAATCGCTGCCGGTGAGCCCATAGAAGCCATTGAGACACGCGAATCAATTGCTGTGCCAGAGAATCTAGTGGAGAATCCGAATAGCTACGTTTTGAAGGTTAAAGGCAACTCGATGATTGAAGAAGGTATTCTCGACGGTGATTATGTTATTGTGGAGCGCAATTTCTACCCGCAGAACGGTGATGTCGTTGTGGCTCTCCTCGACAATACCTACGCAACTTTAAAGAAATACTACAGAGAGAAGAATTGTATTCGTTTACAGCCAGCGAACTCCGCCATGTCCCCTATCTTTGTCCAGAATCCGGCTATTCAGGGTATTGTCAGAGGGATATTTAGAAAATTTAGTATGTAGTTCTCTAAATTTGCTTTGAGATCTAGCGTTACCTTTGATGGCACTAGAAATGGAAACTCGGGCAGACCACAGGCTGAGATAGTCGTTGAAGATTAATGAGGACCGTCCAGTAGTCTGGACGGTCCTCTGTTTTGGTTTTGTTAGTCACTGTGTGACCCCAAAAAACGTGAATGTCAGAATTAGTAGCTGTACAATATACGAGATCTCGGCTGATTCACAAGGAGCGCAGTATCGTCGTGCTACGGCACGACAATAACTTCGAGTCCCCCATAAAACCAATAATAGTAGAGCTGTAACCAGTAACCACGCCGCACCGAATGTAATAATGTAAGCCGGTGAGGGTGGTATTGTAACTCTAGCTATCTCAGGTAGAATGACAAATCCTAACAGCTCAGCCACCAATGTGACTAGGATTGCTGCACCTGCTGGGTTCGTAAAAGGAAAAACCGCGTCCTCCTTAACAACGGCGGAAAAAAACAAGATAACAGCTGTGGCGAAAATCATCGTGAGCACATAGGTTGTCCAGACAGCCACCCCTTTGTTTACGGGGAGAATTGAGAAGTACAACCACAGGATAACCAGCGTTACGCCTAGCTGCCAGAAAAAAATCTTACGCATTCTAATCCTCCTGGTTTGAATTCACAAAACATCTAACAAAGAACGGTATTTAGCATATTAGGATGTCTAGTAGCACCTGTCAAATATGTAATGGGGCTAAAACTTGACGAAAAGCATAGAATATATTAAACTACTTTCACTGTATTATTATTTACTAATTTACTGACATGGCACATAAGAAAGCCGGAGGATCCACAAGTTTGGGTCGAGACTCCAAAGGACAACGTCTAGGTGTGAAGCTTTTCGCTGGAGAAGTTGCTCAACCAGGTTCAATTATCATTAGACAACGAGGTACTAAGTTTCACGCTGGTAACAATGTGAAACAAGGTAGCGATTATACACTGTATGCTTCTAAGAAAGGCGTTGTCGCCTTCCGTAGCTTGAAACGCAAGAAGTTCGACGGTAGTATCAAATTGACCAAGTACGTCGACGTCAAATAATTATAAAAAAACTGAGTTTCACGACCCAGTTTTTTTATTATTCTAAACTTTGAGATAGCGACGGAGAGCTACAGTAGTTGCAATAGTATTGATAATAGCAATACCGAGAAACTGTGGGCCAAACAGTAGCCAAAAGTTTTGTTGGTAATATCCCACGAGATCTAGGTTCATACCTTCTACTATTCCATAGTTAATCAGGTTAGTAAAACGGAAGCCCGCATACAACAGTAAAAATGTTATCATCGTGGCTGCTAAAGCGTAGAAAATTGTTTCCAGTAAAAAAGGTGCGCGAACAAACCAATTTGTGGCTCCTACCAACTTCATAATCCCTACTTCTTCGCGCTGCGTATAGACGCTGACACGGATTGTATTGAACACCACAACAATACCCAGCAAGAGGAAAATAAGAGCTACTATTAGTCCGAAGGTATTTATTTGGTTAATTACTTTCTCCGCTTGATCGAAAAAATTGTGGTAATCATTAAATATTGGATCTTCCACCAAGGGTGCAGATGAGGATTGTTTAATCTGCTCAATGATAGCTTGATAATCTTTTGCTTCTTCAGCTCCTACTTGTAGTTGATAACCTAAGGGATTCTGTCCAATTGCCGGTATGACGTCACTGCCGATTTTTGGAAAGGCTTTTTTGAAATTTTCTAGATGTTGCTCTGGTGTTACAATTACAACACTTTTGACTTGTTGGTTTCTTTTTAATAGATCTGCCAATTGTTCAGCATCCTTCTGGGTGCTGTTTTGTTTGAAATCTACGGTGACGTTAATTTTGGTTTGGGCACTTTTCAAGAGCTCATTTTTTGCATAGTTTACGCTGATGACCAGATTAACTGCTATGAGCATGATTACAAGAATAGTCAAAGTCACAGCCGATAACCAAGCGTTACGGATGAAGTTTTGACCAGCAAAATGGAAGATGCGTTTGAGACGAATCATAATTATAATAAATATTTACCCTTTTTTTGATCAGAGATGACGAAGCCTTTTTCCATGGTAATGACTCTTTGTTTCAAACCATTAACAACTTCTCTGTTGTGAGTGACTAAGAGTATTGTTGTACCCATCTCATTGATATGTAGCAAAAGATCAATAATCTCTCTAGTATTAATCGCATCAAGGTTACCGGTCGGTTCGTCGGCCACAAGAAGCTTTGGTTTGTGAACCAAGCTGCGAGCAATAACAACTCTTTGTTGTTCGCCTCCTGAGAGCTGCTTGGGATAGCGGTCAGCCTTATCGTGAATGTTGACCATTTTCAAGATTTTCGGCACTGTCACAGAGACTTCGTTTTCTTTGACACCACAAACCTCAAGAGCAAAGGCCACATTCTCATAGACGGTTTTTTTTGGTAACAGCTTGAAATCTTGGAAAATTACACCTATTTGCTTGCGTAAAAAAGGTACTTCAGACCGCTTGATTTGAGTAATGTCCCAACCACCTATGCTGATGGTACCTACTGTAGGTTTCTCCTCAGCGATTATCATTTTTATCAACGTCGACTTACCGGCTCCACTCTGGCCAACGATAGAGACGAATTCACCAGGCTCGATATCCAAAGTAATATCGCTTAAAGCCTTGATTTTAGGCTTGTAAATTTTTGATAAATTAGAAATGTTAACCATCTATTTTTTCTATTGAAACGTATATTTCTCCTGCTCCTGTAGAACCTAGTTGTTTAAAAGCCTTTTTATCTAAATCAATAATTCTGCCTGTTTTTAGCTCCGGACCGAAATCATTGACTGTGACAATAATACTGGTGCCTGTTTTTAGTCGCGTCACTTTTAGCTTTGTGCCTTTAGGATAATCTCTGGAAGCAGTAAAGTTTCCTCCTTGATATTTAAAACTCTTATAACGTGATTGATCATACCAACTTGCCACGCCATCAGTAGAGCCAGAACGGTTGAAAACAGCTACGATTGGTTGAGCTACGTCTGTAGTAAAATATACTTGATGATTACGGACATCATTGTATGTCGGTAACATTTGCCATGATTGCAACTCTGACTGATACTGATAAGCTATTTGAGAACCGACACCGCTATAAGTATAACCCAAAACTCCAACGAGTGAAAGTTTATTGGGGTTGGAGATATTATAGGTCGGGGAAATTTGCACTAAATTTTCATTATTGTACGTTCGAAAATCCTTCTCGGCAGTCACTTGATCCACGTTGGTACTAGCAGAGAGAATAATATCTGTACCTGTACGGTATTTTTTCAAACTTGTTGGACCTACAACCACAGTTGGAGCAGGAGTTTGGATATTTGACTGCTTTAGATCGCCTGTTAGTTTGATTGTTAACCGATGTTCAGTTGAAATTAGATCGCCAGCGATAATCGGCAGTTGTGAGTTGTATGTGATAGTATCCTTGTTGAGGAAATGTAACTTGAATTGGACAGCACTATCCAGAGGAAAAATATTTATTTGCAGCTTGTCAGGTGAGGAAATGGTTTCTAGAAATATGCGTTCAGAATCAGCGCTAAGAACAGTAACCTCCAGTCCTTGACTAATCGTCGTAGTAGTATTACTTTGATTCAGTGGCAGTTCAATAATTGCTGCTTGTGCTGGTGTAATAGCCGAAAGCAAATAGCCAGAAGCTAAGCACACTGTCAGTAAGATAGATAAGTATTTATTAGTCATAGTTATTAGGCCAATGTAGCTCAACTGGTAGAGCAATGGTATCGTAAACCATAGGTTGGAGGTTCAAGTCCTCTCATTGGCTCCAGAATCTAGTTAGTAAAATTTAACTAGCGTATTTATTTAGCCGCCACTGTGGGTGGTTTTTTGATATACCAATGTTCAGATGCCTTAGCTAGCGCTTCATTCAATTTTTCTTGAAAGATTGTAGTTGGAATAAATAGTTCGTGAAGTTGATAATAAGTACCTTTTGCATCATCTTCAATTATACTTTTGACTTGGAAGAGACGATAACCATCCGCGTTCGCGACAATAGCACTAATACCACCTACTGGAACTGATAGGATGTGCTCATAATCCCCTGTTAAGTCAGTTTTCAGCACTATATGCTCTACCGGATCTTGTCCAGTGATTTTTGTAGCTTCAGTATCAAATGACTTTGGCTCCTTGGTTAGCTGTTCTCGTAGTTGAGAAATTTTATCTCTGTCGGCATTGGCAGTATTAAATATATAATATTTTTGTAACTGTAATCTATTGTAGTATGGTACTACTACTCTACGAGTAAAGTCAGCAATGCTATAACCGAATGTTTTTTGCACCTCTTGTTCGCTTAATGTCTGATCATTAGCGCCTCGAAGTAAATTTGCTTGCAAAGTAGCTATGTCGCTATCTTTGATCTCTAGCTTTAACTCTTTAATTATTGAAGTAATAGTACCTTCTTGTTTTAATTTTTCTACAATGATGGTATTTTTCTGATCCGTTGTTAAACCTTTGGTCTCTTCAACTGTGTTAATTGATTTTTGGTCAGCTAATAAATCTGCCACTGAGAAAGTGGTTTGATTAATACGTACTGCTGGCAGTCCGATAGCTGCTGACAGCCGAAGGCCCACAGGATTTGGCCAAACAAAATACTCCAGAGCAACAAATAATAGAGCCAAGAAAAATATAGAACTAACTGCAATTAATAAATATTTTTTCATTTGAGAAAATAGTTCCACCAGAGCTGCGTATTAGACATAGCCGCTTGTGCGGTTGGTATTGTTGATGAGGCGTTTTCAACAACAACAAGGGATTCTCCGTTTTTACTTAAGTTCAGCTTTTTCCGTGCTTCTGATTCTACATAATTTGTTGTGTTCAAAACCTGAATTAAACTAGACAGATCAATATTCTCTTGTTCCAGTTTTGCAATCTGCTCTTCTTTCTTCTTAATCTCGTTACTAATCTTATTCTTTCTACCTATTTCATTAAGCAATTCTAAAGAACTAATAGCAAATAGAATAACTATAATAATAAAAAAAATCTTCGATTTTAATAAGCGACCAAAGAAATTACTGTGTTCAGTTCCCATGCTAATAGTATACAGATTATAGGTCAAATTTTCAATCTAGGCAGTATCCTATTAATTGGGTATACTGTAATAATGAAAAAAAGAAATATTATTCGACTGGTCTGGATTGTCTTGTCCTTTATGGTAATTATCTCGATGGTACTGTTATCCTTTGTAGGCTCGCTTTAACGTTTCAGTATCGTTAGATAGGCGCTTGTCGGAATTTCAACATTACCAGTTTCCATCATTCTTTTTTTACCTTTTTTCTGCTTATCGAGCAGTTTTCTTTTTCGTGTCACGTCCCCACCGTACAATTTAGCCGTGACATCCTTACGCAAAGCCGAGATACGCTCTGAAGCAACAATTTTACCACCGATAGCAGCTTGAATCTTAATAATAAACTGTTTTTTAGGAATTACATCCTTTAATTGAAAAACAATTTTTTTGCCGATTTCTTGAGCTTGAGAGCGGTAAACCAACGAAGTTAAGGCTGGCACCGGCTCCTCCGCCACCAAAATATCAAGTTTTACTACGTCACAAACTTCATAGCCAGTAACTTCATAATTGTAAGAAGCATAACCAGAGGAAATATTCTTAATTTTGTCATAGAAGTCGGTGAGAATACTGCTTAAAGGTATGTGATACTGCAAAAGTACTCTTTGTTCATCTAAAAAAGTAGTGTTCATCAACTTACCAAACATAGTAGAGATATAATTCATTAAACTTCCCATGTAAGGCTGGGGAGTTAAAAGATGTAAAATTGCCAGAGGTTCTGAGATAGTATCGATACTACTAGGATCAGGTAGTGAGCTGGCTGAAGTAATAGTTAATACAGCTTTAGAGTTTAACAGTACTTGATAAGCTACTGAAGGTGCGGTAATAATTATTTGTAAAGAAAATTCACGTAATAAACGTTCCTGAAATATTTCTAAATGTAGCAACCCTAAAAAGCCGCAGCGGAAACCAAATCCCAGAACTGGGGAATTTTCTGGTTCGAATTGCAGACTGGAATCGTTGAGCTTTAGCTTTAGTATAGCTTCACGCAATTGATTATAATCAGCTCCATCTTCTGGGAATATTCCTGCGTAAACCATAGGTTTGACCTCTTTATAGCCGGGTAAAGCCACTACAGCCCCTGTCAGCTCACTAGTAATGGTGTCACCCACCTTGGCGTGGTCAATAGCTTTAATATTTGTTATGACATAGCCAATTTGCCCTGCTGCTAGAACGTCCGTTGCTGACATCTGCGGTCGGAATCGTCCAACCTCTAGCACTTCCGCTCGAGCATCATTGGCTAGAAAACGAATTGTATCTCCACACTTTAAGCTGCCAGACATTATCCGTAAGTAGATAACGATACCTTTGAACTCATTATATAAAGAGTCGAATATCAGTCCCTTGGTTGTGTCCACCGGAATCTTTGGACTCGGTACTCTCTCAACGATTCGGTCTAATAGGTCTGTAACTCCTTCGCCTGTTTTCGAGGAGATGGCTAAAATATCGTCTTCTGTACATCCTAATAATGTTATAATTTCCTTTTTGGTCGCTGCGACATCGGCAGCTGGTAAATCTATTTTATTGACGACAGGAATAATTGTCAGATTTTGATCCATAGCCAAAAAAAGGTTAGATAATGTCTGCGCTTGGATACCTTGAGTAGCGTCAACTAATAAAACTGCGCCTTCGACAGCAGCTAAAGAGCGAGAAACTTCATAAGTAAAGTCAACATGGCCAGGGGTGTCAATTAAATTCAGTTCAACACCTTTCCAGCGCATCGTAACTGGTTGCAGTTTAATTGTAATGCCTTTTTCCCGTTCGAGCTCCATTTGATCCAATAGTTGATCTTTCATATCACGCTCAGCGACTGTTCCTGTCAATTGAATAAAACGGTCAGCCAGAGTTGACTTACCGTGATCAATATGAGCAATGATACAAAAGTTTTTAATTTCCATTAGGAGTTAGAAAAAACGGTTTTAATTTGTTTCAGGTATTTTTTAAAGTAGGACTGAGCAAAAGCAATTTCTGGAAAATTTGCTACTAAAGTAATCAGTCCGTAAGTAATCAATCCTACAGTACCTGCTAGCAGTCCCTGCATGAAGATGCCTGCGAAAGTTCTAGTATCAAGTAGATTAGCCAAAGGGTAGAGCGTGACATAGGTCACTAAGCCTGCAGCGCAAGCTGCCAAGCCAATGCGCAGAATAGAGCTGAATAGCTCTTTCTCTGGTATCGCTTTGATTCGAAGGTGCAGAATAATTGCTAAAGTAACCAGAGTGGCGATACTGGCAATACTGAAAGCAGCTGCCAGACCTAGCACTTCGAACTTACTTGCTAGTAGAATAGCCAATATACTATTAAAAACCGTACTAATCAAGCCCACAACCATTGGGGTTTTTGTGTCCTCATGGGCATAGAAGGCTTGACTGACTAAAGGTATTAATCCTTGAGCAAAGATTGAAACTGCAAAAATTCCTAAAGTATTAGCTGTTAACTTGGTATCGGTCCAATCAAATGAACCACTTCCAAGAATAACTCGAACCAGCTGGGCTCTAAGTATCAAAATCAATACCGAGATAGGAATAATAAAATATAAAATACGTCGAAACTGAAGCGAAAATATTTTTTGAAAGGCAGCGTGATTATTTTCAGAAGCAAACTTAGTAATATGAGGAAAGCTAGCCACTGCCAAAGAGATACCAAAAATACTACTAGGGAAGCTCTGGAGATTACTAGCTAAATTAAATATTGATAAACTTCCTTGCGGTAATTGTGAAGCAATAGCTGTAATAAATACTAGATTGAATTGAGTAGCGCCAGAGCCAATCATGCGTGGTAGCATCAGCTTAAAGATCCTTTTGACCTCCGGTACTAAATGAAAAATGACTTTGTATCTCCAGCCCAATCTATATGCTTCAGCAAATTGAACTAAAAAATGAGCAGCAGCACCCAAAACAACGCCCCAAGACAACCCGGCTATGCCAAATAACGGATACAAAAAAACTATTCCAATAATGATGCCTAAATTATAAAGAACTGAACTAATAGAGAAAGTTAGGAAACGGTTCCAGGCGTTTAACACCCCACTCATGACATTACTAGCAGTAAAAAATATAATTGCCAACAAAAGAATTCGAGTCAAGTCAACAGTCTGATTCAGTTGTTCGCTAGTAAATCCAGGAACTAGTAGTTTCATCAGCGGAAACATAAATATGGCCGCTAAGACCGCTAAGCTGCCGACTATCAAAAGTAAAATAGTCAGAATTGTTTGTGAAACCTCTAAACCGCGCTGTGGATCTTTGTTATATGTTTTTTGAAATACTGGTATGAAAGCAACAGATAAGGCCCCGAGGATTAATATATTAAAAATAAAATCCGGTATTTTAAAAGCAGCAAAATAGACATCCAATTGAGCGCCAGCACCAAATTGACTGGCCAAAAGACGATCGCGTAGCAACCCAAGTACTTTGCTAATAATCGAAAAGAAGGCAATTATTACTGCCCCTCCGCTGATAGTAGAGTTCAATCTGTGAAAAAGTTTCACTAATTATTTCCTTATTGGTGGGCAACTAAAATACTAAAAAAATCTTTCGTCGTTAAAGATCCGGCATAATTAATAACTCGTTGGTTGACAGCTAGTGATTCTGGATGCAGAGCGTCATGCCAGACAGTAATCAAAGACGGATCAAGTACTACGGAAGAATCGAAAGTCATATTATGAATGCCAGATTGGCGTTCAAGTAATAAGCTGTAAGAATCTACATCTTGATACTCAGGGCTCCAGTAATTAATAAAAAGTGAGCCGCTATTCGTGGAGAGGTAAATTTTTTGCGGTAGACGGTAAGTAATAGAAACTGAAGCTGTAGCACCTGGTTTTACCTGCATCCAGTGGGCGAAAACAGTTTTATCAAATTCCTGTGAAATACGTACTCCACTAGCGTCATCAATAGTACTGTCACCACTAATTCCCTTCAAATCCTGATCAACAGTAAAGGTTGAGTCTATCTGACTGAAGAGTGAGCTATCAGGAGCTCGAAAACCACTTGCTGAAAGAAGTGTGCTACCTTGTGGTACATAAAAGCGCAGGAAATCAACATTATTGAGATAACCAAGAACATCGCTTGCTGGGGCATCGTTAGTCTTAGTTAAAGTAGTTGTCACGATGATATCTCCATTGGCCTGAATATCTGCTCGATGATCAACATGGCGCTGAATATAGGCATCGGATTTCCCACCACCAAGATTAGTAGACACTACTTGGAGGTAATCTCCACCTGGGTTGCTAGCTATTTTACCAGACCAACCAAGATTATCGAGCTGTTCGGTGCTTTCGGGATCATTAGAATAGAATTGAATATCTTTTTGATCGATTGCTTTCAAAAGCAGTTCTCCGATTTTCAACTTTTTAGGATAGGCTAAAACTTTTTCAATAATGATTGGCGCTAAATCAGTTAACACCTTTTTTGGCTGGTTAAGAGTTTTATCATAGTCAACTTGAACTTCTTGCTGTAGCACCTCATAGACATTAGCTGAGTTGACAGTCACACCATACTCAGGTAAATCAATTGGTCCAATTTCCGTCAATAATTGTTGTAAAACATCGGAATTAATTGCGACAACAGCGTCAACGGTTGTGCCGCCAGACTTTTGATAAAACCAGGCCATTTTCTTCGCTGATGTCGGAAAATCAGGCCACCAATTAGCATCCCACATATTCCATGAGTTACCTAGTAGTTGTAAAGCATAGGGCGGTACAATGGTTGTCTTCAGGCCGGCAGTTACATCGTATGTTCCCCCACCAGGTAAATCAAATTTGGTCATTTTGCCAGCCTCAAAGTCAGCAACGGCAAAACTACCGGCGAAGCCTCCAGTAGCTCGTATCTCTCGGTTATTTTGGAAAACAAAGAGCACTCTGGATAATTTCTGTCCGCCAAGTAAAGTATTACTAACATGAAAAATACCCTCGGCCCTCTGTAGCTGCTGGACAAAAGAAGGTAAGGTCCGCTTAATCTCACTTACTCTACCTTGGTATTCTTCAGGTAGATCAGTAACAGTGATCAGTTCTAAGGTTTTACTGGCTTTATTTAAAACAATACTTACGTTTTTAACCCTTTCGGCTAGGCTATCTAAGCTAACAGTAATACTTTCCTCACCACTAGCTGTAGCACTTAAAATTGCCGCTGCTTGTGAGAGACTTTGGCCTACTTCTATTAGTTGGTTAGCAAAAGCAACTTTCGGTCCCAATGATGGCAACGCTTCGACCAAAGACAAGACCGTAGCATTGTAGGTCTGTACTTGATCTTTAATACCGGTGAAATCAGCCTCAGCTAGTAAAAATTTAGCCTTAGCGTCGGAATAGTCTTGTGCATTAATGGCATTCAGTCCTCCCTGTAAATTCGCTATGGCTTGTTTTCCTTGAGCCAAAATGTTTACCTGTGTTCTCGAGACATTCTCAGCTAGCCACAGTGTTTTCACAGGTACAACCAAAATGAGAAAAACTACGGCAAATACAAAACTTGCTTTCAAATAATGGACCTGAAATGCCTCTTTCGTTTCGCTCAAGACCTTCTCGCTAGATTTTACGACGACGTTTCGACTGCTTGAAAGTTGTGGTTGTAAGCTTGTAACATCTAAACCACCAAGTTTAATGTTAGAAGCTTGTTTCGCTCTTGGTCTATTTTGCTGATATTTAGGCCAGACAAAAATACCCGCCTTTCTCTTTGGTTGCTCCAGCTGACTCCACTTACGTCTAACTGTATTATTTTGTGGCCTTAGGTCAGCTAGGTATTTTGAACTATTTTTAGTTTGACTTAGTGTTACAGTAGAAATGGCCGTGCTTTTTTTAGCCTGTACGGACTTCGCACCTTGCGCTTCAGCGACGTCTTGATGAATCAAACGAGCTATCTTTTTCTTTGCTTCTAGTCTATTTTTTCCATTACTAATCAAGCTATAGCTGTTAACATCGTCTGAGCCAAATAAAAATTGATCAATATCCTGATCAAATGTTTCTTTAGGTAATTGGTCGTTATTATTAGCCATCAAATTTGCGATTATATGGCTACATTATACTAACTCATAGTCTTTTCGTAAAGAGCTAAAGTATCCACAGCCAATTGATGCCAGCTGAACTGTTGAACCCTCTCTACTCCTAAAACTCGTAATCGTTCGCGTTCTGTTTCACTTGCACACAGTTGAGACAATTTAGTGAGGAAATCATCATGGTTATTAGTTTCAAAGTAGCTAGCTGCAGAACCATAGACTTCAGGTAAGGAGCTACTATTAGCCGCTAACACAGGTAAACCAAAAGACATCGCCTCTAAACCTGGAATGCCAAAGCCCTCATACTTTGACGGGAAGATATAGATTTCCGAGGTTTGATACAGCTCAGACAGCTGATCGTCCGTAGCGTCGGGAATAAATGTAATCGGAACAGCTTCAAACCTCTCATTTTTTAGTTTCTTCATCGCAGCGAAAAAACTGTCTTGATGTCCAGCAATAATTAAAGAGTATTCCGGATGATTCTGATTAAAAGTCGAAAAGGCCTCCATAAGAAAATCAACATTTTTATGTGGATAGCAATTACCGACATAAAGTAGTTGTTTTTTTCTACTTTGAGATGAATCCTGAACAGGCCAACGAGATGCTTGGTAAGTAACTGTAATTTTTTCAGCTGGCACTGCGAAGAATTTCAAGATATCTTTTTTCGTATGCTGTGACGTGGCAAGAATATATTGTGATCTTTTTACTGCTCGTCGCAAAGTTAGGTGGTATGCTTGACGTTTTAACCAATAGAAGAAAGGACCAAGATTAGTCGCGCGAGCCGAAACGGGTATAGTTAGAAGAATTAAATCATGAATAGTGACAACAAAAGGTCGCCGATATAGTAGGGGTAAATTAAAATGAGGGAAATGCACTAAATCTAGATGATAGCGATTTAATAATTGAGGCAAAAAAATCTGCTCGCGCCAACCATACCAAGGTATATTAGTTGAAATTAAGTGGATCTTAGGATTAACAGTCTCCAGTCCACTGTCCGGCGGTAGGAATAGATAGAAATCATGCTCAGATTGCAGGTTAATCAACTCCCTGACAAGCTCGGAAACGTACCGACCTAATCCACCGTGCAGACCATAGAAACGTGCGTCAATGCCAATCTTCATAGATTATTGATTAAGGTCAAGGTTTTTTCCGCTGCGGCCTGCCAGTTGTAACGATTTAGAAGGTTGAGATTTAACTTTCGTTCCACAGGAAGCGCTAGAACTTGTAAAATCACCTGTGCCAATTCTTGGTAGTTATAAGGATTAACATACCAAGCATTATTTTCCAATAATTCTGGCATGGCGGTAGTAAAGCTGGTTATTACTGGTGTGCCATAGACAGCTGCTTCCAAAGGCGGAAAGCCAAATCCCTCATAGAAGGAAGGCCAAATAAATACTCTAGCTAATTGATATAGTGCAAATTTTTCTCGCTCAGAAACATAGTCGAGCCAGATTAGATCACTCTGATAGCGTTTTCTTAACACCTGCTGATTTTGTGACCAGCCAAACTTACCAGCTATAACAAGTTTTAAATCTGGATTACTTTTTCTTACTTCCAAATAGGCGGCAATAACGCTAGCTAAATTTTTGCGTGGCTCCAAAGTACCAACGTAAAGCAAGAATGATGATGGAAGTTGTAACTTTTCTTCTATCGACTGTACTTCTGCCTGACTTAATACATCATGAGTTAAGCCATTGTGGATTACTCTAATTTTTGCAGAAGTAATTTGAGGAAAGAAATGTTGAATGCTCTCTGCTGTTGATTCTGAGACAGCAATAATATCATGAGCCGCTGTCAGTACTTCATTAAGCCGTAAAGCATAATGCCATAAGCGACCCTTCACATCGTACCATGAAGGTTGGTGTAAAAATGACAAATCATGAACTGTGACCACAAAGGGTTTCGGCGCTGGTAATGGTATAAAATTTGGGTGAGGAAAAAAGTAGTTATCTGATTCTATCTGTTTGTAGAGGCTGGAACCAGACCAACCAGCAGCACAAAGGAGATTAAAATATCTATTGGATTTATTATAGTGTAGATGTTGATCTTGTCTAATTTGAGTTAGTCGCTCGATGTGGTTTATGTTTCCTAAATTTGCTCCAGCAGTCCACAGTTTGAAAGCAATATCTGGGTTTGTGGTAATTAGCGCTTCAATCAGTTTGTACTCGTAGACACCTATACCGGTGAGAGCATCTGACATTAAAGCCCGAACATCAATGGCTAAGCTTTTCATATGTTGACGTTTTAGCTTGCGCGATAAATTCGGTAATCTTTTTCTGGAAAATACTAGAATCAAAAGTTTCTGCGTGTTGCCGAATAATTAGCGGATCAAAGTCGTTAACTCGAAAACGGATGACAGAGTCAGCTAAGGCTTCCCAATTTTGCTCTGAGAAAAAAATTCCCGTGACTCCAGGAAGAATAGATTCACAAGCTCCTCCGCGGTTATAAGCTATTACAGGACGACCCGAGGCCATGGCTTCTACCGCAGTAATGCCAAAATCTTCCTCCTGAGGGTGTATTAGTGCCTGACAGCGCGATAAAAAAGCATTACGCTCTTGATCCGCTAGCTCTCCTAAGAAGGTAATATTTGGCTTAGCTAAACGACGCAATCGTTGCATTTCTTCTCCACTGCCAATGATATACAGCGGCAGTCGTAAAGCGTTAAAAGCTTTGATAGCTATATCGACACGTTTATAGGGTCTAAGACGAGAAACTAATAGATAGAACTTGTCTTGTTTTGCGCTTAAGGAAAAATTTTTCGTTGGTACAGGCGGATAGATGACAACACTTGGACGTCGATAATACTTTTGTATACGGTCAGCTATGTAGTTGGAGTTCGCGATAAAATAGTCGACTCGAGAAGCGGCTGCTTGGTCCCATACTCGTAAGCGCGTTAAAACATGATAAAGATAAGATTTTGCCGGCTCTATTAACGGCAGTTCCTGTAAGTAACGTAAACTGTCGCTCCACAGGTAACGAGTCGGGCTATGACAATAACTGATATGGATGGTTTTTGGTGATGTAATAATACCTTTAACAAATGCTGAGCTTGAGGACAATACAACATCAAAATCAGAAAAATCAAAACGCTCCCAAGCGTTCGGCATTAATGGTAGTAAATATTTGAAGTATTGTTGGCTAGCTGGCAGTCTCTGTAAATATGAAGTAATAATTCTAGCTTGTTCGAAATACTTACTTTGATGTCGATTGTGAATTAAAGTATAGATGGGGGCTTGGGGGTATAATTGGGAAAATTCGTGCAGAATATTTTCTGCCCCGCCAGATTGAAACAAGTGGTCATGAGCTAAAGCCAACTTCATCAGTAAACGTTTTTATAATTAATCACAGCTGCCGGAGTTTTCGCCAAAATTTTAATATCTTCGATAAGTGTCCAGTTTTCAATATAGTAGATATCGACTTTAGCCTCATCTTCAAACAGCAGTTTAGACCGACCTGATACCTGGGCAGCCCCTGTAATGCCAGGTTTAATATTTAGTAATTTTTTGTATTGACTTGTGTACTTAGAAACTTCTTCAGGTTCATGCGGTCGCGGACCTACTAAACTCATAGTTCCGAGCAAAACGTTAATAAGCTGTGGTAATTCATCAAGACTAGAACGTCGCAAAAAAACTCCCACTTTGGTAATGCGTGGATCATTTTTCATTTTGAATAACGGACCATCTGTGCGTTCATTAAATTGGAGAATTTCCTTCTTTTGCAGGTGCGCATTATTGACCATTGAGCGGAACTTTAACAAAGTAAATATCTGACCGTATTGACCGACTCGTTTTAGTTTAATGATGATTGGACCATTGGTGTCGCTGAGAATAGCCAGACTGATCAATAAACCTAAAGGTAGAAGCACTACCAATAAAATAGCCGAAGCAATGATATCAAACAGACGTTTGACTACTTTACCCCAGCCTTCTAGTGAGGTTCTTTTGATACGGATTACTGGATAACCAGCTAAAGAAGTCATTTCAAAATTTACCAACTGGCTATCTTGCAGACCAGCGACATAGCGAAGTGGCAAATGATGCTCGCTGGTAAATTGCATAATCTGCATTAATTCCGTTCGGTTATTATCTGGATCAGTAACAATAATCTCATCTATAACAGATTGTTTTGTCAGCTCCACAATACCAGCTGCGGCTTCAGGGCTAAAAGCTGGCCACTCGCCAATTAAAGTATAGCCCAAGCCTTTGTGTTGCTGATAGAAATCTCTAATGCGATCATGCGCTGGTCCTGTTCCGATTAAAACGTAGTGATATGCTACAACTCCACGAGACAGCAAAATACTTTTTAGTTTGAAGAGTATCCAGCGCCCTAGAAAAACCATAATAATTGCTAAGACCCAAGCTGTCAGAATAATAAACCGAGAGGAAAAAAGTTCACGGCGTAAAAATATTGTAATAATTATAACCAAAAAAGTAGTAGAGACAGCCAAAAAAACCTGTTTAAATTCATCAAATGTCTGCATAGAGGTTTTGATGCTATACAAACCAGACCAAGCAAAGATAACTAAGGCAAAAAGAGCTACAGAAGCTAAGGAAAAAAAATAGCTAGAAAATGAAACATCAAAAAAAACTGGCCTGACCTGAGTCACCAATTCTTGATAACGTAATGAGTAACTAATAAGCCCTGCTACAAGTAGCATCAAATAGTCCAAGGGAACTAGCAGAACACTAATAATGAGGTCGAATTTTTTCATTGCTTGTATGTCTAATAAGCCGAATTCTGTAGTTCGACTCTCGCCTTTCGGCGATCGCTCACTATAAATCCCCCAAAAGGGTGACTTGTCATGAGCGAGCAAAGCGAGCCGAATGATGATCATCTATCTAGATTCACAGTTGCCTGTGAATTCAAGCAGCTTACCCGTCGAGCTGAGCTCGACCTATTTAGCTTTGCACCAGGTAGAGTTTACCTCTTTCTAACTATCACTAGCTAGACGCGTGAGCTCTTACCTCACATTTTCACCCTTACCCCTCGACTCCACCTTACGGTTTCGCTCGGGGCGGTATATTCTCTGTTGCACTTGTCCTTGTAGAATCGTTACCAATCCCACAGGTTGGCGTTACCAACTACCATTTTTTGTGGTGTTCGGACTTTCCTCCACCCATAGCCTTGGCGACGGGTGGCGATCATCTCAGACACACAAGCACTAAGAAAATACTATAAAATGACAAATTTGTCAATATTCTAACGAGCAGACAGGATACTGCGTTTATATGAATCAAGATTCTCTAAAGCAACACAAGTACCTTTGGCCACACAAAGATGCGCCTCATCGGCATTAAAGGCTGGCACGCCAGTAGCTTGAGACAATAACTTATCCATATTTCTCAACAATGAAGTACCGCCAGAAAGAACCATGCCTTTGTCTATGACGTCTGCTGATAACTCTGGAGGTGTTTTATAAAGGACAGATTTTACTGCATTAATTATACCCTGTAATTCATTTTGTAAAGCGTCGGTAATATCATCAGAAGAGACGCGAATACTGCGGGGTAACCCGGAAATTAGGTCTCGACCTTTAGCTTCCATTTCTAGCTTTTCACCTTTGAGTAAATATTGCGCCGAACCAATTTTAATTTTCAATTCTTCAGCTGTACGTTCGCCAATTGCCATATTATATTTGCGCTTGATATATTCTTGGATAGCGGCATCAAATTTATTACCACCAATTCTAACAGAAGTATTCGCGACCAATCCTCCAAGTGAAATAACAGCAATTTCAGATGTCCCGCCACCCATATCAACAATCATATGCCCAGAAGCAGAGCCAATGGGTATATCGGCACCAATAGCGGCGGCAATTGGCTCCTTAATAATATAGGCTGCTCGAGCTCCAGCATTGGTAGCAGCATCGATGACAGCACGACGTTCAGTAGACGTAATACCAGCAGGTACAGCAATCATGACTTCGGGACGAAAGAAACGTAATCCCGTTGTCGCTTTGCTAATGAAGTATTTCAACATGCTTTCTGTTGTCCGATAATCAGCGATCACCCCATCTTTTAATGGACGAGAAGCAATGATTGTATCTGGTGTACGTCCAATCATTTCTTTGGCTTCATCACCAACCGCTAAAACTCTTTTATCAATAACGGAAATTGCTACCACTGAAGGTTCATTAATAATAATACCGCGCTTGGGTAACGCTACCAGCGTGGTTGTTGTACCTAGATCTATAGCAATTTTCTTGACAAACATGTTCTAACTATTTAATAACTTCAATAAGATAATGATTGGTCCCACCCGGAGTCTCTAATTCAAATGATTGACCTATCTCTCTACCAAAGAGAGCCTGACCTAGTGGTGATTCCAAAGATATTTTACCTTCTGATGGGTTAGCTTCAGTAGCTCCAACAATTTCAACTTGTAAATCAATATTATTCTTTTTTAATGTCACTTTGGAGCCAACGGTGACAGTAGTAGAATCTGCAGAGTCCACAACCTCTGCTACTTTCAAAATATGCTCTAATTCAATAATCCGACCCTCAATGAAAGCTTGCTCCTCTTTGGCTTCATGATATTCCGCGTTTTCTGACAAATCACCAAACTCTTTAGCTGTACTAATACGTTCGGCGATTTGCTTGCGTTTATTGCGTTTCAAATCTTCTAGCTCTTCTTCTAATTTTTTCTTCCCCGCTGGAGAAAGTACGATAGTATCACTCATGATGATAATTCCTAGTTAATTATTTATTGTACATTGATTCTAAAAATAAACGACTTGCCTTAACTGCGTAGCCAATATCTCCACCCTCTTCGACTAGAATAGTAACCAGAAGCTCAGGATTGTCTGCCGGAGCAAAGCCAGTAAACCAAGAATGGGGAATTTTGTTCTTATTAAATTGAGCTGTCCCTGTTTTTCCTGCTACTGGTATATTAACGCTCTGTAAACTCTTAGCAGTACCCTCGCTGACAGTCTCTTTGAGTCCTTTCGTAATGATAGAAATGTTTTCCGCGCTAAGCCAGGAAGCCTTAGTTACTGGGTAGTCAATAGCTACGGGTTCAGAATCTGAGCTGACGGCTTTCAAAAAATGAGGCCTGATCAATTGGCCCTTTGAGGCAATTATAGAGGTATAGTAGGCGACTTGTAAAGGGGTTGTTGTTAGATCACCCTGACCGATTGAAAGGTTATAAGTATCGCCCAAAAACCAACGTTCGCCTTTCACTTCTTGTTTCCAATCAGCTGAAGGTACGAAGCCGTCAGCCTCATTGGGAAAATCGATTCCAATCTCTTTACCGAGATTAAATAAGCCGGAGTATTTCCTAATCTTATCAAGTCCAAGACCAACTATTGTTTTATTATCACCGCCACCAAGAATATAGAAGAAGGAGTTCACTGAGTCTGACAAAGCGTGATAAATATTTGTCAGACCATGACCTTGTGGTTTCCAATCAGGAAAAAATGAGCTATTTATTTTTACACCGCCAGTACTATTGACCGTAGTCCGATCAGTAATAACACCCTCCTGCAAACCCGCACTGGCCATAACAATTTTGAAAGTTGATCCCGGAGGATACTCACCACTAAATAAGCGCATGAAGAGCGGTTTGTCTTCATTAGTTATTAAAGTCTGATAATCTTTCTCTGATAAACGTGAGCTGAATAAATTATTATCAAATGAAGGTAAAGATACTGCGGCTAATATTTCACCGTTTCTCGGATCCATAACAATTCCTGCTGAACGTTTTTTCCCATAGTCATTACTAATAGTTTGCAAAGAAGTATAGAGTTTCTTTTGAATCTCTAAGTCTAATGACAAATAGATATCATTACCTTTGATTGGTGTTTTCGAAGCTACGCGCTCTAAATCACGACCCAGAGCATCGGTTTCTATTTGCTCATAACCATTTTGACCTCGAAGTTTGCTTTCATACTGAAACTCAATACCGGTTTTACCGATTAAATCATTATGCGCGTAAGTTTGCAGTTGCGGGTTTTTTTTATCGCTATCTGACAAGCTTCCTGTATAGCCGATAACGTGAGCTAAGGCATTATCAGCGATATAACTTCTGCTCGGTTCCAGCGTCACCTGTATGCTTGTCTCCGTCCGCGAAAGAGCTAATAATCTCAAGGCTTGTTCATAAGGCAATTTCTCTGCTACTAGAATCGGTTGATAACTTGCTAGATCAAGTTTCGGTTGCCAATCAGGAATGGCTAAAATATTACCAATATTTGATGTTAAAGCCTGCTGTTGCTGAGCTTCTTTTGGCCAATCTAGTGGATTAATATAGAGAAAGAAAAATGAGCTATTGTAAACTAAAGGCTTACCATTACGGTCATAGATAATACCACGAGGAGCGCGAACTACTACTTGCTTTAATCTATTGCCTTCAGCTTGCTGTAAATATTTTGGACCGCTAACAATTTGTAGATAGACAGCGCGAGAAAATAGAAGAGTCAAAAAAGCCACAACTAAACCGTAAAAGAGATAGGTTGTTTGACTTTTCAGGCTCTTACCGATCCAAGAATCGGAATGAGAAAAATATACCGCATCTCCTTCTTCTCTGTCAGCGGTGAAATTTTGGATCTTACCCTCGCGGAATGATCCCTCCTGAATTTTAAATGGATTATCAAGCATATTTTAATTCTTGATTCGGCGAAAAATCCAACAATAACCAGACGTGAGAGCTGAGAGAGATAGACTGGAGATTATTATCAGAGTTATAAAACTCCAAGAAAAATTATAATAATGAAATCCGTTAGATAATCCCAAACTAACCCAGAGCAATAAACAGACTATCAGGGGTAATAGTAGACCAAGAATCAAGGTTGAGGCTGCGTTTGTGCTAGAAATAACTGTAATATGTACAAAATAGACCAGCGACAAAGAAACTAAAATAATGAGCGTTAATAAGCCAAAGTTATAGTAATGAAGGTCAAGTAGGATACCGACAAAAAGAGCGACAATGTAAGCACGACTAAGACCATGAAGCATCCAAACTGCTGTAATCCAGGAAAGCGGTAACAATAATAGTGAAAAAATGGTTATTGGTGCCAAAAAAACCATATATACTATGGCTAAAATTGCTCCGATGAGAGAAAAGATGGCCGTTTTCATCAGTTTATTGCGTAATAACCGAGACTAAAAAGTAATTTTGATAATTAACAGTAGGCTTAATGCTGGCTACTTTATAAACCGTCGACTCCGGCGCAGTGATGGTTTCAACTAAACCCACTACTAAACCACGGGGAATGGCACTCTCTAAACCTGAAGTAACTATCAACTGACGTGCTTCTAGATTGGTAGTGTTGGGAATAAATTGCATTGCCAGTGAGTTTCCTAATGAACCAACTACTAGACCAGTGGTTTCTTGGGATTCGGCTGAACTAACTGTCAGTTTACTAAAGTCGCTAGTCAATAGCTCGCCAATAGCTTTATGATCCTGAACTTTGATTATTTTACCAATGATAATACCGTCATCAACTATTATAGCTTGACCAACCGCCACACCATCAGCACTACCAACTGCTAAATTTATTAAGTTACTATTTAGCAAATCATGGCTGGTTATATAACTAACCACGTGAGAGTAATTATGATTAGAGTAGAATTTTAGTAATTCTTTCAAGCGAGTATTTTCTTGAGCCACTTGATTCAAAGCGGCTAATTTGAGAGCTAATTGTTTGACCTCACTGTTATCTTCAGCTCCACGAATCGGTCTAATGGCATACTCCAGAGAGAAAAGTCCGGTAATAACTGGATTTGAAGTAAAAAACTTCGGCACAATGACCAAAGAAAGGAAGAAAGAAAAAACAGCCAAGCTACTGACCGCGATTCTATTTTGACGTCTGCCCATAGTTATATATTATTTCCAGCGACCATCACGCGTCGATGGTAGAAGAATTTCTTTCAAATTATCAAAATCTTCCAAAACAATACCCGTACCGCGAACAACGCTAGTCAAAGGATCGTTAGTTACGGTGACGGGAATTTTGGTCTCGTGTTCGATCATCGTATCCAATCCACGTAACAAAGCGCCACCTCCAGATAAAATTAAACCCCGTTGATACAAATCAGCCACTAATTCCGGCGGTGTATTCTCAATAGTGAGCTTAATGTTTTCACAAATGATACGTAACGATTTTGCTAAGGCCTCACGAATATCAGCGTCAGTAATTGTTACCTCTTTTGGTAAACCAGTTATGACGTCACGACCACGAATAGTAGCCTCTAGCCTTTCTTTTAAAGGCTGGGCAGAGCCGACGTCAATTTTGATCTTCTCAGCCGTGCGCTCGCCAATAATAAGATTAAACTTATCTCGACCGTACTGAATGATAGCTTCGTTGAATTTCTCACCAGCTAACTTCAATGATTTCCAGGTAACTACGCCACCCAAAGAGATAACAGCAATTTCCGTAGTACCACCACCTATTTCAACTATCATGTTAGCTGTTGCTTCCTGAATTTGTAGCCCCGCTCCAATGGCGGCTGCTACTGGCTGTTCTATCAACATTACCTCTCGTGCACCAGCGCTAGTGGCGGCGTCTTCCACAGCTTTGTGTTCTACTTCGGTAATGTCTAACGGAATAGCTACTACAACTCTTGGACGAGGCATTAAGGTAAAACTTTCTTTATGTACTTTGTCGATGAAATACTTCAACATCTTCTCTGTCACTTCAAAATCAGAGATAACACCATCGACCATTGGCCTTATAATTGTAATGTGTCCTGGAGTTTTACCCACCATGGTCTTGGCATCCTGACCAACAGCTAATATTTGATCTGTACGATTGTTAATTGCCACCACTGATGGCTCATTGATAACAATACCTTGGTCTTTGACGTACACCAAGGTATTCGCGGTACCGAGATCGATACCCAGATCTTTAGAAAATTTACCGAAGAAGCTTTTCAGCATAAGTATCTGTCATGATTTTACTAATAGCACTTATATCAACTACTTCTGATGCACCAGTTGCTCGCAACTTATACTCCACCTGCGGTGCACGTTTATCACCAAAGATAATCTGTACTGGAATACCAATCAAATCGGCGTCTGCAAACTTCTGACCAGCGCTAGCATCACGATCATCAAACAGGATATCATAAGAAACTGCTAAATCAGCGGCTAATTTTTCTGCTGAGGCACGAACCTCTGGTTTGTCAGAGATTAGTAGTATATGAGCCTCATAAGGTGTAGCTTGTGGGGTCCAGATAATCCCTTTGTCATCATGACTAGCCTCAACAATAGTACCCATAGCTCGACCCAAGCCAATACCATAAGCGCCCATGTAGATTGGCTTCTGTTTACCGTCTTGGTCTGTAAAGACAGCGCCCATCTTCTCAGTGAATAAAGTTTCCTGATCAAAAATGTTACCAGCCTCGACCGTTGTGGCGACTTCTAAGACGGTGGCACAGTTCGGACACGCATCCCCCACCTTTAATTTCGCAATTTCCATATTCTGAGCCCAGCCACATTTAGTACAATACAAGGTCTGATCTTCGCCAGCAGAGGTAACGACCATAAATTCATGAGAAAATTTCTTACTCATGCTGCCGCCTGAAGCTTCGACAGAAAAGGCAGTCAAACCAAGTATTTTGAAAATCTTAAGATAAGAATCATGAGCCAACTGATAGAACTTTGCAGTTTCTTCAGCTGAACGGGTGAAAGAATAGAGATCTTTCATGAAAAACTCTCGCGTGCGCAACATACCAGATTTAGCACGAGGTTCGTCTCTAAATTTATTCTGAATTTGGTAAACAAAAACCGGTAAATCTTTGTAAGACTTAATCTGACGTTTTACTAAATCCACAATTGTTTCTTCATGAGTCGGCCCTAAGCCAAGGTCTTTACCACTGCTATCCTGAAACTGATACATCACACCCCCAACTTTATCTTGCCAGCGACCTGTCTGACTCCAGACTTCTTTATCTTGAAAGACCGGCATTAATAATTCCTGAGCCCCTAAAGAATTCATCTCCGCGCGAATAACATTTTCAATCTTTTTGAAAACGCGAAAACCCAACGGTAATAAAGTATAGACACCAGCCATATTTTTTTCAATAAAACCAGCTCGCATCAACAGCTTAGCATTGGTACTGACTTCGTCGGCGCTGATATCCTTACGTGTTTTACCAAATAATTTACTTTGTTGGGTGATCATAGTAGTGATTGTATTCTATTAATTTCTTGCTCTACTAGCGGACCATCATATTCCCCATTATGAGCAGAGCTAGCGTTATAATGCCTCGTCTCGGCTTTCTGGTCAACATGAAGGTTGAGCTGATAGCTGTCACTTATTTCTTTAATATACAGATGGTAGCGCGGCCATGGCTGTCCAGGTCTGAGACGTTTAACGCAGTTTAGTTCACCCGAATTATTACTATTAAGAAAATAACCAATCTTTCTGATTAGCTCTGGTAGTGCTTGCGTTGTCCGGACGGTTATTGTCATGAAGGAATAATTGTTTGTATTTTTTCCCAAATTTGTAAACCATAACGAAGAATATCTTGGTAAGTGACGAATACCATCAAAGCAATCAACAAAGAGAAGCCAACTGTGTGAGCAATCTGTTCCACACGTTCATTCATTGGACGGCCCTTTATCTTCTCGATAATAACAAAGAGGATTCGACCACCGTCTAAAGCAGGGAAAGGTAAAATATTCACAATACCTAAATTAATAGAGAGAATAGCAGCGAAGCTAAGAACATAACTCCAACCCATCTTGACTACTTCACCGGTAATCACAGCTACACCAATAGGCCCAGAGAGATCAGCACCAGCGCCACCACTAGTTACCAATGATTTGATCAAAAGTCCAAAAGCAGTCAAAATGCTAACCATCACTGCTAAAGTAGTCACTAATCCCTGCCACAGAGCTTGAAAGAAACTGTAGTGAACAATGGCCGTACGAGTCAGACCAATACCGATCATTGGCTCTTTGCCTGCTTCTAGTATAGCCGGTGTAATCAAAAATTCTTTCACAGCCCCTTGTCGTTGTAAGGAAAATTTAATGGCCTCTTTGTTATGTGTGGCAATATATTCTTGCGTTCCGTTAATACTGGTCATTGGTTGACCATCAAGCGTAACTACCCAATCTCCAGCTAGGATACCAGCTTTCGCTGCCGGACTGTCTGGAGCAGTGGAAGCAATGACAACGTGTGAATCTCGGATTGTTAAAGTAGCAGCTTCTTCATCTGTCACTTGTTGCGGTAAACCCACAATGTGACCTGTAGTATAAAGAACATAGGCTAAAGCAAAATTCATTAAAACTCCTGCTGACAAAACAATAATTCTCTGCCAAGCTGGCTTAGCCGCAAAACTATCTTGTTGATCCTTACCCTCTCCTGACTCGCCCTTGATCTTGACGAAGCCTCCCAATGGAATCCAGTTAATACTATAAATAGTTTCTCCTTTTTTGATACCGAAAATCCTCGGAGGGAAACCAAAACCAAACTCATCAACCTTGATACCAAATTTCCGCGCCATGACGAAATGCCCTAGCTCATGAACAAAAACTAGGACGCCTAAAATTATGATGAAAGTAATAATTGTAACAAGCATTAGATGGTCATGATATCAGTTTCTTTAGAATCGACGAAAGCTTTGATCTCGTCGTGAAATTCCTTCACTTGTTTATCCAGATCATCGAAAGCACGAAACTTAGCATCTTCAGTTAGCACGCTAGATTTCTCATCAGTAGTAATTTGTTCGCGAATTTTTTCTCTCCGTTGTTTGATTGCCACTTTCGCTCCTTCGGCTTTTTGGTGTAGAATCTTTACTAAGTCTTTTCTTTTTTCTTCAGTTAAAGCTGGAAAGTTTAAACGAATAATATCTCTATCGACTACAGGATTCAGATTGAGCTCACTTTTTTGGATTGCTTGCTCGATATCCTTCATCAGTCCCTTATCCCAAGGTTGAATAGCCAAAGTCCTAGCCTCAGGCACTGAGATACTTGCCAGTTGCACTAGCGGACTTTTTGCCCCGTAGGCGTCTACTAAAATAGACTCAACTAAAGAGGCTTGAGCTCTACCTGTGCGTAAGTTGGCAGCCTCAACCTTCAAATGTTCTAGAGCAGCACCAAACTCTTTTTTTGCTTCATCACGATAATCCATAATTATTTTGCTTTATAATAACCAATATAGGCTTCTTGTGGGTTACTTGGCTTAACTAGTAAGAAACGTGGAGAACCAGCTACAGGAGCTTTCTTGACTGTCCAATTGACACCGCCGTCAGCAGACTGATAGTAAGCACCATCAGTGATAAAGAAGAGCTCTTGACTATTGTTTGGATTCAGGGCCAAAGCAACTACTTTCTCCTGTGTCGGCTTATTTAAGATAGAAATTTCCCTCCAAATACCGTCAGCCGATAGCCTGAAAATACCATAATTACTAGCGTAAAGCAATTGATCCAAAGCTGCTGGGTCCTCAAGTAAATCATAATAATTCTTAGCTCCTGACAGTGACTGTAGCTGTATCTTTTTGTCGTTGGGTTTTTGCTTTGGATCTAGTCTGAGTTTCTCCAGCTCAGCAGCATTGAGCACTTCGTTTTCAGTCAAATTCTTCCAATTAATACCACCATCATCAGATTGATAAATACCAGAGGAGATTGTGGCTAAAAATAAGCGTTGAGTATTTTTTGGATTGACGATCAGCTTCGCTACAGGGCTAGGGAAAAACTTAATTGCTTCCCAAGAGAATCCCGCGTCCAAACTGCGAATCAAAGTTCCGCGCTGTGTACCAAGATAAACGATGCGACTATTCTGCGGATCAACTGTCACAGTTGTGAAATATTCGCCTTCCAAGGAGCTCAAGTGAATCACTTTCCATTCTCGAGCGCAATCAGTTGATTTATAAATTTTATTGAAAACGGCGGCGTACAAGGTACAGCGACTATTAGGATCGACAGTAAGCGCATTAACAACGCCCTGACCCAATAAAGTATAAGACCATGACTCTCCCGAATTTGTAGTATAAAGCAAACCTTTATCTGCTGTACCGAAATAGATAGTGTTTTCATCTGTTGGATCGAGACTCATAGAAATAGCGCTAGAGCCAGCGAAACTTTTTGCTTCTCCGTTAATTCCTAAGACACTAGTTTTTAATTCCCAAGTATCACCGCGATCAATAGTGCGATAAAAGCCAGCGACAGGAGCTGCGGTCTTGGAATTAGAGCCACCATTAATCTGGATGACACCACAACCGGTCAACAACGGTACAAGTAGCAAGGCTAAAGTTAAACGTTTCATAGTGATGATGTTTGAGCTAATTGTTTAATGCTTAAAATAAAATTTTCCCAACTCAACTGTTGGTTACTGCTACGAGTAGCTAGCTGTGCCCGTAAATGACTGACGCGTTGTAATAGTGCCATTAGTCCGTTGACAGTATAACGTTGAGAGACAGCTTGGAGTTCTACTAGCCGAGCTTGATTGACAACATAATCACTCTGAACTTGAAAAAAAACAACATCACGCAAGAGCAACTCCAAATAATTCAATCTACTATTCATCAGTTGAAGTTTTTGCTCGACAGTATCTTGTGCCTTGATTGTAGTATCCAACCAAGCTTTCAAGGCACGAAAACTAGCTGTCAGATCACCTCTGAGCCAGCTCATTAACTCAGGGATCAGTAATTGATACTCGGCTAATTGGCCACGCGCCAGAGTCATGGCTCGTCCTGGACGACCAAGACTTAACCCTAAAATTAAACTTAATTCAACTGGTGGCAGATTATATTCTGCTAGTAATTGTCTCATATCCGTCTCGGAGAGAGGTAATAGTTTAATTAACTGACAACGAGAACGAACAGTAGCTAAAACTGACTTACTACGTTCTGCTAAAAGAAAAAAAATAACACCTTTAGGTGGTTCCTCTAATAATTTTAATAAGGCATTACCGGCCTCGGTAGTCATAGTGTCAGCTCGCTCAATGACGATACATTTGTGGCCACTGGCTCCAACTGCGCTAGTATGAGCAAACTCATTAATAGCCCTAGCGACGTCGACACTAAGACTGTCATCTGAGCGTAAACGATAGATATCTGGATGAGAATTCTGTGCCAGCCAACGACAATCCGAGCACTGACCACATGCTCCCTCACCGACCTGACAAAAAAGCTCCTCAATGACATTAGTAGCGAGGTAATTTTTGCCCAAGCCAGTTGGTCCATAAATCAAATAAGCCCCGGCTGATTTTGAGGAAGCAATCTGCTGTTGTAGTACATTCCGTTGCACTGTATGACCAACAAATGAAGCTTTCATAATAGTCAGATTAGCATATTTACTAGGCAACAACAAGTTATAGTTCGTCAAGAGCCTGATTAACCAATTCATCGGCTCTGGCATTGTATTTGCGCGCCACGTGAGTAATTGCAAAATGAGAAAATTTTGTTCTCATTAGCTTAACCTGTTCAGCTAGTAACTTCAAAGAAGGTTCCTTGATTTTATATAACCCTTGAATTTGTTTGACTACCAACTCACTATCAAGATAACAATGAATGGAAGCGACATGATGCTTCAAAGCTAGCTCCAAACCTGCTATCAAAGCTTGATACTCTGCTTGGTTATTCGTCGTGTCGCCTATATATTTTTTTACGTGTGCCAGCTCAACATTGTTGGTATCAAATAATACGGCGCCAATTGCAGCTGGTCCAGGATTACCACGCGCTCCGCCATCGGTAAATACTTTCGCTGTCAGGCCTACACTCTTAGCTGATTTGCTTGCTGGTTGAAATAATGATTGGCGCATAATCTTAAGCGGGTTTAATATCTCTAATTTGTAATTGGATTTCCCGATTGCCGTTCCATTCGTTGATACTAATAGTATAGAGGACGTCCATCAAAACTGAACTATCCGGTACTTTCGTCACCAGACCGAAGCCAATAGCAGGAAGCGCTCGACCTCCTTGCATGATTTTGCATTTTAGATGGGTCGCATCCTTACCTACTGCCTGACAACCGAGCAAGGAAACTCCGCGACTGATAAATACTGGCTCGCGATTTTGCATACCATACGGTCCAAAGCCTCGCAAGAGATCAACAACTTGCCAAGTAATCTCCGTTAGCTGAATCTCTGCGTCAATAACCACCTCATCAAGAGTTGTTACTGACTCCATTTGCTCCTTCATCGTTGCCAAAACTTTCTGTTTGAATTCTTCAACATTACTTTCTAACAAGCGAAAACCGCAAGCCTGTGGATGACCGCCGAAAGCAATTAGTAACTCTTTAGCACTAGCTATACCTTCAAGAATATTCAAGCCTTCGAGGCCACGACCAGAACCAACAACTTTATCACCGTCGTGTCCCATAACGAAGCAAGGTCGACTAAAGGCCCGAACTAATTTGCCAGCAACTAAACCTGTCAGTCCAAGTGGCCAGCTCTCGTCGTAGAAAAAAAGAGCAGAATCATCAGGATTAATTTCCTGTTTCTTGGCTTGAACTGTCATCTGTTCCGTTTGTTTCTGTCGTTCTTGATTAGCTTGGTTCAAACTAACAGCTAATTCATCTGCCGACTGCTCATTTTCCGCCATTAACAAGAAATAGGCTGCGTTGGCATGATCCATGCGTCCGGCAGCATTTATCCTCGGAGCTATCTGATAACCAATCGTTTCTTCGGTGATATTTTTTGGTTCAATACCAGCATTTTTAAATAAGGCCGCGAGTCCAAGTCTGGTATTTTTTTGCATGATAATGAGGCCGTATTTCGTCAGTGTCCTCGTCTCACCCGTCATAGAGACCATATCAGCTACTGATGATAAAGCAACGAGATCTAAGAGCCACTTTTCTTTGGCTTCGCGCTGCTCTGCTGTTAGGTTATTATCCTCATGGCGCAATAAACCTTGTGCTAATTTAAAAGCAACTCCCCCACCAGCCAATTCTTTGAAAGGATAAGTCTCACCGGCTACTCGCGGGTGAATGATAGCGAAAGCGGCTGGCAATTGCTCAGGTATTTGATGATGATCTGTGACAATCACGTCCATTCCTAAAGTATTGGCCTGAGCAATTTCGCTAGCATTACTAATACCACAATCACAAGTAATGATTAACTTCTGACCTTGCTGACCAAACTCTGCAATCGTCCGACTATTCAGACCGTAGCCATCCTTCTCTCGGTGCGGTAAAAAAACATCAACCACGCCACCAAGTGAAGTCAAAACTGATTTCAAAATTGTACTAGCAGAAACACCGTCAGCGTCATAATCACCATGAACAACAATTTTCTCTTTCTTGGCGATAGCTTGATAGATCCGATCACAAGCTTTCGTCATATCGCGGAACAAATAGGGGTCTAAGACATCACGCGTATAATCAGGATGCAAAAAAGCCTCAATATCCTGAGGAGTTTTGTACCCACGATGAAATAACAGCTGCAGGAGGCAGCTGGGCATTTCAGGAAATTCCGCGTAAGGATCAGCGGAGTTAGGTTGTAGTACGCGCCATTCAGACATTAATTATTTCTTAGTGCTAATTTTCTTTACTTTGACAGTGACAAAGTTTTTCTTCGGTATCACAACTGTTCTAGTAGGTTGAGGCTCTGGTGTATTCAAAGAATCTTCTATTTCTCTCTGTAATCGGTCAGTTGTCGCTTCAGCACGAGTTGAACGTGCTGATGAAGGTTGCTCGAAATCATCAGGGTCGATTGCGGCGACTCGTTGGCGTGGTCGTCCAGCTTGAGAGCGTACTCGTAACAATATACCAACTACTGCCAATAGGCCTAAGAAAAGAAGCCAAAATCCTAACTGATTTAAATGAAAGATTGAGCTGCTACCAGCCAAAGGCTCACCGGTCTTAATTTTATTTAAATCATTTTTAATTTCTGCCAACTCTTTATCCGCTTCTGCCGCGGCTGACTTGATGTCTTTTGAGTCAGTAGTAATATTTCCAGCTGTTGTTGCTGGTGTTGGCGTTGTCGCAGTAGTAGGCGTAGGAGCAACAGGAGAAGTATTGGCACTGGCAGCTGGCGGTGTCTCAGTTTTGGTTGGAGCAGTTTCTTTGAGATGTCGTCGTCCATCCAAAGGATAAAAATCATCCTTGTCATTATAACCATCGCCATCGGTATCAGCTTTTTTGGGATTTGTACCTAGTCTGGCTTCATCGCTATCAGACAGCCCATCGTTATCATCATCAGTATCAGCGTTATCGCCAACACCATCTCGGTCAGTATCTAGCCATTCATTTTTATCTAAAGGAAAAGCGTCATTAGAATCTCCATAACCATCGCCATCGCTATCCACTTGCTTTGGATTAGTACCAAGTCTTACTTCTTCTGTGTCAGATAGGCCATCATTATCATCATCGTTATCTTTGGTGTCGCCAATACCATCACCATCGGTGTCAATATCAATTGTTTGCTCTGAAGTAATAGCATTGTTATTCGACAGCTGACTATCAACTGGTAGGACAGCTTTCAAATCAACCCAAATTTTGAAATTCTTGGTTGGAACGGTGAATTCAGCATAGACCGTGTCTGGCTCAGAGGAGACGACAGAAACTGCCAAACCAGCAGCTAATAACTCATTATTTAAATACAGATTAACCATGCCGGAAGCATCTTCATCACCATAACTGCGAACTTTGACATAGACCGTGGCCTTCTGCCCTGCGACGAAGGAGTTTGTCGAGAAACTGATATCTGATGGCTGCATACCAAGATCAACCTTAGCCCAAACCTGCCCTGGCTGTAGTAAACCAAAGGCTATAACCAGAGCAAATAGTGGCAAGTAGAAAATTTTAGACTTTAAATATTCTAACATCGAGGATTGTATATTGTTTATCTGAGACTAACACTGGGTTGAAATCAAGCTCCTGCACTTTCAAGTCTGTTGCCATCAACTTATCAACTTGGAGTAGTAATTGTACCAGGAGACGACGTTTCGCAGAAGTCAGTAGCTGTTGATTGCGTAGTTGAGATAGTAGTTGCTGGGCAGAATCAAGTGATAACTCACCAACATGTAGAGCTGTGTCGTGTATCAGCTCTAACTGACTACCACCAAGACCAACAATAATTATAGTACCAAACTCGGCGTCACGTTTGGCTCCGACAAAAAATTCAACACCACCGCGTACCATTGGCTGTGCTAAAAATCCACGCCAACCAATATTTTTTGATCGCAACTTTCCTTCTGTCATCATTTTTTTCCAGGCACTACTAGCTTCGCGACTGTCAGCGAGATCAACTACTACACCATGACTCTCTGCTTTGTGAATTATACCAGAGGCGACAACTTTCAAAACTAAAGGATAAAATTTGACACTCGGCAACTGTGTACTGGCTGTTAATAGACGTCCTTGAACAATATTAAATTTACTGCTTGCTAAATAGTTCTGGCTAGCATAGGGATCAAGGTAATGTGCTTTAGCTTGATAGGCATTTTCTCCGACATGATAATCACTTGTCTGCTGTCGTTCTTTCAAGGCAGCTAAGTAACGAACTGCCTGCTCTGGATAATCGAAACAAGGAATACCTTGATGCCATAAATATTCTTGAGCCGGCCGAACAGAATCGTAACCTAGAAAACAGGTGACAATAGTTTTCTTAATTTTGGCAGAGTTCTGCACTAGCCAACGTGCCAGAGGTATGACTGGCGTCATTGTTTGCGGTGTGATTAGTAGTAAGATAGCATCTACTTCCTTACTTTTTTGTAATTCGCTGATTACTTTAGTAAAACGAGGCAAATCAGCATCACCCAAAAGATCTATCGGATTAGCCAAACTAGCAGCAGGTGGCACAAGAGTCTGTAAATTCTTTACTGTCACAGCTGATAGTCGTGCCAATGGTACCTGTCTTAATTGTAAAGCGTCAGCAGTAATAATAGCAGGACCACCAGCGTTACTTACTACGACAGTCTGACTACCGCTACTCGTAGGTGCTAATAAACTAAAAGCTTGAGTCAAGCTAAACAACTCTTCAATACTCTGAGCGCGGATAATACCAACTTGTCGAAAAGCAGCTGTAATAACCTCGTCAGATTGAGCAAGACTTCCAGTATGCGATGACGCTGCTTTTTGGCCTGACTTGGTCACTCCTGCTTTCAAAATTATGATTGGTTTTTGTTTGGCAATTCTCTGAGCTATTTGGAGAAACTCTGTTGGACGGCTCAACTGTTCGAGATACATGGTAATAACTTTTGTTTCTTTATCCTGCGCTAGATATTGCAAAGATTCGATTTCAGTTAGATCACCTTTATTACCGATAGAAATCATTTTGCTAATTCCCAGATTATAGCGACTCGTCAGATCTAAGGTAGCCACTGCCATAGCTCCGGACTGTGATATTAAGCCGACATTACCAGACTTCAGATCTAGACGGGCAAAGGAAGCGTTCAAACGCAATTTGGTGTTAATAAAACCTAAACAGTTTGGACCGAGGTAACGTAAATGATAGGCAGCTTTAAGTTTATCAAGTTGTTTTTGTAACAACTGACCTTGTGCTCCAGTTTCACCGAAACCAGCTGAGATAATGACAAAATTTTTGATACCGCACCTAGCAGCTTCTTCCACGGCCTGACAGACAACCTTAGCTGGTACAATAATGATAGCTAAATCGATAGATTTTTTGATCTCACTAATTGTCTTGTAAACATGGTGGCCCAAAATTTTACCGCCTTGAGGGTTAATTGCATACACTTTGCCTTTGTACCCATGGCTAACATTGAGGAACAAATCATGACCCAACTTACCTGGAGTATGTGAAACTCCAACCACAGCCAGCGAGCTTGGTTCAAATAATGTATTGACCGACATTAGATATTTAATTTAGCTAAATCTTTAGCAGTCAGAATACCTTTTTGGGCGCCAATATGTGTCACTACCGAAGCAGAATTAGCAATACCGAGCGAGAGCGCGCGGCTTAGGTTCCCTTTGAAGCGAATCAATCCAGTAACAAAGCCCGAAGTAAAAGCATCGCCAGCACCCGTGCTATTGATTGCTCGAACAATCGGTGGTGATTTAAAAATTAATTTCTGACCGTCATAGACCAAAGCTCCTTTAGCTCCCAATGTCACTACTGTAATGTTTTGACCAAACTGATGTAATTTCTTAATCAAGACACGAGGGTTAATACCTTTACAATTTTCCCCACGGGAAATAGCCAGTTCTGTCGCTTCATCGAGATTGACTGATAGCACTTCCACTAAAGGAAAAAGTTTCTTTAATTTTGGCCAACCTGCAGCCAACTCATCAACTCCTGGATTCCAAGCAATCTTAATGGAGTTTTTGGCTGCAAACATGATTGCTTGTTGAACATTGGTCAAACAGCGCGCTGAACCCGATAATGAGCTCAAATAGAGCCACTGGCTACGAACCTGACGCATTATCTGCTGATTGATCGTAATAGCACTGCGAGCACCAGGATAATAAAAGGCTACGTGCTCTCCTCGCTTCTGACTAGAAATAATGCAGGAGATGGCTGTAGGTAATTTTGTCTGATGTTGTACTAGTTGAGTGCCAAGATGTAAGGATTTCATCCTGCGAACTATTTCCTCACCCATAGAATCAGAACCAATACTAGTTAACACTTGAGCTTTCAAACCAAGCTGACTAAAGGTCGTGGCAGTATTCAAAGCACCACCACCGAGACAGATATATGCTTGATCACTAACTACTTTGGCACCAAACTCAAAGCCTAGAAGTTTCTTCTTGGTCAGATTCTGACCGTTGGTAATCAATTCTCCTTCTTCCGTATAGAAAAAAATATCAACTACAGCGCTGCCAATCGAAGTGATATCGTGCTTTGTGCCTAACATATAGTTTTATTCTTTATAAACTTCGTCACGTTTCTCTTTGACGTAACCGAAAATATTTTCTAATAAAGCAACAAATAGTTTGAACGGTGCTTCTAGAACAAAATCAAACAGGAAAATGAAAATATTGATACGACTGATGTTGGATGATAGTAGAGCTCCTAATTTGATAATTGGCAAAGAGAAAAAATTTAGTAAAAAGGAGATCAAACCTTCACGTTGACGTACAACGTTAAACTCTTTCGCCTGTTGGCGGATACGGACAGCAAAGAAGCTGACAGCAGTAACGAAGAAAATAAAGAGACCGCCACTAAGTAGATTGAAGCCGAGCTTATTCAGGTAATAAATAATCCAACCGAAGACGAAACCATAAAGTATGAGATAGATTAAGTAGAGAATAAAAGAAATAATTGGACCTCGTGGTCGGGGATTTTTCAGCAAAATTAAAGTTTTATTTTCCTTTTCACCGTAAACATAACCCCTAACTCCATCGGTAATAGCGGTTTGACTGGACGCTCCGGGCATTTGAGCACTGAGAGCCATCAGAAACATCAATACTGGCGGAAAACAGATATTAATCGCTAATGTCATGTAATTCACATGCTTCGCCACCAGTAAGTCGTAAGGATATTCCAAGATCAAGGCTAAAAGCATTTTTGTCAAAAAGATGTAGAAAATAGCCCGTAAAGAACTACGAGTAATTTTGGACTTGATACGCTTATTCAAAGCATTGAGAGACTTCAAGACCTGAACCTTAAATTTCTCTGGGCTAGCTAAGGTTTCTGTCAAATTGATAGATTCATCAAAAATTATATGCTTCAGTACTTTAAATATTGCCATCTCCTTACGCAGAGCAACTCTAATCTTTGCTTGATCGCGATAAGCAAGATGTTGTTTGATGCCGACGAAAATAGCTGGAAATTTATCAGCCACGTATTGGACCAGACGCCGATCACTCTTGTCAGTCCAATCAGGGAAATAGAGTTGGAATAAATGAAAGCCAATAATGGCGTTATCAGACATAACCAAATCTCGATGCACAGCGATATAAACTTGGATATTTTTTTCGCGTAGAGACAATCCTTGACCCCGCACTTTCACCCTGTCTTTGACAAATTGATAAGCAGCTTCGATTAAAGCATCATTTTTGTATTCTGGAGATAAGAACAGGTCAATCTCACAAGCTAAAATACTAATCAACCAATCTTGATATTTACTCTTGTCAGTAGCTTCATAATCACGCTCACCGAGTAAAACTAACAGGTAGCTATATTTCTCTAAAATAACTTCAACATCATTAACAATAGTCTCGGGCAATGTTTGATTCGGTAAGTAGTGCCCACGAATCAGCTCTTCGAGTAAACGACGAGCAATTTGAGGATCGAGATGACCACTACGAAGTTGGCGTCGGACAATCCGTTCCATAGCAAAACGCCGCAGAAGATAGTCTTCTTTGTAATCTATCGTATTACGAACTTGTTCGTAGAGCGTAGCCAATTTGCTAGCAATCTCATCAACTTCCAGCTTGGCAACGTCATCACTGTACGCCTGCTGTCGCTCAATCGCTTGTAATCGTTGGTAGAGATCTTTGATACCTGCGGATAATTGCATATTGATATATTATACAATATTTTATATTGTAGGGACAGCTCTAGAGCTGTCCCTACGGGTACAAAAACAAAAACCCCCACCTCGGTTATTACACCAAGGCGAGGGTTTCAAGGGTGAGGTTCAGGCGTGAAGGTAGCCACCGTAAGGCACATAGCGGATCAGCCGCTTGTCGTTTCTCGGCAAGTCAATGACTTCACCAGGGCAGCCGATCTCTCCTCTGCAGAAGTCACAGCACTGTGAATCACACTCTGTTTCTCCCAGACCCATGAGCTCATGCAGCCCCGTAATGGATGCGCTGGCCTCACCGTAAGCCAAAACGGGATTTACCAAGACAGGGGTCTGCTTCGAGCAGTGAGGACACCTGACATAGATCAGGTCAATCATTTCACATGCTGGAATAGCTGTCACAAAACCTCCTTGTGAAGAAGTGTGCTAGCGATGAATCACCATCAAACAGTTACCTATCTCAACAACCCGTAGGTTGTAGTTAGTCGTTACTTTCAGCTGATCAAAGAACTGACGTTGTTTATTATCTAATAATTTCCAGTCGTCAACAATGATATAACCAGACTGTGATAGCACATTTAACCCTAATTCTACATATTTGTCAACTCTGCCTTTATCAGCGTCAATAAATATCAGATCGAACTGTAACTTTTGATTGTTTGCTTCAATTAAAAAATCCTCGGCTGGTTGCAGAACTTGCTTGATAAAAGTGGACAATCCGCTCGCTTCTATATTCTCTCTAGCCTGAAAGATGTTCGTAGCTTCATGCGGTAAATTGACTGTAGTTACCAGACCTTGACCCAATTCTTCTAACGCCGACGCAAGATAAATTGCCGAGGCTCCGCGCCACGTTCCTAACTCCAGGATGTTTTTTACTTTATATTCTATAACAAACTGTCTCAGATATTCACCAACTTCAGCTGGTATGGCAAACTGCGCAGTGAAGCCTGCTTCATATTGTGCCATTCGTGCTAGAACGTCTTGAACCTGCTGTCTCACACTAAGGCTGTAAAATTGTTTCCGACTCGCCGTTGATAGAGATAATAACAGATTTCACTGTTGGGAATTGTTTCAAAGTTTTCTCAATTTGTGAACGAATCATCGTCACACGACAAGAACCAGCAACGTTGACGTTTAGCAACTCACTAAAATCAGCTTTGGCCACTCCTTTTTCAATTGTCAATTTTTGCAAAACCACTCCTGGGTTGATAGCACTGAAATAACCATTATTAACATCTTGAGTTTGCGGACCGCGCAATAAATCTTCTAAGGCAGCTTGCCCTACAGCAGTTGTCTTAGCTACACGACGTTCCAAACTATACACTTTCTCACAATCCAATGCTTGAGGGTCTTTAATTCCGTTAGGATAAAAAACTTTAACCTTAGTTGACTCTACTTGAGCGAAGGTCACTGAAACTTTGGACAAATTTATCTCGGCGCCATCTTTAGCTGAATGACTATAGACTTCCACCGTGCCTGTCGTACCTTTTGGTTGCGGATAAGAAACTTCCACACGATACGGTCCGAAGAGTCCAACGTCAGGAGCATTAGAAGTAGTGAAGCCTTGAGCAAGGACAGTACCATCGCTATCTTTCAGCCGATAGTTCAAATTATTTTCAAAGACGCGAGCTTGACCAGAGATGATTAGAGGCAGACCAATTGCTTGACCTTCTGTTGGTTGCTCGAGAGTAATATTTTGTTGTGGTGCACTAGGACAAGGCGCAAACTGACAGTTCCAACCACTACGACCAACTGGTGTGCCATCAGGACAAAGCATAGCGTCATCAGGACAAGCAGCTTCGCGGATAGTTTTGGTCGTGGTGTACCAGTAGATTCCACCAACAAGAGCAATAACAATGATCGGGACAATGATTTTCCAATATTTCATAATGTATAGGTTAATTGATAATAGTATAGGGCAGGTAAGGGTTTTGGGCAACCACGATAGTATTAAGTTTATCGCTGTTTGTCTCTACCCCCACGCCCTCCCCCTTACTAAGGGGGAGAAAAGAGGGGGTGTTTAGCCTTCGCCTAGAAACCTAAGAAGCTAGTTCCGTATCCACTTGACACATAACCCATATCATGCTATAATACTATATTAAAGGCTAAAACTAGCCAAAAGTTCCTTTCACCTTCGGGAGATAGAAATGAACGAATACAGAGCATTTGGCGCTTTCGTCATTCTCGTAATGCTGGCTGGGCTCATGGCCGACGTTTATGAGCACCAAACAGTGTCCTACAAACTCGTCTACGGAGACACGGTAACTGACAGTGCGACTGTCGTGACCGAATACCATGACGGTAGTATCGTACAAGGCATTCAACCGGGCCTGGTAATTCAACCGAGTCCTCAGTTGAATCCGATTCTCTTCTTTACCGCTAAGGCTCCGGTCTGGAAGACCACAATCACGACCAACGGCGGGCTGCAGTGGATCTTTGATGATGAAGAACACTATAAGCTTTTCAAGAATCGTGATTCGCTGATAGTCACTTACCACACCGTATCTCGTGATCGGTACGAACGGTCCAAATTCGTTCGAAGATTTGTCGAGAGTCCGATGTTAGTGACTGTGGACTAACCCGATGATTTTCACATGTCTCCCTCTTCCCGCTCCGAACCCCATGTTCGGAGCATCACCCAAGTCTATAACTTCGTTGTAGATTTAGGCGATCACTGTTCCTTTCACTATCCTCCCTACCTCCCTGGCGATACATTTACTTGCCGTCAGAGAGGTAGCGAGGATTCAGAAGTTCCAAACCCTATATGGAAAGGAAGTCTCAGGCAATGAAGCCATTTGCTCTAGAATCCACCTTACCTGATAAGATCTTCGGGACATCTGACCCCAGGGCAATCATCGGGGGCTTCATTCGTATCAATGGTCATCTTATTACAAGGATCGACGGTATCAGTCTCAAACTTAGACTTACTGGTACCGAGTTGAGACTCTTTGTTCCCATTCCACTGTGGAATGTAAAGACACCGGATGGGTCATATATCGGTGATGTCAGATGTCTGACATGTCTCTACGACGTGCACAAGGGACAGAACTGGTACATCGATATTGTACCTAGAGACACAAAGTTCCCTACTTCGGGACTTTCACGATCCGGATTCTCCGAGGGTCTGTGTGAGTCGATTCAGTTTGAATGGTTGGGAAACGACTAGCCATCAACTCGATCTTCACAACGACAGACCGCAATGGTTACTGTTCACCCCGCCCCGACAGCAATGTTGGGGCCACTTCCAAGCGCTTTAGCTCTATTGAACTTGAGCGCTTAGAAGTGACTTAGTTCCTTACAACTTTCAACTTACAACTGTTTCCAACTACTATCATGGAGCCCACTATGATTGAGATGGTAGGTACTAATTGGATTCGTCTAATTGTTACCTCGATCTCTATTCATTGGCTGCATTTTCCTTGTGAAGATGTAAAGCCCATTGAGACCCAACAGCTTCTGGCTGAAGGGATGAGCTCCATAATTGTGGTTGGAAATAATCCAACCTAATAGTCCGTGTTCGGGCATCCTCGTCTGACAGAAGATCAAACTTGTTTGGAGGAAATGATGGCAACGTTCATCACGATCCCCGGTGGCAAGACGAAGAAGTTCCGCGCCCGGTTCTCCGGACACGAGACCATGAGCCGCGCCAAGTATGAGCGCATCGATGGGTTTCGGCCCAAGAACCGTTTCCTGCCGAACTTCATGCAGGAGGTCGACGTGCCGGATCTCCGGTACTACCCGACGCTCTGCACCGAAAACGGTGTCTCCTGCGCTCCGGCTCACGAGTGGCCCGACAGCAACGGCGAACACTTCATCGCGGTCTGAATTCCACATTCACAATGGAGGGCGGAAAGTGAAAGATCTTATCACACTGTCTGAAGTCGTCGAGCTGTTGCTGGCAAAGGGCCTGAAGCAGTTCGCTGAGGCCGACAACGGGACCACCAAGACCTACATCTTCACCATCCCTGGTGAGCCGGACTTGATTCAGATCGAAGGTCCGACTGATCGTCCGGTCAAGGTGGTCGCGTCCGAAGCGGCCAGTCGATTCGTGGACACCTATCTGCACTAGCAGACCGGCATTAGGCAGTCTGCACCAATCGAAAGAGGTGTGTCATGGAGCAGATCAAACAGATTCGACCTGTTATCTTCACCCCCGAGCAGCTCAAGGCTGTCACGGGCAAGGCCACCTGTAACTGTGTCTATCATGCTGAGCAGGGAATTCCCTGTGAGCATGATCTCGCGCTGCTCAAGCGCGGCAAGTAACACTGGAGCTTCACGCTCGTCTTCCCCGAACCAATGCATCAGCAAAGGTTCGGGGGTCTACTCAAGCTTTCAATTCGTTGACGGTTTAAGCAGATCCCGTTCTTTGAAACAATTTAAATAGAGGTCTCTATGACTTTCCATGAGTTGATGATGTCCAAGCATCAGTCAATGATCTTGGATTATTTCGAGATCTGGCTGAAAGATCCTACTGCAGTCCCTCACGAAGTCGATGTTCTTCTTCATGAGGCGGCACTGACGGAAGATTTAAAAGAACGCCTACCGCAAGTCCAGTTCCTGCTTGATCTCAAGCGCAGACTAGAAAAGATTGCGCTGACATAATCTCTCGAAAGGAGATACGATGGAATCCCAACTGATGGGAATCGGCATCCTGCTCACCGTGCTCTACGGCATGTGTCACATGCTGGGAGTGCGAGCTCGCCGTGCCTACTGGCGCAGTCTGCGCTGGTGCGCTGTCGGTCTGATTCGGGTCCCCGTCCTCGCTATTCGTGGACTGGCGAATGCCATTCTGCGACTGATTCTCTAAAAGGAGGCTCTGATGTCCAGACTGGATTTTGTAGTGTACTCAGACGGTAGGGTCAACGTCAGTAAGAACCTGACGTTGGCCGCAGACATCGCCAGTGAGAAACGGGACGGTACCAATCCGACCACACTCCAGAGTCACTTCCACCTGGAGTTCAATCAGGTGGACTCTGCTAACGAAGCGTTGAACATCCTCATTGCCGCTCACTACCTGGAGATGAGCGGCAACCCCCAGGAATCTGGCGCCAGCGGAGTCGAAAAGCTGGTGTCGGCCATCGTCGAGGCCCAGCGTCAGCCGTCGGACTAGTACCCCACGCAACACGCGTTCCGCCCGACCTATCGCAAGATAGGACGGGCGGTTTTTTTACCCAGCACCACTTTCATCCAGCACCTGTTTCGCTCTCAAAGTTTAGGCTTACTCTTTAAATTCTATATAGTAGAAATCTTTTCTTATCATGAAATTATTCGTGCGAAACAGGTGCTGGATGGTGCTGGATTTATTTCTTCGCTTCTAGTTCAGTCGCAGTTGTTGGATTAAATCCTTTGAATGTCAGCCACAGACCCAATGAAAATTCAAAGACAGCCACCGGCAGAGCCGACAAGCCGGCAATTGGAGCGTGCTGTCCCACTAAACCAAACATCACTGCCAGATAGCTGACGAGCAGGATAGGGCCGCCAATGATACCAATGACAGCCAGTCCTCGAGGTATCAGACGTGACTTATAGAGCAAAACTCCGAGTAAAATATCATTTATAGCCGGCATGAAGCTTTGGCCCAGCAGGAAGATACGATCATAGAGCGTAGCTAAGGTATGTCCAATTAGCTGTGCCTCTGCGCCAACTCCCTCCTGTCGCAAGGTCACGATGGTTAGAAGGAAAGCTACACCGACGAATATGGTAGCTGCTTCCAGTGTGCGGGCTGCGACCAGACCAAGGGCTAAGCGTTCACTTTGCTTCTTGAGCATCGGATACAAGACCACTGCCGTAGCGATACCTGCCAATGCCACAATGATCTCGAGGATGCCGCCAATAATGGTCACTGTGTCTGGTCCAGTGCCAGTAATATAACTCGGGCTATGTATGGCAGTATAGAGTACCAGTGTCGGGATAGAGACGAACGTTAGCAAGTAGAGCAAGCCTGCTGTCAAAGAAATCTTTCTGTGTGCAGTCATCATAATCATTTTTATAAATTAAACTAATGTCGCTGTATTATACAGGTAATCAAGGGAAATAGATATCATATAAAATTTATAAAAAAACAGCCTTTTCAGACCTTTTGTTGGCACGCCATGAACCATAACGGTTCATGGCTCGGGGACAGGGAGTCGAACCCCGATTGGCGGGACCAAAACCCGCTGTCCTACCTTTAGACGATCCCCGAATGATGCAATTATAACTAAGATAATATAGTGGTTTAAACCGTAAAAGTCAATAATCAGCCTTGACAAAATTTGTTTTCGTGGTACGTTCAAATCATAAGACACCGTTTCCCAACCCTGTGGATTACGGTGACACTACGTTCCATCACAAGGAGGTTAAGATGAAGAAAATCGTCGGTTTAGTGCTGTGTCTCGGATTCTGTCTCGGGCTCATGACCACAGCTCAGGCAGCAAACGGACCTGCCGCACTCTGGGTTGCAGACGTCAGTTCGACCCCTACCCACTGGAATATCGAGACCAGTGCGACCATCACAGCTGAGGTTCGTGGAGTCGAGATTACTCCACTTCAACCGACAATCCCTGTCTGGGTGAAGAGCTCTGACTTTGGCAATCAGGAACTCCTCGCCTATCGCATCGGCGCTACCAACAACTACTCCTTCACCTACAAGCCACCAGACAACGCCTGCAATACCACTGTGGTCGCCTATGGAACAATCGGTCACAATGCTAGCAACGACTTGATCGATGACGACCTGTTGAACAACAGCTCATCTGCAGCAGCTGGCTTCCGCTTCCTCTACCTCGGCGCACCTCTGGACTGTCATCCACTACCGATCAAGCCGATCACATGGGGAGCTCTGAAAGCGCGCTACAACTAGCAACGCGTCCACCATCTTCGGGAGAGAACTATGTTCTCTCCCGTAATTTATTTATGCTACAATTGTCACAAGACAAAGTATAATATTATGATTTTAACTGATTCGGCCCATTATAATTTTATTAAATCTCTAACCTGGGAAGAAGTTTTCGAAATCTGGCGAGCTAATGAAGAAGCTAATCCTGCCTGGATTGCTCACTGGAAATCCAAAGGCTTTACTTCTTGGGAAAACTGGCGTCAAACTTTATCAGGGCCGTGGCATTGTGAGACTCGCCAATGGGAGCTCTACCGAGTGATTAATCCTTTAGCAGTGAGTCCTGGCTGGCGTGGTGGATCATTTAGAACGTGGAGAACATTTTATTATCAAGGACAAGACTTCGCAACCTTCAGAGATATCGTCTCTGGTCCGAATATTCAGACGCATCCAGGATATCAAAAAATGCTTCTGATGTATGACGACTTTCCAGGTAAAACTACTATGTCCGCTTTCTTCACTGACCAAGGAATCGTCATCGCCGAAGGTATGCACCGTGGTTGCGCTCTAGCTCTCGCCGACCTCAATCACAAATCGATCACAACGGAAATATATCTGGCTGTTGCTGACGCGCGTGGAGAAACACTCGCTCCTGTCGGACAGAAACCTGAGGACAGTGGAATACGACTGTAACGATTTTAGTTAATTATAAAACCCGAGGTCCGACACTATCGTCGATTAACCTCGGGTTTGATTTTTTTCAAGCAATCATGCCAGCTTGACAGCGACCCTCACCATGTTGTCAAGAGTCTGTTCACGCTGCTCGGCCGACATCCTATCACCAGTTGCCAAGCTATCGCTGACAGTCAGAATGGTCAGCGCCTCGACATGATGCTTCGCAGCGAGAGTATAAAGCTCATAGGCTTCCATCTCCGCTGCGAGCACTCCATACTGCGCCCACATCTTCCAACCCTCTGGATCCTCCGAATAGAAGGTATCGGTTGAAAGGACATTTCCCACCGTAACCTTGAGCCCCAACTCTTGGCAGACTTGATGCGCCTGCAACAGTAGCTCCCAAGAAGCTAGAGGTGAGAATGTCCAAGCGCCAAACCTGGCCACATTCATCGCGGAGTCAGTGCAAGCACCAGCTGCGAGAATTAAGCTTCCCAACGGCAACTCGGCGCTAAAAGAGCCACAGGTTCCGACTCTAATCAATCTTTTGACACCGAATTCCACGATCAGCTCGGTGCAGTAGATAGACAACGAGGGCATACCCATACCAGTACCTTGGGCACTGATGGGCTTACCATTAGAAGTTGTCCCCGTGTAGCCCAGCATATTGCGCACACTGTTAACGCGGCGACCATCATTGATGAAATTGTCAGCGATGTGCTTGGCCCTGAGTGGATCTCCAGGTAGAAGGACGGTTCGGGCATAATCACCACGATTCGCACCGATATGTGTGCTCATGTCTAACCCCTTTCGCTGACTAGGTGGGAGAACAAAAAAAGATCATTTACTTCCAGATACTAGCAGTAAAGGGTGATTTGTCAATTTACCCCGTTAGATAGAAGTTATCTAACGGGATAAAAAAAGCAGCTAAACTGTTCGGCTACTTTTACTCGACTCTTATTTCACAACCAGTAATCCTGAGAAAACAATAGGCTAGTTATTTATCCGCTTCTTGGCAACTTGCAACAAACCTGTGAATAACGGATGTGGCTTCAAAGGTCTAGATTCGAACTCGGGATGAAATTGAGTAGCGATGAAATACGGGTGAACCGTCTTCGGTAGCTCGATTATCTCCACCAAATCATTATCAGGACAGATGCCGGAGAAAACTAGGCCTGCTTTGGCTAACTGTTTTTTATACTTATTATTGAACTCATAGCGATGGCGATGACGCTCACTTATTTTGCCAGAACCATACAACGATCGTGCCAGAGAATTTTTCTGCAGTACGCAAGGATAAGAACCTAGCCGCATACTATTACCAAAATGTTTGGCTGCTAGATTTTTTGCTTGCTGTTCATTGATATGAATAATCGGCTCAGTTGTTGCTTCATTGATCTCCACTGTATCTGCCGACTTGATCCCTGCTACATTACGCGCAAATTCGATAGTCGCCAACTGCATGCCATAACACAATCCCAAATACGGTATCTTGTGCACACGGGCGTACTCGATAGCTTTCAATACCCCTTTGATACCACGTGAGCCGAAACCTCCCGGAACGATAATAGCGTCCATTTGATCCAAGGTTTTCAAGGTCGTCTTTGGCGCTTTACCCCGCTCAGCGGGGTCAAAGTCCGCCGAATCTATCCAATGCAGCTCTGGTTTGACACCTGCTGCCACACCAGCGTGTTTGATAGCTTCGATAACTGAAATATAAACATCAGACAAGACATAGTCGCCGGACAAAAAATACTTCCCCACCACCCCAATTTTGACTTTTGACTTTTGACTTTTTAGTTTTTTCACCATCGCTCGCCAGTCGTGCATATCTTTTTTGCGAGGTTTTAATCCAAATTTAGCCAAAATTTTATTACCGATATCGTTTTTCTCGAAATTAATAGGAATATCATAGATACTATCAACGTCAGGCGCTGAGATGGCATCTTCAGCGTTGATATTACAGAAAGTAGCTATCTTGTCTCGACGCTTGCGATCAAGTGGCTGCTCTGAGCGACAAACGATAAAGTCTGCCTGAATACCCGCGCTATTAAGTGTTTGGGAAGCGTATTGCGTTGGCTTGGTCTTCATCTCTCCAATCTTCGGTGGTACGGGCAGATAGCTGACGAGAATGAACTGCACATCAGCTGGCGCCTTCAGCTTCATCATGCGAGCGGCCTCCAAGAAAATCATGTTCTGATACTCACCTATCGTCCCCCCGACCTCAATAATTGTGAAGTCGGCATTGGCCAATTTTGTTGCCTTCTTGATTCTACCGATGATCTCATTAGGAATATCTGGCACTACTTCCACACACTTACCATCATAGCCGAGATTGCGCTCACGCTGAATAACCGTGGAGTAGACTCTGCCAGTCGTCATGTAGTTTGACCGAAGAATATTGATGTTCAAAAAACGTTCATAGTTACCAATATCTTGGTCAGTCTCATCGCCATCAATGGTAACAAAAACTTCACCATGAATCGTTGGATTCATGGTGCCGGCATCGACATTGATATAGGGATCAATTTTAATAGCTGTGACTTTATAGCCCTTGCTTTGCAAAATAGCGCCAATAGACGCGGAGGTGACTCCTTTACCAACACCCGACATAACACCACCAACAACAAAAATATATCTATTTTTTTTGATCATGGATGGCTTTGACTTTGATAATAATAGTAAATACTTGTCCGTCTGCTGACACCTCGACCTCATGCGTTCCCAGCACTTTCAAAGGCAGACCGGCTGTTAACTGCTTTTTGAGTAATGCCACTCCCATCTGCTGCTGAATAGCTTTGATAATTTCCTCAGCACCAATACCGCCATAAAGCTGATCATTATTATGCACCAGAACGTCTAGAATCAGCGCCTTAGCTGTTAACTGGCGTCTAAGAGCACTTTGCTTACCAGTTGCTTGAAACGGCCTTGGTTGGGCGCTAACAGGCAAGGTAGACCCGGCAACTGCTAAGTTTTGTCGCAACAAAAAATTCAAAGCATAGCCGTCAGCAACTTCTTTAGTATCTCCTCTGACTCCCAGGCCTTTAACTGTTTGTAATAGAGTCACTTTCATAGAATTATTTCAACTTTTCTTGAATTACTGCTTGAGCTTTCTCTAGCTGAACATCAGTAGTAGTCGCGCTATCTGTTGGTCGTTCGATAATAACATCTGGTGTGATACCTTCACCTTGAATTGTTCGCCCCTTTGGTGTCAACCATTTTGCTACTGTTACTTTCAAGGCTGAGCCATCAGAGAATGGCAAGAGATTTTGCACTGAACCTTTACCAAATGATTTAGTCCCGACAATTATCGCTTTGCCATAATCTTGCAAGGCTCCAGCCATAATCTCTGAGGCCGAAGCAGAACCTTCGTTAATTAAAATCACAGTCGGAATTTCTGGAGCATGGATAGCTTGTTCTGCTTTGTAATCAATATTTCTCCCTTCATCAGTGAAGGTTTCTTTCACTACTACCTGACCTTTATCAATCCAAGAGCTAGAAATAGTGACAGAAGCATCGAGGAAACCACCCGGATTATTGCGTAAGTCAATGATTAAACCTTGAGGATTTTGTTTAATAATCTCGTTTAAAGCTTTGATGAATTTCTTATCCACGTCTTTATTGAAACTGACAATCTGCAGATAAGCCACGTTATTATCCAACTTCTTCCAGGTGACGGTAGGATACGAGATGGTGTCACGAGTAATTTTCACTGTCACAGGCTGGGAGTCTTTACTATCCTTATGGACAACTGTCAGCGAAACGACTGAACCTTTAGGTCCACGAATCTTCTCCACTGCTTGGTTCAGATCCATCTCATGGGTAGCAACATTATCAATAGCCACGATGGCGTCGCCAGCTAGTAGTCCCGCTTTCTCAGCTGGACTCAAAGGCAAAGGAGCAACAACGAGCAATTGACCATCTTTACTACTGAGTTCAGCGCCAATACCTTCAAACTTACCATCTAAGTCTTGATTAAAGGCGGCGTTTGCTTTGGGATCAAAATAATCAGTATAGGGGTCACCAACTGCTTGAACCATGCCCTTGATAGCACCGTAATACAACGCTTCATTGTTAATCTTGTCATGATCAACATACTCTGCTTGAATCTCATCCCAAACGTTCCAAAAAAGATTAGGATCAAGGTTGCGCTTCTTAGCTTCGGCAATACCGTTGTTTCTCCAAGCTTGAACATTAATTTGTCCAGGAAGTAAGGCCGTACCAGCATCAACTCGTGCCACTACATAACCGAATATAAAAGCAATAAAAATAATGAGGGGCAACCAAAGGCCCCGTCGTGACGATGTATTTGTGGTAGGTATGATAGGTGTGGATGACATACTTTATACCAACGCATTATAACGTATTTCTACCGTGAGGCAAAGCTCACGTTTTTTTTGGTTTCTGCCAGGCGCGTATCAGAAACTAAACCGTTTAAATTGATCTATTGTAGACGATCAGCAGAACAAACTTTCTTATTAATATCACAATACACTTGACCAAATCTCGGACAATCTTGAACCATGATCTGAGGATTATTCTTAAATTCGCTGATCGACCTAGTGGCAGATATATTAAAATAGCCAAAATAACAACCGTTACTTGGGTTAGGAATCGCCACACAATCAGCGTCAACAGTACACTGTCGTGGATTGTCTGTTAAGGAAACGGGTTTAATAGTTTCAGAACCTGCGACAAATTTATCCCCAAATAGACCAGTGTTGTAGTTAAAATCTATAGTTCCATTATCGGGTATTTCGAAGGTAACTACCTGTCTCTGGACATCTGCTTTAATGAAGTGAATTACAGGACTTATATTGAGCTCATTTCCTTCACAGGGGGAGGAAATAGCTTGTGGTAAAGCCTTAGCTCTTAAGCCGTTGACTAAAATTGCAGTAGCAATTTGTGGATCACTACCCTTATCAACACTGGAGCAATGAACTGGTTTAGTATTGAGAGTGATGGCAAAACTCTTAGCATCACTTTCGATACTGTTATTTATTACTGATAGTAATAACTTTTGATCTGTTTGGGAGATATAGTAGTGCCAACTCGCACTAACTCCCATGTCGCCAAAACCCAACGATAAATGTATCACATCCCGATCTTGAGTGACCTGCCATACACCTCCTCCTGCGATGTCTATCAGAAGACCCTTATGAACAAACAAGAACTTTGGAGGTAAATCCTTCGTATGATAGGAAACATCAAATGTGCCTTCCCAATCACCACCACTAGTGTCAGACTTTTGTCTAGTAAACACCAGATAACCACCATCTTTGGCGCATGAGACAGGCACCCAATACTCTGTCACACTCTTTTGATTATTGACTGAAACCGGTCCGTATTCCTTAACCAAAGGTGCTGTCGGACAAATAGCATCACCTTGAGCCGGAATATCAACAGACACCACTGGTGTATTCTGGTTATTAACTATCATTACACTGTTAGGTCTCGAAATGTAACTGAAAACGGCATAACCCAGAACAACAAGTATTCCTATTCCGAGTAGCAAAATTATCAATCGTGTTTGTTTAATCATGATATGCTCTAAGATTTATTTAAATTATCATTAAATTTTAGACCCTTTTAATATTCGCTCCCAACTGCGCTAGTCTTGTAACAATATCCTCGTATCCTCTATCAACCTGATTGATATTGGAAATAATACTTTCACCCTCGGCAATCAAGGCGGCAATGATTAGAGTCGCGCCAGCGCGCAGATCAAAGCTGGTTATTTCTTTGCCGTATAACGGCGTTGGACCGACAATAGTGACACGGTGAGCATCGAGAACAGTCATGTCGGCTCCCATTTTCTGCAATTCCTGCACATACTTCATCCTGCCATCATACATCCAGTCGTAAATTAGACTAACACCATGAGCTTGAGTCAACATCGCAGCGAAAGGTTGCAATAAATCAGGGATAAACCCTGGTGCTGGCATATCGTGTAACTTGGCAATAGGCAAGAGCTTATCTGTTGGCCGGACAGTTAGAGAAAAGAGTTCGTAATGTTTACCGGGATCCATTCCTTCTGACTCCAACTCAAATTTCACTCCCGCTTCCTTGAATTTTTCTAATTCGAGAAAAAGGAAATCCTGCGCTACATGCTTAATTGTAATCGGCGAATTGGTAGCACCGGCTAGAGCGAGAAAAGTGCCAGCCTCAACCGGATCAGGCACAATAGTGAAATCTGAGCCATGAAGTTTATCTGAACCCTGGACTCTCAGGGTAGCAGAAGCTACGCCATCCACTTGTACTCCCAAAGATTGTAAATACCAACAAAGATCCTGAACTTGATGATCAGCTCCAGCGGCTATACGAATCTCTACTGGTGAGTTTGAACCAGCCGCTGCCAATAACACCAACTCTGTCGCTGTAACGCTGAATTCGCTCAGAATTATTCTGCTTGGGGGATTGCCTTTCTTCACCACTCTCATCATCCGATCTTCTGTGGTAATCTCACAACCAAACTGTCTCAGAGCTCCAAGATGAGCATCCAGCGGACGTGAACCAATATTACAACCTCCAGGAGTTGCAATAGTTACTTCAGGAAAACGAGCGATCAATGAACCGACTAAAATTATAGACGCGCGGATACGCTTGACTGCTGTGATATCTAATTTCGTTGGATCAATCTGGGAATTATTGATTGTCAATGTATGTTCATCCTGCCAAGTAATCTGTGAGCCCATACTTTGAAGAATTTCCAACATGGTCATGACGTCACCAATTTTTGGCACGTTTCTGAGCACACAATCATCAGAAACAAGCACTGTGGCAGCCAAAATGGCCAAGGCCGAATTCTTCGCTCCGCGCACCTCGATCACACCGTGCAAATGTTTGCCTCCTTGAATTACCAGACTATCCATAGTAGTATTGATTTAGTAAAAAATTGAGATTTTCCTGCGAGATTAGTCGCAATTGGCTAAGTATAAGCACTATTCATAGATAATTCAAGATGGACATCAAACAACGTCGTTGGCTCTACAGCCTCTTTATTTTCCTCTTTTTTGTCATCTCACCTTTGGTGGTAGCGTATTCTCTTGGTTATCGCCTAGATACTAATCAGTGGAAGGTCTCCAAAGTCGGCGCTTTGTATATCAAAAGCTATCCAGCAGGCGCTCGAATCTATGTCGCGGATAAACTAACGAAGCGCAAAACACCAAGCCAAGTTATCAATATTCCTGTTGGTCTCAATACTTTTAAAGTTGAAAAAGATACCTACCAACCCTGGACCAAGAAAATGAATGTCACCGCAGGTGAAACGACTTTTGTTCAAGACATTCTTCTGTTTAAGCAAGATTTCAAAAAACAAGTCTTGGGCAATGGCGGCAGTCAAATGGTGCCTAGTATCAATGATGACGCCTATATTTATCTCAACAAACAACAAGAGCTCGTTGTCATCAATACAACAAATAGAACTGCTAATGTTATTACGAAACTACCTCCCTCTGCTGTTCTGAAGCAATGGTCCAATGATGAACGAACAGTTCTCTATTCTGTCGGAGCAAATTGGTACACATTGGCGCTAGCAGAAGCCAAAAGTACTCAGATAATTACCAAACCTGCCAAAGTTGTGACCAAAGCAACACTTGGAGCAAATGGTAACGATATTATTATTATTAGCAACCAAACGCTATATCGCTGGAACACAAGCTTTGAAACTCTAGACGTTATCATGACAAATGTACAAGATTTCGCAGTCGCCGAGGGTATGTTAGCGATTCTTACTTCCTCTGGACTCAGTCTGACCGATATTAATGAAACTAAAAATACTATTTCTCCTTTGGAAAACACCACTGATTTAAAAATCGTCCAAGTTTTTAAAGATGTAGTTTTATTAACACGCGGTGATCAATATTGGATTTGGCGCGATGGCGCGATACAACACCGTCTCAACGCAACATCAGTAAATCACAAAAAAAACACCCTGCTTTTCAGCAATGGGTATGAGCTCAGTTCTTATGATTTAGGTAATAACAGTATCAATGTTGTTGATCGCACCAGCACAGTCTCGACAAATGTTTCCTGGCACCCCAGCACCAACTACTTTGCTCGTGTTCAGAATACAATCCTTGACCTTGTGGAACTTGATAGTCGTGGTGACAAAAGACACGTGATACCAATTGGTACTCTGACCGCCTCTGACTCCTATCTCTTTGACCCTAAAGGCGAATATATCTTCATCCTCACTCCAGAGGAGAACTATAGTTTAGAGTTGCAATAATTATTACTCCTTGCGTAACTTCGCGATCAAATTGGAAGCTTCCAGCAAAGAATCAAACGTCCCTGTGTCTAGATAATGTCCCTGATACATCTGTACATCTAGTGTACCCTCTGCTAAATATAAATTATTAATATCAGTAATTTCTAATTCTCCTCTGGCCGATGGTTTGAGGCTTTTTGCTTTTGCTACAACAGAAGAATCGTAAATATATAACCCAGTAACAGCAAAATTACTCTTGGGTTCGTTAGGTTTTTCTTCAATTGTTAGAGCCTTCATCTCGGAGTCGAAGGTAACCACACCAAACCTTTGCGGATCTGGTACTTCTTTGGCAAAAATCCTACCACCACTCTGGAAACTTGTAATCGCGTCCCGTAGCCAATGATCATCGCCTACGAAGACATTATCACCAAGAATCATAGTTATAGGCTCATCGTCAATAAAGTTCTCACCAATAATAAATGCTTGGGCCAAACCTTCGGGTTTATCTTGTACCTCATAAGTAATTTTGATGCCAAAATCCTTACCGCTTCCGAGCAGACGGACAAAATTACCAATATTAGCTGGATCGGAAATAACTAAGATTTCTTTAATGCCAGCATCAATCAATGTCTGCAAAGGGTAATAAATCATCGGCCGGTCATAGATCGGCAACAATTGTTTACTGGTAATTTTTGTTAGAGGGAAGAGTCTACTACCAGCACCTCCTGCTAGAATAATTCCTTTCATATATCAGACAATAGTTGTTCTATAGGCACCAGATTGGATATCCTGCCACCATATCGTATTGTTTGTATACCAATTAATCGTTTGTTTCAAGCTATCATCGAAATCGG
>CAZASM010000003.1:0-59320 GCA_964487895.1 uncultured Gammaproteobacteria bacterium
GAATTAGGAACTAGGAGTTCAAATTTCTTTTTTTGACCTTAACGAAAGGCTTTTTATGTTACCAAAAATTTTAACAGTATCGTGTTATGGTTTGGAGTGTTCGTTGGTTGAAGTGGAGGCGGATATCTCTCGTGCTCGGGCAGCCTGTATTATTGTCGGCTTGGCAGATACTGCAGTACAAGAAGCGCGAGAGCGAGTTCGAGCTGCCTGCGATAATTCTGGTTTGAAATTCCCACGCATCAAAGTGACGGTGAATCTAGCGCCAGCAGATCTACGCAAAGAAGGTACTGCTTTTGATTTACCAATCGCTATCTCAGTTATACTTCAGAAGGAATATATCAAGCTATCTGCAGCAGACAGCGCCGCGGTTTACGTCGGTGAGTTATCACTAGCTGGTGAAGTACGTCCAATTCACGGAGTGTTAAATATTACTGCCTTTGCCGCGGCGCACGGTATCAAACAGATTTTTGTACCCATTGCGAATGCTCTGGAGGCTAGTCTGATTCCGAATATTATCATTTACCCAGTAACAACATTGAGGCAGTTGGTGGATCATATTAATGGTAAAGTTTTGATCTCACCGTTTGTTGCTCCACCGTTGAAACAGACAGAGGTTTCGTTTGCACATACGTTATCAGATATCAAAGGTCAGACAGTAGCCAAGCGTGTATTAGAAATAGCTGCTGCTGGCGGACATAATGTTTTATTTTCTGGGCCTCCTGGTTCTGGCAAGACGTTATTAGCGAAAAGTTTTCTTTCTATCTTACCGCCACTATATTTAGAAGAAGCACTAGAAGTTAGTAAGATTTATAGTTGCGCTGGTCTGTTGCCAGTTGATGAACCATTAATACTTCAACGTCCTTTTCGTGGGCCGCATCATTCAGCATCTTTAGTTGCTCTGGTTGGTGGAGGATCGTGGCCACGTCCAGGTGAGATCACTTTGGCACATCATGGCGTATTATTTCTCGATGAGCTTGCGGAGTTTCCACGACCGGTGTTAGACACCTTGCGTCAACCGCTGGAAGAAAAAGTCGTGACCATTTCACGTGCTCAGGCTAATGTCCGCTTCCCGGCAGATTTTATTCTCATCGCCGCCGCTAATCCTTGTCCTTGTGGTTACTATGGCTATAGTCAGTGGCGCGAATGTGTTTGTAAACCTTCACAGCTGATGAATTACCAACGTAAAATTTCTGGACCACTGTTGGATCGGATGGATATGTATTTGGAAGTCGTACCAGTTGAACACGGTACATTGTTAGATCAGAAGCAAGTTTCTCTGGAAGATGAATCAACACCAGCTCGTCAGCGGGTCACGTCAGCTAGAGAATTACAATCTACACGCTATGGTTCACAATCGAGATTAAACTCCAACTTATCTAATCGTGAATTACACCAGCACTGTCCTCTGTCTGCTGAGTGCCGTCAGTTATTAGAGCAAGCGGCTCAGTCGCTTCATCTATCATCACGAGCTACGCATAAAGTTATCAAAGTAGCGAGGACGATTGCTGATCTGGCTGGAGAGGCAGATATTCAGCAGGATTATATATTGGAGGCGTTGCAGTATAGGAAGAAGTAACCCCACCGCTCCTCCCCTTAGCAAGGGGGGGTATTCTTTGGTCTTGACATTTTTCATTAATTTTGGTACCTATAAAGTGTAAGTAGTTCATTGTATGGAGTGTGTTCTCTCTAGGAAAGAGGGAAGTAATTAGTAACTAGAAATTAGTAATTAGGGTTTAATTCTTATTACTGTTTACTGATTACTAATTACTGCTTTCCTGCCTGGAGAGAATATCGTGAGACCAAAGTAGGTCTTTGGTAGTTCGTCGAGCTACCAATATTCTTCGCAGGCTTTGAAGTAAACGAAACAATTATATGTTTCGAGCCATTAGCCAAGCGCTGTCCTTTTTCCTACTTCTGGTCGTCATCAAGATGTTCGCTCCAGAACTGTTCGTGTTGATCATTCAGATTATCACGGACGTACTGACTATGCTCAGTAACGCTATTCACGCTGCTAGCTCTAGTCAGTCCCAACTTCCTTTCTGATTACGTCAAGTGATCAGCCAAGAAATCGAGCCGTCCTCTCCGGATGGCTCTTTCTTTTTGACAAACAAAAAACAGCCTTGCGGCTGTCTTCTGTATATTGCGCTATTCAATATTAAGGATGAAGAACGGAAACCCATGTTGATCCTGTCCAGCGCCAGACATTACCTGAAGCGTCAAGGAAAGCATTTGGTTGCCATTGTTTAATCGACGGCGTAGAGGTCGGTAGTGTACGATTGATATCGGTCCAGAGACCACCTGTGGTAGTCCAGACATGACGGTCTTTCGTTAGAGCGTAGGTGGTGCTAGAGGCAGTTGATTCGGTATAGATAGCTATGACCTTATTATTCTTTTTAGTAGATTTAGATTTTTCTAATTCTAGAGAATCTTTGTGCTGCATGCTGACAAAGGTAGCAACTGCAGATTTATTATTGGACTTTTCGTTCTTAGAATCTGTCTTAGCAAAGACGTTAGTCACGCTGAGGACGATAGCCAGAGCGGCTATAACAACGATATATTTCTTCATCTTATTGAGTTAATGTTAAAATTAGGGTATACCTAACTACACTATGAGACGAACAAAAGGATTAATTCTTACGGCGGTTATAATGGCCTTAATATTGGGCATTTTTGTCTATGCTCAACGCTCAACTATTAAACAGTTATTTATTCAACCAGAACAATTACCTCCAGCAGTACCTTTATCAGATATTGACCCTTCTGTTGTGCTAGCGACAACTACAGTCGAGAAACCGAGTATTCCAACTACTAAACCAACAGAACCCACTCCAACTCCACCGCCCATTCCACTGGACAAGAAAGAAATAAATCTAGCAGTACCCTTTCAGTCCCAAGCTCCCTTTGGTGATTGGTCTATGCCTTATGGTGAAGCGTGTGAGGAAGCTAGTTTGATTATGACTGTTCGCTACCTCCAAGGTATCTCGTTATCCAAACAGCAGATGAAAGATGCTATTGATGAGATGATTGCTTGGCAGGTGGAAGCTTGGGGAGGGCATTATGACATTACGATGGCGCAAGAGGTAGAACTAGTTAAACATTTTTATCCAAAATATTCTTACCAACTAATTACTAACCTGACAGCAGATAAATTACGTGAGCAACTATTGTTAGGTCGTCCAGTGATTGTGCCAGCAGCTGGCAGAGAGTTGTACAATCCTAATTTCAAACAGCCAGGACCGATTTATCATATGCTGGTAGTTAAAGGATTTACCAAAGATGGCAAATTCATTACTAATGATCCAGGTACACGTAACGGATCGGACTATGTTTATAGCGAATCCGTGCTGATGAATGCTATACATGATTGGACCGGGGAGAAGGCGGATGGTGGTAAGGTTGGGTTGGTGATGTATTAGATTCAGTTATAAAACAGGGTATACCACCCCCTTCCCCTCCTAATTTAGGAGGGGAGGGCTCAAAAAGCCCGGGGTGGTACTAATAAATATACCCTGTTTTATTATGTATATATTTAATAACCCAGACCTGAAAAACCTGAGACAGAAATTACGTAATACCATGCCCTCAGCAGAAGTTATTTTATGGGCAGAACTCAAAGGAAAACAACTTTTTGGTTATAAATTTAGAAGACAATATGGTGTTGGTAGATACGTGGTGGATTTCTATTGTGCTCGAATAAGATTAGCTATTGAACTTGATGGTGATAGCCATTTTCAAATTGGTGTTGAAGAATACGATAAAAAACGAGAAGAATATATTGAGTCGAGAGGTATTAAAGTTATCCGTTTCACTAACACTGATGTGTATGAGAACTTAGATGGAGTGATACTCGCAATTATTGAAGAATTGCCGGAGCAACAAGTACAACTCTTTGATATATAAATATAAATAGAGCGTACCACCCCTGACCCCTCCTAATTTAGGAGGGGAAACAGCGACAACAAAAAACAGCTCGTTCATCACGAGCTGTTTTTTTAAATATTATTATTCTACAGCTGGAGTAGGTGTGGTGGTAGTGTGAGCGCTAGAATGTTTCAAAGCATCCTTTAGTGCTTTACCAGCTTTGAACTTCGGGATGGTGACAGCCGGGATTTGGATACGTTCAGTAGGATTTTGTGGATTGACACCCATACGACTGGAGCGATCTTTGGCTGAGAAGGTGCCGAAGCCAGTCAATGTGACTTCTTCGTGAGCTTTGAGTTTATTCATGACGTTCTGCTCGAAAGCATCGAGGACATTTTCTACGTCCTTTTTATTCATGCTCAAGGACGAAGCAATTGATTCACATAATTCAGCTTTGTTCATAGGATAGATCCTTAATAGTCTTGAAACTTACACAGTAATAGTAGCGTGTAATGGCTCAATTTGCAAACAGTGTCCAGTAGTGGGATCAAGTTCCAGATAGACTGCTGAGATGACGGCTGGACCTGTCTCTGGCCAGTCGAAAGGTCCAATACTCTCACCTTTGAAGCGATTGATGATGATATCAGCTTGAACACCAAGGACAGTATTTTGGCCACCGACCATACCGAGGTCTGAGATGTAGCCAGTTTTCTTTGGCAGAATACGGGCATCGGCTGTTGGTACGTGAGTGTGACTGCCGAGGACAGCCGAAGCTCGGCCATCAAGGTACAGACCCATGGCTACCTTCTCGCTAGTAGTCTCCGCATGGAAATCTACTAAGAGTAATTTTGGCTGATTCATAGCTTGATAGATCTCATCAAAGGCGATGAAAGGATTAGTAGTTTCCGCTCCTTCCATTTGGAACTGACCAAGGAGATTCAAAACATATAATTCTTGTTTACCAATGGTTACAGTTTGCCACAGTTTAGCCTTGGGAGTTAGCGGAGCGTTAGCAGGAAGAGCGAGAATAAAATTATTACTAATATCATCTGTTGTTGGATCATCTTTGGACCAGATATGATTACCACCGGTGAAGACATCGACGCCGGCTGATTTCATTTCCGTCAGAGACTTCACAGTGACACCTTTGCCATGCGCCAGATTTTCGACATTAGCTAAGATGACATCAGGTTGATATTTCTCACGCCATTGAGGAACGATCTGTGCTACAGCGCGGCGACCAATCTTACCAACTACGTCGCCGAAGAATAAAATTTTGAGAGGTTTAGTAGCCATGGATTAACGAGCGTACTCAACGATACGTCTTTCTCTGATACAGGTGACTTTGATCTCACCTGGATATTTCAACTCTTGTTCAATCTTGCTGGCGATATCACGAGCCAGAGTTTTCATATTGTACTCATCCATACTTTCTGGATTGATGAAGACACGGATTTCACGACCAGCTTGGATAGCGTAGGTTTTCTCCACTCCTGGGAAAGAGTTCGCTACAGCTTCCAAATCTTCTAGACGTTTAACATAATTTTCATAGGTATCACGACGTGCACCAGGACGTGCGCCAGAGATAGCGTCGGCGATTTTGACAATTACACCTTCGAGTGTTTTTGGACTGTCTTCATGATGAGCGATAGCCATGTAGGCTACTTCTTCTGGTAGGCCAAATTTTTTCATCAAGTCATAGCCAATCTCAGGATGACCACCTTGGATCTCATGATCAAGCGCTTTACCAATATCATGAAGCAATCCGCCTTTGCGACAGACCATGACATCAGCTTTCAGCTCTTGAGCTAGTAAAGTAGAAATATGACAAACTTCCAGAGCATGACGGATTTGATTCTGCCCATAACTTGTGCGGTATTTCAGACGACCGAGGATTTGAATTAACTTTGGATCAAGGCCAACCACGCCAGCTTCATAAGCAGCTTCTTCACCAGCTTTGGTAATGTCAGCCATCAGGTCTTTTTTCGCCTGCACTACAACTTCTTCGATACGAGCCGGGTGGATACGTCCATCAACCATCAGTTGTTCTAGAACTCTTTTTGCCAAATGTCGACGTATAGGATTGAAGCCAGAAACCATGATACTTTCTGGAGTGTCATCAACGATAATTTCAACACCGGTCAATTGTTCGATAGCTTTAATATTGCGACCTTCTTTACCAATGATACGTCCTTTCATTTCATCGTTGGTCAAAGGTACCATCAAAGTAGTACTTTCAGCAGTATGGTTACTAGCGATTCGTTGCATGACAGTACTGAGGATAGTACGACTGCGACGTTCGAGATCATCGTTACCTTGTAATTCCAACTTACGCATGCGAGCCAATAGTTCATCGTGCATACGCGTCTCGGTGTTATTCATCAAGACGGTCTTGGCTTCATCCTGAGTTAGACCAGCGATCTTTTCTAATTTAGAGATTTGATCTTCACGAATTTTCTTCACCTCTTCTTTAGCTTTTTCAATGTTCTCTAACTGTTCATAGAGTTTCTGTTGTTTTGTTTCAAACTCTAAAATTTTAGTATCAAAAAGTGTTTCGCGTTTCTGCAGATGATCTTGCATCTCCACCATTTGCTGGCGGCGGATCTTCTCATCAGCTTTAGCTTCTTCCATCACTTTCAAAGCTTGCTCTTTGCTTTCGAGCAGGAGCATCTTTTGTTTCTCTTTAGCATCTTCGATGATGCTGTGAGCTTTCTTTTCGGCTGAGTCTATACTTTTTTGCGTCAGGATTTTTTTAATAAAAAATCCCAAAGCCAGACCTATGACTAGGGTTACGAGAGCAATAACGAATTCCATGAGATTGTAACTTTCCCTTTACCGAAGGATTCAGTTGAGTAATCGACTGCTAGTCGATCGAGATATTATCTAGAAGAGATAATTAACAGCTGTAAATAGGTCGAGAAAAAATGAAACATAGTATACAAGCTTGTGACCGGACCTCAACGTCCAAAAGGTAAATTATTTGCTTAAATTAGCTAAATACTTGAGTCTTTTTAGGTATCATTTAGCATTCGGATATTAACACGGAGAGGGGGTTTTGGCAAGCCATTGTCATTGCGATCGCCCTCTGGGCGAGAAGTAATCTCCCAAACACCGGTGGTCTGGAGATTGTTTCCCCTCGACAAGCTCGGGGTAAACTAGCTGCTGCTCCTCGCAATGACAGGCTTTGGCTAAACCCATTAGAGATTTTATAGATTTGGAGTATCTCTAACAGGGTAAAAATCAACCCCCGAATCACAGATGTGACTCGGGGGTTTTCGCTTAGTCGAGACAGCTCAGAATCTGACTGACATCATCAGCCACGTACTGCATTCGTGGTAACATTTCCAACTCGGTCAGCAGGTGACAGTTCAGACCTCTGGGCTGGCGTTGCAAGTAACTGCTGAGACACTGACGTTGAGCGTCGTGTGTCAGAAGATCTAGACTGTGTCCTTGATCAGTCGGGAGCTCCTCGGACGATGTCAGACTCTCGGCTGTGAAGTAGTTCATCAAACAGCGAAGTCCTTGAGTCAGGTCATAGACAAAGACGTAGCCGTCAGTCGCGGTTTCTTCTGATGTGCCTTCTGGACAGGACTCGTTGGGAGCGTAGCCGATGATCGTGCTGGCGATGAGCTGTCTGTCTCGGAAGATAGTGACCAAAGTTCGGTGCTCGTCTTCTGCTTCGAGGTTGAAAAGCACCACTTCGTGGACGCTATCTGTAGCGTAGTACGGACGGTCACGATCCACCCAACCTACCAGGCCAGATAGCTGAGAGAATAGATCTGTCTCATCGAGAAGCTGTACCAATGGATCAGTCGCGGGCAGACTCCGGACAACCATCGGTGGCTGGGGAGTCGTCGGTAGATCTGCTTGGCAGGCAGTGAGACTGAGTAGCAAAATAAAGAACAGTCCCCGTTTCATAAATCCTCCTTGATTCAATCCTTGAAGCTTCGTCACTATGACGTTAGCACCGTTAGAGATTCTATAGATTTCAGAATATCTCTAACGGGGTTAGCCCGGATTGATGCCAAGCTCCGTTAATCAAAAAAACAGGGCCTAGCATCAAAGCATGCTGGTTCCCCGTTTTTTAAGTTGTAAGTTATAAGTTGTAAGTAGGAAGTAGGGACCACCCTACGCCAAGGCTTCGGGTGGTTGCACCATCAGCCTCTGGCTGACGGAGCAAAAAAAAACGGAGCCATTACTCCAATCCCATTGCGCTAGGATTAATGGAGCTGTGCCCCTATTTTTTTAACGTTTGCCACGTTGGATATAGTATAGGCGAATTGGTGAAAATGGCAAGTGGATAAGTTCTAAGCCAATTTTCACCCCACCGAGCAATAGCTAAGTGGGGTGATTATTGGGGTAGGTCACTACTTACCCTTTCGGTTTGGGGTTTCTGGTGATGAACCAGAAGAGGAGTAGGAGGCCGATGATCAGGCTTCCGGCCAAGATGTAGCGAGTAGCCTGAGCCAGAATTTGGAACCAGTTCGCATCGATTATCATAGCCTTACTTTCTCGGGGACCATCTGGGAGTTACTGACGTTGACTGAAATGATGCGTGAGAACCAGAGTAACGCCTCCACCGGCACAAAGACCGATGGGTATCAACTGGGGAGCACCGAGTCCAGAAATAACCAGTCCGACCAGTATTGCGATCAGGCCAACCATTCCTGCGATTCTCTCGCGCTTGGCTTTGGCTATACGTCGAAATCGTCGACGTAGCAAGCGTTGATATTCATGCATAGTCGGACGACGATGTGACATCGATTCTCCTTACCGGATGTTGGTTGAGGGACAGAGCGAAAAATATAAAATTAAGCTTTGGTAATCACTTTATCAATAATACCATAAGCTATCGCTTCATCGGGACTCATAAAATAATCACGGTCAGAGTCTTTCTCTATTTTCTCTAGTTTCTGGCCAGTATGTTTCTGTAATATTTTATTCAAACGATCTTTGAGTTTCAACATATGTTCTGCTCGGATCTTGATATCAGAAGCTTGTCCAGAAGTTCCGCCCATGAGTTGGTGAATTAAGATTTCCGAATTTGGTAAAGCAAAACGTTTACCTTTGGCGCCACCAGCGAGTAAAATAGCAGCCATACTAGCGGCCATGCCAATACAAATAGTCGAGACATCAGGTTTGATATATTGCATGGTGTCGTAGATAGCTAGACCATCCATGACAGAACCACCGGGAGAGTTGATATAGATTTTGATATCTTTGGTATCACTCTGAGCAGCGAGAAATAAGAGTTGAGCAATCACTGCGTTAGCGACATTTTCTTCTATCTCACTGCCAAGAAAAATTATCCGGTCTTTCAAAAGACGAGAATAAATATCATAGGCGCGTTCTCCGTAGGTAGATTTTTCGATGACAGTAGGGATTAGGTTCATAGGAGTTTTTTGTAATAACCAATATTCAATAATCAAATTTCAAACAATAATTAATATCAAATATCTAAACTCTCTTCAATTATTGCTTTATTATTTTAACCCTTTTTGTATTGTATTGTTTGACTATTGAAACTTGAGTATTGATTATTATTTCTAGTCTTTACCATACCTTATCACACCCCTATAGCTGGTCAAGACTAGACTACAGTCCAACTATTGCCGTCAATTATAAGTTTGCCTGGCAGGCGAAAGGCAGCTGCTTTCTTATGTCCGCCACCACCCAGAGCTTGAGCTATTTTACTGACGTCAGGTTTGTCAAAAGGAGTGCGGAACGAGCCACGAATCAAATCAGGTTCAATCTTCAAAACTAAAATGGTGCGGGCTTCATTAAGTATCGCTAAATAATTGGCCAATCCTTCCATCGCTTCTGTTGTCAGATTTAATCTGGTCAGGTCTTCATGTGTAATATAGGTGACAGCTAGGTTATATTTTTTAATTTTCTTCAGACGACTAAGAGCAAGCCCCCAGAGCTGCAATTGAGGTAGAGGTTTATTTTCAAAAGTATAACTAATAATTTGATTCATATCAGCGCCAGCAGCTATCAGATGCGCTGAAGTTTCTAAGGTTAGATGACCGGTGGCAGGATTACGTAGTGCTCCAGTATCTGTCACGACTCCAGTCAAGAGACATTGTGCTAATCGTTTTGTTATCGGGATATGCCAATGACGGAATAATCTGGTGACCACTTCACAGGTTGAGCTGGCTGAGGTAATGACAAGATTATAGTGTCCATAGAGTGGGTTGGTCTGATGATGATCGATATTCACAATCTGAATCGTGGTAGGTAATAACGGTATGAGCTCTACAATTCCGGCGTATTGTAAGCTGCCAGCGTCGAGAACTAAGAGGACATCGAACTGTTGTTTAAATATTTCTTGATCAGTCGTGTAGTGATGATTATTGGGTAAGAATTGAAGATACTCTGGTAAAGGGTCGAGGCAGAAAGCTCTGACACGTTTACCACGACTAAGTAAATATTCGATCCAAGCATTACCAACGCCAAGTGTATCGCCATCAGGAGATTGATGAGAGACGATTAAAATAGATTGCGCTTGGTCAATCGTTTGTTTGATTTGTTCGGCTTCTCTTTGGTGTTGTAGCATAACAACGGAGTGTAGCGTTTTTGGGACAGGAGGTCAAGACACGCACTGTCATTGCGAGACCAGCCTCAAGTGGTCGAAGCAATCTCCCTACCATCTACAATATATCTACTAGTATCCGCTACGCGCGGAGCGGTTAGGGACCAGAGGGCTCGGAGTTCCGAAGCCCGCCCTCTAGGCCCCTAACAACCCCTACTCCCGGCACGTGCCCTCAGGCCGGGCAGGCCACTGACGAAAGTAGTACTTACCATTGACAGTGAGTCATTATGAGAGTAATTTAGCTTTTAATCGCCTTTTGTTCTTGCTACTAAATCTCTTTCTGGAGGTGAGATAATGCAATTCATGATAGAGCAGAGAAGTTCCGCTGTAATCGTTCGGCCGGAGGGACCTGATCTGATCGGATGTGAGAAAGTTCGACTGCATGAGGCGATCAGAGCCGCATTGAGTCGGCCTGCCATGAGGCGCCTGATCATCGATTTCAGTCAGGTTCGAATCGTAGATAGTGCTTGTCTGGGAGTGCTGGTCACTGCACATAGTGATACCATAAAGTCACATCGTACCATGTGTCTGGCCGTTTTGCCGCAGGGTTTGATTCATACCCTTGTCATTACCAGGCTGGACACCATTTTCACTATTGCTCAGACAGTTGAAGGAGCGATAGCGTTCAAGACCTAGTAGTTCTCCCAACAAAAACACCCGTCGTTCAGCTAAACTGGATCGGCGGGTGGTTTATTTTAGTGGTTCGTCGACGTTGTTCAGTGCTCGGTCGATATTATCTAGTTTGATATTGGTCTCATCGTAGACCCACTGGATGCGCGGGACAAATCTCATGGATAATGTCCGATTGAGTTTGTATTGGATATGACCGGTTTGTTTTTTCAACGCTGCTAGTCCAGTGCCAGACATGGAGTTTGGTAAGACGCTGACGAAGACTTTAGCATGTTTGAGATCAGGAGTAGGTTCGGTACGGGAGATAGTGATCAGACAGCCACGAGGTGACTCGAAATCACGCAACATGATGTTATTGATCTCCTGTGTCATCAGGGCGCCCACTTGGTTAGTTCTTTGCGACATCAGATTCGGTGAAGAATTCTAAAATATCATCTTTTTGGATCACGGGCTCACCGAGGAAGCGCATACCAATTTGGTTACCAGCGACGACTTCAGTCATCTTTTCTTTATTAGATTCCAGATCAGTCAGGTCACCGAAAGTAATGATTTCATTATTACGGAGAACTTTCACCTTACAAGGATTTCTAACCATACCTTCTGTCACAGCGCCACCGAGAATAGTTTCTTTTTTGATTACTTTGAAAACCGCGAGAACTTTCAGCTTGCCAATTAACGTACGGACGATATCTGGTTGCTCGAGATTTTTTAGTTCAACTTCTAGACGTTCTAATAATTTATAAATAATATCAAACTGATAGAACTTGATTTTCTTCTCAGCAATTTTCATGGTCATCTGACGATTAGAGGTCAGATGGAAAGCGATGAGAATAGCATTAGCCGCTTCAGCTGCTTGGACATCACTTTCGGTGACGAAGCCGAGAGCTTTTTTCACAATCTTAATTCGAGCTTTATCATTGCTCAGTTTAGCTAGTGATTCTTCGATCGCTTCTAATGAGCCTAAGACATCGGCTTTGACTACGACATTGAGGGTTGGGATGTTTTGATCAGCAGTTTCAGTAGGAGCGTTAATACTGTGGGTTGTTTTTTGGCTACCACCATGTTCCGAAGGCATATTCTTAGCTTGCTTGCGGAATTCTTTGACGTCAGTAGCGACATGCACGATGTCACCAGATTGTGGCACTGCTTTCAGCCCGAGTAATTTCGCCGGTGTTCCAGGAGTAGCGTGATCAATAGATTCGCCTTTCCAAGTTTTCAATGCTTTGACTTTACCAGTGATAGCGCCAACAGTGATTAAGTCATTCACCTTCAAAGTTCCGGCTTGGATCAGGACAGTGGCTACTGGACCTTCGTTTTTGTCCATGTGTGACTCAATGACAGTGGCCAGAGCTTGACCTTCTTCGTCTGATGTTAGGTCGCCAATATCGGCGACTAGTAAAACCATTTCTAATAGTTCATCTAGACCTTTTCCTTGCAGTGCCGAGATAGGGACACAGATAGTTTTGCCACCCCAATCTTCTGGTGTTAGGTTGATTTCGGTTAGTTCTTTTTTCACTCGTTCAATATCGGCACCTTCTTTATCAATCTTATTGATAGCCACGATGAATGGTAAATTTTCTTTTTGGATAATTGCTAAACTTTCTAAAGTTTGTGGTTTGATTCCATCATCTGCAGCTACAACCAAGATAGCGACGTCAGCAATCTGACCTCCGCGTGAGCGCATAGTTTTGAAAGCCTCATGTCCAGGTGTATCGAGGAAAGTTATCAAGCGTTCTTGCTTATCTTTATTGACGATAGTTTGATAAGCGCCGATGTGTTGAGTAATACCGCCGGCTTCTCCAGCTACTAAGTTAGTTTTACGGATAGCATCTAGTAATTTTGTCTTACCATGATCAACGTGTCCCATGACGACGACGACAGGAGGACGGATACTAGTTTTAGTACGGTCAACCATCATGGCCTCCAGTTCTTCTTTCTTACTTTGCACCTGTTCGATTTCTCCGGCTTCTAGTCTGGTAACTTTGAAACCTAAATCTTCAGCAATGATGCTAGCAGTATCAAAATCTAAACGTTCATTAAGTGAAGCCATGATACCATTACGCATCATTTCACCCATGACTTTGGATAAAGGCATATGTACTTGCTCGGCTAAGTCTTTGACGACGATAGTTGGTCCAATAGCTAGTGTTTTGTTTTGTTCTAAGTTGGCAGCGACCTGACCACGGATTTCGGTCACTGCTTCATTCTGACGTTTGATGGCCATCAGCTTCGAGCGTTGCTTCCAAGCCATCAAGATTTTATCTACTTGAGAATCATCAACTTTAATAGCTCTAGCACCTATAGCAAAACCGAGCTCCGGGAGTTTTTCCAGGAGTTCCTTGGTAGAGACGTTTAACTGTCGTGCTAGCTTGGAAACATTCATATCGCCATTATATTACTGGTTTTTTGCTTGTTTGTCAATTCTAGATTGGTAGTTTGGTAGGCGGGTAGCTATGTAGGCCATCGGTCTCCTACAGCCTACATGCCTATGTGCCTACTCCAATGTTTGACACCCCCTGCTAATTCAGTTATCTTAACTTGATTTATGCAAACAGAAATCAGCCAAATTCAAGGTTTGATTGACCATAGTAAAGTGGTCTTGATTACTACTCGCAGCCAGGCTTCCTATGACGAGGTGGCTACTGGTTTGGCGTGGCTTCAGTGGCTGAGAGCTCAAGGCAAGCAGGCAGAATTTATTGTCGAGCAATCTCAGCTCGAGATGTTTCACTGGCTACCACAAGCTAAAGAGATTCAACCAGCTGGGCAGTACGAACACAAACATTTTATTTTACGAATTAAAACTGATAATTTTAAGCTGGGCGAATTACGTTACGACGTGGGAGAAAAATATTTAGATATTATGTTGGGCGCCAAATCAGGCACGATTCGTCCAGAAGATATTTCACCTTTGAAAGCAGATTTTCCTTTTGACCTCGTTATTACCCTCGGAGCTTCAGACCGTAACTCTTTAGGTAAGTTGAATTCAGAATACGGCGAGCAATTACAACGCGTGCCGATAATCAATATTGATCGTCGAGCGGACAATAGTAATTTTGGTCAAATTAATTTAGTTAACATTACTGCGACTTCTTTGGCAGAGATTTGCTATGAGCTATTCAAACCAAAGTTGGACGCCCAGTTGGCTCACTATCTTTTGACTAGTATGATTGCGGCCACACGAAGCTTTCAATCACCGCAAGTTTCTCCTGATACGTTACGACTTGCCAGCGAGCTGATGGTTGCTGGAGCGAAACGTGATGAAATAGTTCTTAATCTCTATCGTAATAAGAATCTAGCAACGTTGAAAGTCTGGGGTCAAATATTAGCGCGATTAAAGCAACAAGATGGTGTAGTATATTCTTTCATCTCTCGCGACGAGATAGCAGAAGCTTCACTTGACTGGTGGGGACTGTGTCAGGAGTTAATTTTGACTAGTCCGCAAGCCAAAATAGCAGTGTTATTTTATCAGCAGGAGTTTGAAGAAACTACCGTGCACGCAGTAGCGCGAGAAAACTATGATCTGTCTATTTTACTAGCTCGTTTCCAACCGCAAGGAACTAAGCGGCAGGTCGAGTTTGCTATCAAGCAAGCGTTACCAACTATTGAGACAGAGGTAGTTTCTCTGTTAGCTGATAAGCTGAAGACGGTTCAGGGATAGGGTAAGAGAAACTGTAATTGACATTCCGCCTTCAAACCAGCACAATTGTATGTGTTCGGTATTCTTGGGTGTGTACCTGCCTGCCGCAGGCAGGGCTCATCTTCGACAAGCTCAGGGTTCGTGGGACAGGTAAGGTAATTTGAGCGAGCAGTTGCTGGGCATGTAGCTCAGTCGGTTAGAGCACGGCCCTTATAAGGCCGGGGTCGATGGTTCAAGTCCATCCATGCCCACCAACTGCTCGTTTATGGGGTCGATGGTTCAAGTCCACCTGCCTGCGGTAGGCAGGTCCACACCCACCAACTGTTTATTTGAGATTCAAACCATCAGGTCATAATGAGAAAGATTATTTTATTAATCGTAGTTGCTGTCAGTATAAGTTTTGGTTTCGTTATTCAACAATCTTTCCTTAGTCCCAAAGTAGTTTCTGGTCAAGTCTATGATTGTAATACCAAACAACCAATAGCAAATGCTACGGTGCTAGCAGCGCAGCAAGGTTGGGGTTGGAATAACTATTTAGTTTGGGATAAAGATTATTCGACACGAACGTTGACAGATACCGTTGGAGCTTTTCGTTTAGAATTTAATCATGGAAATTTTGCTAATTTGATTGTGACCAAGGATAACTATCGCAAAGCTTTTCAGAATGAATTACCCAATCTCGGGGTGAAGGTTGGTTTAATACCCGGAGCTACAAGTGAAAATTCCTACAACTGTATTACGGAAGAAGAGTGCATGGAAACAAGGATGGAGGGTGATGTTGAGATAGGCTGGAATAAGTGTACTGATCCAGAGCCAAAGCCGTATAATAATTAGAATATGGAAAATCCAGAATTACCTCACCTAGACAGATTTATAGATAATAATGAAGCAGATATTTTAGAATTACGTGAATGGCAAAAAAGTTATGGAGAGTCCATAGCCGAATATCGGGTTGAGTCAATTACTTCAGAAGAAGAGGAATTATTAAAAGTAAGCCGCGAGGCGGTTTGGGATTTCCTAAAATCCTATGTACCGGAAGAAAAATTAGGAAAGAAGGACTTACCATCAGATCGCGTTTATGTGATTGAAAAAGATTCACTAGAAAAGATTACAAACGGAGAGTTTCACAATGCAGCCTATTCTCCACGCATTCATAGTATCGCTCTAGAACGACAGGAGTCAGCCTTACAATTTGCAGCTTTGGCAATACACGAATTCGCCCATTCATATGCACACCATGCTTTGCAGAAAGATGAAGATAATAAAACTATTGAGTATAGAGAGGGTATTGAGATTACTAGCCGAGATGGTATTGAAAAATTCTTTCTAGATCTAAATGAAGGGTTGGTACAGTATATTAGTAGACATCTGTATCAGGAACTTTTTTTGCCAGACCCAAAATATAAAACTGAGCGAGAAAGGATCGATGCTGATAATTTACATATCTTTCTTGGTGACGAGCGTGTTTGGGGATATTTCAATGGCGTAGTGGATTCTATCTATGACGCTAAGCAGGAAGAATTTCCGAATCGACAGGCGGTCATTGATGTTTTTATTAAGGCGGCGTATCAGGGTACTACATTGCCAGTCATTCGTTTGATATCCTCTGTGTATGGTAAAGAGAATCTACGAGTAAAGGCTAAATCAAGTTTTTATGAGAGCTAAAAAATTCCAAAAAAATAAAGAAGACTTCGTTTGCGAACATTGTGGCAAAGAAGTTTTTGGTACTGGCTATACTAATCATTGTCCTAAATGTCTCTGGAGTAAACACGTTGACATCAACCCAGGAGATCGAGCCGCTGAGTGCTGTGGCTTGATGGAGCCGGTAGCTAGCGAAGGCTCCAGCGAGCACATGGCTATTGTCCATGAGTGCATTGACTGCGGTTATCGGAAGAAGAATAAAGTTAGTCCAGACGATGACATTCAAGAATTAGCTAAGGTGGTTAGAAAAACATTTAACTAGGAATTAAGAATGAAGAAAGAAGAATTAAGAAATAAGGTACGTTGTGTCTGGGTCGGTACGAATCCTCTAATGATCGCCTACCATGACAAAGAATGGGGCGTGCCACTCCATAACGACAGGAATTTGTTTGAGTTTTTTATTTTGGATGCTTTTCAGGCTGGTCTTTCTTGGTCTACGATTATCAATAAACGCAAGAATTTTGAAAAGGCTTTTGCTAACTTTGATCCCAAGAAAGTTGCAAAGTTTACTGCTCGTGATTATACGCGGTTGATGAATGATGCAGGAATAATTCGTAATAAATTAAAAATTCAGGGTTCTATTAAGAATGCCAAAGCTTTTTTGCAAATCCAAAAAGAGTTCGGCTCATTTGATAAATATATTTGGCAATTCACCAAAGGCAAGACGATAAAAAATAGCTGGAAGATCTCGAAAGATTTACCAGCGAAGACAATAGAAGCGGAACTGATGAGTAAAGATTTGAAAGCTCGAGGCTTTACGTTCTGCGGACCGACTATATGCTACGCTTTCATGCAAGCAGCGGGGATGGTGAATGATCACCTAGTTAGTTGTTTCCGATATATTGAACTTGCTAAAAAATTATAATATCTTAATCATGCTAACTTCTTCGTACTATTTGATTGTGGCAAACCTCATTCCACTTGTAGGGGTATTATTTTTTGGTTGGGATGCGTTCTCTATCATCCTATTGTATTGGGCAGAGACTTTTGCCGTTGGGTTCTGGTGGTTACTAAAGATTGCTTTTACAAATGGCAAAAGATCTTGGTTTATGGTGTTGTTTCTATTTATTCATTCCGGGATATTCTGCTTAGTGGAAGGAATATTTATAATCCTGAGGTTTCCTCGGAGCGGTGATTTAGAATACTATCTTAGCTTAATATGGTTGTCTTGGCTTAGTTTATTCATTAGTCACGGTGTTTCATTCTTTTTGAATACGGTAAACTCAAATGTGACGAGAGTAATTAAAAATAAAACACAGATTATACCGTCAGGTCCCTATGAGCGATTGTTAACAATGTACATTGTAATAGCTATTTGTTTTTCGGTCGCTTATATTTTTCGATCTCAATTGGCCATTATAGTATTGGTAATTTTTAAAACCACAGCAGATCTTCGGGGTCATTTACGAGAGTATCGGTCACAGATTGTTAATCCTAAGATTAGAAGAATTGTTCAGCTGCGCGACAATCATACTTAGAAACAGTCCCTCAGATAATAAGCAGGGATGGTCAACGACCACCTTGTTACTTGTTTTAGATATAAAAGGTCTGATAAATTAAGAATGAAGAAATAAGAGTTAAGAGTAAAGGTGGCGCTTCGCGCATCAATAATTCTTCTTTCTTAATTCTTAACTCTTAATTTAAATCCGGTAGATCATAATCTTCCGCCAGCGATCCTGAATTGTGTGTACTGGTTGTCTGCGAGACAGAGAAAAACTATAAGAAATAACTATTGAACCTGGAGCTAATTCTTGTTCCAGTTTTTGTTCTAAATTAGTGGCAATAGTTTTTGGTAAACCAAAAATATAAACAATGTTAGTCTGAGTTAAATCTTGCTGGTATAGATTGCCGTTAATGATTGTAGTTGGTTGTCTGTTTAGAGCTAATCTAATTTTCGCTAAAACAGTGAGTACAGGATTGATATCGACCCCCGATGCTTGTAAGTGGAATTCTTTACTGGCTACTAATACTGCACGACCGTCACCACAACCCAAATCAATAAAGACTTGACCGGCTGTCGGTTGTATCCAGATGAGTGCCTGACGTAACATGCTCATATGACTAGGCACCCAAGGAGCGAAGGAATGCGTCAAAAAATTTTGATAGACCATAAAGATGACGGCAGCCAGAAGCAGGACTATGAGAATTAGTTCCCAGATCATCTTATTTAATGTAGTTCAATGGATTCAAGCGGGAGCCACCAACTCGTACTTCGAAATGTAGATGAGGTCCAGTCGAACGACCAGTCGAGCCAACTGTGGCTATCTGTTCTCCTCGAGAGACGACTTGGCCTTCTTCGACCATTAGAGTTGATGCGTGGCCATAGAGAGTTTGAATGCCATTGCCATGATCAATAATGATATAGTTACCATAGCCACCGTTATTCCAGCCTGATCTAATGACTTTACCATTGGCAGCGGCAAATATTGGGTTACCCTTGCGATCGCCGACGTCAACACCGGTATGTCTCCAAGAATAATACTGAGTAACAATACGGCTATTGGTTGGCCAGAGATAGGCACCACCACGATCGTCTGTTGCCTTGACTCCCGCAATGTTTTTAATAATCTTTGAAGGCGTTGGGCGGGCATAGGTTGGAGGTTTGACAGGAATAGTTGCTGGTTGGACACCGCCAGGGATAATTACTGTCTCGCCAATTCGTAAGTCTTTTTCGTTCGCTAGTTTATTGAAGCTAATGATGACACTGGGCTCAACTTGATATTTCTTAGCGATATTAGCCACTGAGTCTCCAGATTTCACAGTGTGGCTTAAGCCGGAGGTTGGTAAAATTTGTAGTGTTTGTCCTGGTTTGATCGTGCTGTTCCAAGTTAGGTTATTAGCCCAAAGAATAGTGTTACTACTGATACTAAACTTTTGGGCAATAGTACTAATAGTGTCGCCTGGTTCCACGACATATTTAGTTGCAGTTGAGCGCACTGTTGGTAGTGCGTTCGGATCGTTAATATTTGGAGCAACCAAAGCTGTGTCTCCCTGAGTCGTGCTGAGGTAGCTATCAACATCATCAGTACCAAAGGGAGCGTCGTTATTAATATTTTGTAAGGCGCCCTGATTTTCCAAATAGCTTGAGACAGGATTGAGTGCTAGTGGTGTGCCTGACTCTGTAACTAGCTCTGTGGCTTCTTGCTCTGGATCGCGTACCAGATTGGCTAAGATAGTTTTGGAGCCAAATTGTTCTTGGTCCAGACCACGAGCAGAAATATTGATAGCACCAGTTAATAAAATAATAGTACCGATGGCAATCGGGAAGGAAAAGCGTTTCAACCAGACGATATATTTCGAACCAGAGCTGACACGCAAACTAAAGATAGCCTTTTGTAATTTTAACAACCAAAAATAGCCGAACAGTATCGGCCGCAGTAAACTTTTTTTGATTAACCATTTGAGACCTCTGCCAAATCCGACAGTAACAATGGTTAAGGGCTTCAGAAGAAGGACAGTCAGTCGTAACAAGTGAAGCGCTGCTGAAACAAGAAATTTTTTCAGCTTAATGCTAATACGTGTTGCAATCATTCATAGAGACCGGTTTTTGTAGCGTTTAGGCGCGTACCAGAACCAAGCTATATGATTACTAATGATTTTGCTATTATACTACGAGAACTCTTTAAAATCAAGAGTAAATGTAAGAGCTCTTAAGTTCGAATATCTAAGCTCTAAGTTCGAAACAAGTTCAAATAATAAAGCATTCCAAGTTCCAGAAACGTTTTGAACTTTGTAATTTATAATTTGTTATTGTTTAGGATTTAGAACTTCGAGCTTAGAACTTCCCGTCTTGGGTATTTGATTTTTCAGCCCAGAATTGCTAAGGTTCAGTGCATATGAGAGAGTATCAACCACAAGAATTAGAGAAAAAATGGCAGGACCAGTGGCAGACTAAAGGTTTATATCAGGCTGAAGATTTTTCTGATAAACCTAAACGCTATATTCTGGTAGAGTTTCCTTACCCGTCAGGCGAAGGACTTCATGTAGGTCATTGTCTGTCTTATATAGCGCAAGATATGGTAGCTCGTTATGCTCGGATGAAAGGCTACAATGTGCTCTTCCCGATGGGTTGGGACGCTTTTGGTTTACCAGCTGAAAACTATGCCATCAAAAATAAAATTCATCCACGTGAAGCAGTAGCTCAGAATGTGGCGAATTTCAAGCGACAGATTCAATCATTGGGGATTTCTTTTGATTGGGCTCGCGAGGTCAATACTACTGATCCGAAGTTTTATCGCTGGACTCAGTGGATTTTTTTGCAATTATTTAAAGCCGGTCTAGCAGAGAAGAAACAAGTAGCTATTAATTGGTGTCCTAAAGACAAAATTGGTTTAGCTTTCGAAGAAGTGATTGATGGCAAGTGCGAGCGCTGCGGTACGGAAGTTGAGCAACGATTGATTAATCAATGGGTTTTGAAAATTACCAAGTATGCTGATCGATTAATAGATGATTTAGAGACAGTTGATTTTTTACCTCATATTAAGAAACAGCAGATTGATTGGATCGGACGCAGCGAAGGACTTGAAATAAATTTCGAAGTCAAAACTCAAAAGTCAAAACTCAAAAATGAAACTCTCAAAGTATTTACAACACGGCCCGATACTATGTATGGTGTTACTTTTTTGGTGATTGCACCGGAGCATCTATTAGTTGAAAGTTGTAAGTTGAAAGTTGAAAATTATTCTGAGGTTGAGAAATATATCATGAAGAGTAAGAAGCTAACTGATCGTGAGAGACAGGAGAAAAATGACAAAACAGGCGTTGAATTGAAGGGTGTCACAGCTGTACATCCTTTGACTGGAGATGAATTACCGATTTTCGTCGCCGACTATGTCATGGTGGGTTACGGTACTGGTGCAATTATGGCGGTACCGGCGCATGATGAGAGAGATTTAGCTTTTGTACAAGCGGGAGTTAGTAGTCGACAGTTAGAAGTTACGTCGGTAATCGATAATGACAGGATGATTAATTCAGGAGAATACACTGGTTTAGTTTGCTCTGAAGCATGGCAGAAAATTGCTGATGACTTAATTGCAAAAGGTATTGCAGGGCGAAAAGTTAATTATAAACTCCGCGATTGGATATTCTCGCGCCAACATTATTGGGGTGAGCCGATTCCGATGATTCACTGTGGTCATTGTAAAGAAGTAGTAGAGTCAACGCCACATCAGTTGAATTTCCGTGATGAGAAAATTTGGAAGAAATTAATTAGCGGCGAAAAGACTGTAGAAACCCGCGCGCTGAACCCAGAGGAACCGGAGCGCTACTTTGGCAATATCAAAGAGGGAGATTTGGTTCAGTTCACATTCGTACCGACAGGGGAGAAGTTGTATTTCAAAATTAAAGGTGTGCACATATACAATGATTTGAAGGTATTGGTCAAAGATCAAACTATGCTGGCAAAGATTGGCTTAGGTACGAATTACCAATCCGAAGCTGAACTTTTGGCTGATTATAACTTCACTGACGACTATGCTGACCGCATCAAGAAGAACGGCTTAGTGGCTTGGGAGATTAAGCGTATTTATCCAGGCATCATTCCGTTGCGGCCAGAGCAGTTGCCATTAGAACTGCCGGAAGTTGATCATTATGAGCCGACTGATACCGGAGAGTCGCCTTTGGCCAGTATGACCGATTGGGTCAATATTACTTGTCGCGTCTGCGGTCAGCCAGCCAAACGTGAGACTGATACTATGCCAAATTGGGCAGGCTCATCGTGGTACTTCTTGCGTTATACTGATGCCCACAACGAACAAGTATTCGCCGAGAAAAAAAAGTTAGACTATTGGTTACCGGTGGATTTGTATAATGGAGGAATGGAGCATACAACCTTACATTTATTGTACTCACGTTTTTGGCATAAGTTTCTTTTTGACCAGAAGTTAGTCCCAACTTCAGAACCATACACGCGGCGTATTTCGCACGGAATGATTTTGGGCCCTGACAGTCAGAAAATGTCCAAGTCCCGTGGTAACGTGATCAACCCTGATGCTATTGTCGAGAAGTTTGGAGCGGATACGTTACGTCTCTATGAAATGTTCATGGGCGAGTATGATGGTACTAAGATTTGGAATGATAGTAGTGTTCAAGGAATACACCGTTTCTTGAAACGTATCTGGAATTATTCTCAGGAGGTTACTTTGGATGATGCTCAAGATGATGTTTTAGAAGTTATCATGCAGACAGGTATCAAAAAAATAACTGAAGATATTGAACGCCGATCATTTAATACTGTCGTTAGTCAGCTAATGATTATGTTCAACGCCTTGGAAGAAAGAAAATCAGTAGCTAAAAAATACCTGACAATTTTCTTGCAACTCTTAGCGCCGATTGCACCACATATTGCTGAAGAGATTTGGCAGACTACAATGGGAGAGAAAGAATCTATCCATCAGCAAGCGTGGCCATTGGCGGATGAAGCTTTGTTGCAATCACAAAACATAATAATCCCAATTCAAATCGCTGGTAAGGTACGGGCGCAGGTTGAAGTTCGACCAGACATCTCAGAAGAAGACATCAAAAAGCAGGTTTTAGCTGTGCCACAAGTAAAGAAATATTTGAATAGTGCTGAACCGAAAAAGTTCATCTACGTTAGAGGGAAGATTGTTAATATTGTGGTCTAACAAGTAGCCGCGCATTATAATGCGCGGCTACTTGACGCCCTACAGTAATAGCGCTACATTAAAAGTGCGCCTCGGCCGGAAGTCTAAAAAAACAATCGTGTCTCGAGGAAAGCGGAATTTGAAAACTAGTAAAAACCATGATCTAGGTTATGTCCCCTAGACAGTCAGCTCTGAAGTAATGTCAGACTGAAGGTTGCAAGCAGAACTTCTCGATGACCTCGAGAACAGTAGACCTTGCCGGCTTGAGGCGCTTAGCGTCTCCGCGCTCGTTAGCGCACAAATTAAGTATTGTTAAAGGTGGTATCTCTTGGCAGAGTACCTGGTATCCGGGATCCGGGTTTCGGGAATTGCTGCTAGGCCGTTAACGCGAATAATTTTTATTGGCGTTCGTTTTATTTCCGGAAGAAATAAAACGTCCCCCGAAGCTTTGAGCGAAGGGGGATTATTACATATATTATGAAGCAAGAATTAGCGAAAGCTTATAACGCGGCAGAGTTTGAAAGTGAAATTTATCAATCTTGGGAAAGCCAAGGGGCTTTCAAACCGGAGAGTCAGCAGAAGACCTCAGGTATTTTTTCTGTCGTTATGCCACCGCCCAATACTACCGGTATCTTGCATATGGGTCATGCCTCGTCATTGGCTTATGAAGATTTGATGGTTCGTTTTGAACGGCTGCGAGGTAAAAAAACTTTGTTTGTCCCTGGTACTGATCATGCTGCTATCGCTACTCAGAATAAAGTTGAGAAAGTAATTGCTGAAGAGGGCACGACGCGGGAGGAGTTGGGTCGAGAGAAGTTTATTGAAAGAACAAAACAGTTTGTAGTTGAATCACAAGGGACTATCAAGAAACAAATTCGTGCCATGGGAGCTAGCTGTGATTGGTCACGTGAACGTTACACCTTTGATGAAGTGTCGTCTCGAGTGGTGAATGAAGTTTTCGTCCAGTTGTATAATGACGGATTGATTTATCGTGGAGATAGGATTGTTAACTGGTGTCCACGTTGCGCTTCTGCTTTGTCCGATGACGAAGTGAAGTATGTCGAACGAGAGAGTAAGTTTTATTATTTGCACTATGGCCCAATTATCATCGCCACTGCCCGTCCAGAAACGAAATTCTTGGATAAAGTAATTATTGTGCATCCAGATGATCAACGATATGCACAGTTTGTAGGTAAGGAGTTTGATGTGGAGTGGATCAATGGACCGATCAAAGCTAAAGTTATAGCCGATCCGATCGCTGAGATGGAGACAGGTAGTGGAGCGATGACTATTACACCAGCTCATAGCTTCGTAGATTTTGATTTAGCGAAAAAGTATAACCTGGAGATCGTTCAAATCATCGGACCTGATGGCAGGATGACTGAAGCCGCCGGTGCTTTTAAAGGATTACCAGCCGAAGAAGCTCGTACTAAGGTAATAGAAATCCTGCAACAGAAAAATTTAGTGGACCACATTGATGATAAATATAAACACAATTTATCTGTTTGTGAACGTTGCGAGACGCCAATTGAGCCCTTGATTTCTCAGCAGTGGTTTATTGATGTCAACAAGACGATACCAGGGCGTAGCAAAAGTTTGAAACAGTTAGCTAGCGAAGCGGTTCGTGGTGGTGAGATTGAGATTATCCCTGAACGTTTCAATAAAATATATTTTCATTGGATGGATAATCTACGCGACTGGTGTATCAGTCGACAGATTTGGTGGGGACATAGGATACCGGTGTGGTACCGAGCTCCGGGGTCCGGATCCCGGGATTCGGGTTCTGACCCCACTGAAATCTATGTTGGTTTTACTCCACCTGCAGGTGAAGGCTGGAAGCAAGATGATGACACACTGGATACTTGGTTTTCTTCAGCTTTGTGGACTTTTTCTACTCTTCTAAATAGAGATTCGGCTAAACATAAGGATTTGGCTAATTGGGCTCATAATTCTCCTGATTTGCAATTTCATCCAACCTCAGTTTTGGAAACCGGTTATGACATTCTCTTTTTCTGGGTCGCGCGGATGATTGTGATGACGGAGTATGTCATGGAAACGAAGCCATTTAATCAAGTTTATCTGCATGGTCTAATCCGTGATGAGCACGGTAAGAAAATGTCAAAATCAGCTGGCAACGGTATCGACCCTATTCCGATGATTGAGAAGTTTGGTACTGATGCAGTTCGTTTGTCATTAATTATCGGTGCGACACCCGGCAATGATTTGAGTTTATCTGAGACGAAGATTGGTGGCTATCGTAATTTCGTCAATAAACTCTGGAATATTTCTCGGTTTATTCTAACTAGTGTCGATGAGGTTAAGCTAATCACTGAAGCACCGGAAGGAAAAACAATGGCTGACCGTTGGATCTTGCAGCGATTACAACAAACAGTGGAAGCGGTAACGATGATGCTGGAGAAGAAACAATTTTCTTTAGCTGCAGAAAATTTATATAGCTTTACTTGGTCTGAGTTAGCTGATTGGTATCTAGAAATTGCCAAAGTATTGAATCGGACGAATCCGGCAGACAAGAAGAACCGCGATGATTTAATGCTCTATGTTTTACAAACAGTCTTGAAACTGTGGCATCCGTTTACACCGTTTGTGACGGAAGTTATTTGGAAACAGTTTGAGACAGGTAAATTTTTGATGTTAGATACATGGCCAAAATCCGGGATCCGGAACTCGGGATCCGGAACCGATGAGCCTATGGAGCAGCTGCAAGAAATTATTACTTCTTTGCGTAATGCACGTTCTGAGCATAAAATTCAACCAGCGATTATTACGAATGCTCGATATGTCGGCCAACAGTCAATTGATAGCTGGCGCGATATTATCGAGACCTTAGGAAGAGTTAAATTTGTCGAGTCTTTGGAGTCGAAGTTGGAACTGAAAGGTACGTGGTTTCGTTTATTAACTGATATTACTGCTCCAGAGCAAGAAGTTAACCATGAAGAGGTCTTAAGATATATCAGGACGCTAGAAGAAAAATTAGCTAATAAAGAATTTGTCGAGCGAGCCCCAGCTCAGGTGATAACAGAGACGAAGAAGAAGTTAGCTGAGGCAAAAGCAAAGTTGGTCTAACTAATACTTGACGAAAAAGCTGAATCATACTATGGTAGAGGCTCAGTTTTTTCGTTCATTTTGTTTGTCACGAGGCGGCAGACCTCACAACCATCATAACAAGGAGCGTGGAGCATGGGACTTACTGTTTTTCAGGCGCATCAGGTCCATGGTGGCGCTGTGATCGAGACCACCAAACCGTTGCGTCGCGCCAAGAGAATCTTGGTGCCCAAGGGTACACAAGGGGTCGTGCAGGGAGTTGTTTATCTTCCCAAGAGAGATACGGTCAGGTTCTCGGTGAAGTGGCAGGTCCACGGGGAAGAAATCACTCTACCAATCATGGCCCGGCACGCTAACCTCATCGAAGGAGGAGACGACGCGTGCGACTGACCTGGCCGCAGAGGATTTTTCTCCTCATCATGGGAGGTCTGCTGACGTGGGCAGCGCTCATTCCGCAGCCACAGAGGTTAGTCGGTTGGGCAGCAGTCAATCAATCAGCTCATACCTTGGTGGATCCGACATTTGCTCTCTTGGTCCTATTGGCAGGATTGTTTCTGCCGAGTAAAAAAAGCCACACACTCTGGGGGGAGTAGGTAGGCTCGTTCAGTGATCGGTTTCTTGTCTTACAAGCGTGACGGTCTGATCCATCTTGTCTTCCACTCTCTGCCTGGTGCTGACTGGAGCACTGACTGGCTTGGTCAGTATCAGTTTGATCAAGCTATCCTCTATGGCTTCGTCGAGTTCTTCCATCCAGAAGATGAAGCTACGATCGCTGACTGTTCTAATCTTGGTCAGACTAGTGATCAGATTGAACGGTTGCGTCTGTTGAAGCGCTGTGACTATCGTCTCCATCTGACGGCGGCATTAGTGCTACAGTCTAGGCGACGCATGTCAGTAAAAAACAAAACCCCGGGTCCTTAGGGACTCGGGGTGTTTTAATACATCAAATTTATTCTGTCTTTTTCAAAACCTCTTCTATCGATGTAGTGCCTTCGAGTGCTTTTAGAATACCATCCTGAATCATAGTGATCATACCTGACTTGATAGCGATATCTTCTAAATCGTATTCGGAGACATTGCCTGAGAGAATTAATTTTTCTACCGCTGCGCTCATAGTTAGTAGTTCAAATAAACCGACGCGCCCTTTATACCCTAGGCTATTACACTGTTCGCAACCCACAGGACCATAAAATTTCAAATTATCCAGACTGGCAGGTTTATATCCTGACTCAGCAGTAATTTTATTTAGTTCGTTGAGAATCAGTGTCATGGTAGTATTATCCAGTTCAATAATTTTTTTACAGCTCTGACACAAACGACGTACAAGCCGTTGTGCTTCGATAGCGTTGATAGCAGGAGCGAGTAAGAACGGTTTGACTCCCATCGCTAGTAGACGTGGTACGGCTCCAGCGGCGCTATTAGTATGCATAGTAGAAAGCATCAGATGACCAGTCAGGGCAGCATTGATGGCGACATCCGCTGTTTCGAGATCGCGAATTTCTCCGACCATGATGATATCTGGGTCTTGGCGCAAGACAGAGCGTAAACCGTCAGAAAAAGAATAATTACTACTAGTGTCGATCTGACTTTGGTTAATTCCTGGAATTTTGTACTCTACAGGATCTTCCAGAGTAATAATCTTTTTTTCACTATTATTGATCAAGTTGAGAACTGTGTAGAGAGTCGTGGTTTTACCCGAGCCAGTAGGACCGGTACAGATGACCATGCCGTTGGGCTTTTTTATTTGAACCATTAGCTCAGTATATGCTTTTCCTCTGAGGCCGAGCTTAGTGAAATCAAAAATATTAACTCCCGATTTCAGGATTCTCATGACCACTGATTCACCGTAGGTAGTTGGTACTGTGGAGACACGAACTTCTATTTTTTGTCCGTCAGCATAGATCGTGAAACGTCCATCTTGGGGATTTTGTGAGACGTTGATTTTTAGTTTCGCTATCAATTTGAGACGAGAAATAATCTTAGGCCAGGTTGTAATGGGTAGATTAGCTGCTTCATGGAGAGCACCATCAATTCGGAAGCGAATCTTCACTCCTTGCTCCTCAGCTTCGATATGAACATCTGAGGCGTCAGATTTCAGAGCTCCAGCTATGACGATAGTTAGGACGTCTGAGAGAACAGCTTTTTGTACTGATTTATTTAGCTCAGCGAAGGAAGTAAAGGATTGTTGGAATTTTTTTATATCATCTTCGCTAATTTCGATACCGCCAATGATACTTTCTGATATTTTTGGCAGACGTGAGTATTTTTCTAACGCCGAATCCAAACTTTGTTGTGAGACAAAGTACAGACGAACATCAGCTGAACGTTGATCCTGAAGCTCTTTCACCTTTGCTTGTAGTTGAGGATTTCCTGGATTCACTGTGGCGATCCGAATAGCATTGTCTAAGATAAAAAAACTTACTGCCTGGAGCGCAATGGATTGTTCTTCGGTTAGCACGATGAGAGCTTCTTGGGTAATCGCTATTTTACGTAGATCTATATAAGGTAAGTTAAAAGTAGCAGCTTTAACTTCTGCTTCCTTCTCGAGATTCTCAGTATCTATCTCGGTAATTTTTTTTGCTAAACGCGACTCAACCTCGTCGGTAGCTAATTCTATATGATCACTGGCTACATGAGTTGTCTGTGCTCTTGGTGTCGGTGTGATTGGTGTCGGCTGAGCAGTTGTATCATGATGTTTGAATAGGGACATAGAGATATTATAGCTGGTTGGAGGTGGGATATCAACTGGAAACCCGAAACCCGAAATTCGAAATTCTAAGGAAACCTAAAATTACAAACTTTAAACTCAAAACTTCGAGCGTTCGTCTGAGGTTTAATGTTTAGGGTTTAACGTTTGAGATTTGTTTCGAGTTTAGGATTTAGGATTTCGAGTTTATTTAAAAAAGCCCCGTATCTTGGTCAATACAGGGCTTTCGAAAAAGTAACTTTGATAGCTAGCTAATCTTCTTATGTAACCAAGGAGCGAAACGAACAGCTCGATGAATCTTACTATAGTGTACTTCTCGATCTAAACGCTCGAAGATGTCAGTCCACATTGCTAAATAGAAAGTAGTGAATATAAGATAAGATAGGAAAACAAAGACGGCGATTATCAGGATGCCGATAAGCTGTGTGGCTGTCGATGGTAAGGTGTTAGTCGTCATTAAACTAGTGAAGAATATAAAGAGGAAAGAGACGAGCTCTAGGATTAGATTGAGAATGAAAGCTAAAATAGCCAAAAGAGCCATAATCATCGCAGCAGTTTCTAAACTTACGAGCCAGTTAGCTTTGAATAGATCATAAGCTTGCTTGAAGGCGTCCTGTAGATTTGCCCCGCGCAAGGTCAGATACATCACAGTGTAGCGGACCAAAATGTCTAACACTATCAGAGTAGGAATGATGACAAAGAAGACTATAATAGACATAATCACTTGTAATGTCAGAGACATTTGAGGGAAAAATACTAGCACAGGAGCGATAATAATTCCCAAGAAGATGATGTAGATTAAGCTGTAGAAGAAGTGAACCATGAATAACTGCCAAAATTTATTCAAACCTGTTTGCAGACAATTCAGGGCTGATATCTTTTTATTGTTTTGTATACTGGAGATACCAGCGATGAGACCAGCTTCAGAACTAATAACCAAAATAATTAGAGCGATTATCAGCAATAATAGTAAGAAGATGAGAGCTAGTGCTGGGGCATTATTGATGTTTAGTGATGACCATGGAATAGTGTAGAAGCTGTTGGCCCAGCCCATGAAATTACTAGTGAGGATATTTGAGGAAATAACATCTTTGACTGTTAAATCTAAACTTTGATCTTTAGGCGCCAAATCAAAGAGTATTTTGAAAGTTGTAGCGATGCCTAAAAAGGAGGCAAAGAAGGCTAGCGGCCAGAGCCAGCGTTGTGTCCAAGCTAATTTCCAACCTTTAGTCGCCGTATCACGATAAAATGATTTCATGTTTGTTTGAATTTAATAGTTCACTTAGCATTATTATACAATAAAAAGTATAAAGGTGTCTATCACAGTCTGTCATTGCGAGCACGGCATCAAGCGGGCGAAGCAATCCGTCAATAAACCACAGGACATAATGACAGATTGCTTCGCTCTGAGTACAGAGCTCGCAATGACAGTGAAACAAAAAACTACTCTCGTTGGTTGAGAGTAGTTTTTACATAATGATGTTAGGCCAATAAGGCTTCAAACTCAGCGCGCTCTAGTGTTTCCTTCTCAAACAGAGCAACAACAATCTTATCGAGTTTATCTTTGTGCTCTTTGACAGTTTTTTCGGCTGTTTTATAAGCTACATCAATAAACTTAGAAACCTCACTGTCAATTTGTTGGGCTACATGTTCGCTATAGTCACGGCGCTCATGAATCTCACGACCAAGGAAAACCATTTCTTCTTTCTGACCATAGGTGCGAGGTCCGAGGACGTCGCTCATACCATAGCGGGTAATCAACTCACGTGCCAGAGAGGTAGCGCGTTGCAGATCGCTCGAAGCTCCGGTGGTGATATCACCGAAAGTTGCTTTCTCAGCGGCATAGCCTCCTAGCATGACAGCTAGATCATCGATGAATTCTGCTCGGCTGTGCAGACTACGGTCTTCAGTCGGAAGTTTAATAGTATAGCCTCCTGCTCGTCCACGACTAATAATAGAGATCTTATGAACCGGATCAGCGTTTGGCAATTGATGGGCGACAAGAGCGTGTCCGGCCTCGTGATAGGCAACAATTTTCTTTTCTTTCTCTGTAATGATCTTACTTTTGCGCTCAGGTCCGAGCATGACCTTCTCGATAGAGCTCAGGATAGTAAGTTGGTCAATAATTTTCTTGTCCTGACGCGCAGTTGAGATAGCCGCTTCGTTCAAGACATTGGCTAGATCAGCACCAGAGAAACCAGGGGTACGTTGAGCGACAACTTCTAATTTAACATCAGGGTCGAGTGGTTTATTCGCTGCGTGAATTTTCAAGATCGCTTCACGGTCTTTGATATCAGGCATATCAATGATGACTTGACGGTCGAAACGTCCTGGACGGAGTAGGGCAGGATCGAGGACGTCTGGACGATTGGTAGCGGCCATGACTATGACGTTGGTTTGATTATCAAAGCCATCCATCTCGACTAAGATTTGATTCAAAGTCTGTTCACGTTCATCATGAGAGCCGCCCAAACCAGCGCCACGTTGTCTACCGACAGCATCAATTTCGTCGATGAAGATAATACAAGGAGCGTCTTTGCGCGCTTTCTTAAATAAGTCGCGCACGCGAGAAGCACCGACACCAACGAACATCTCCACGAATTCTGAACCAGAGATATGGAAGAATGGTACGTTAGCCTCACCAGCGACGGCACGAGCTAGGAGGGTCTTACCTGTTCCAGGAGAACCTAGTAGTAGGACACCTTTAGGAATCTTAGCTCCGACGTTGATAAACTTTTGGGGATGACGTAAAAAGTCGACAACTTCAACTAATTCTTCTTTGGCTTCAATAGCGCCGGCAATATCTTTGAAGGTCACTTTCGTTTTGTCATTTGGGACGTTCTGTTTAGCACCACTTTGGCCAAACATCATGGCACGATTATTGGCACCTTGGACTTGGCGCATCATAAACCAGATGAGAGCGCCGACAATCAGTAATGGCAAGATGAAAGGTAAGATATTCATCAACCAGAAATTGACGCCACTTTCTTCTTTGACTTCGATATTGAGTGCCGCTAGTTTGTCAGGGGCAATACCAAGATTATTTAGTAGAGTACTGAGAGATTCTGTCGCTTCTTTCTGCGTTTCTTCTTTTTTACCATCCTTCAGCTCAATCTTGATAGTGTTGCCTTGAACTATTAGTTGCTTGACTTCACCAGTGTTGATCTTTTGCGCTAAAGTGCCAATATCGGTTTTGACCGGAGTATTTTGGGTAGCTTGCCAGCCAGCCAAAATAACGGCCATGATGATGAAGATGCCGAGATAGAGGGCAATGTTTTTGATAATTTTTTTCATGTTTGATAGTTACTCAGGTTATTATAACCGGAGTGAGCTAAATAAGTCTACCAGCGTTATTCCTTGGAAGTCGGAGTGGCTTCTGTAGACTCGCTAACTGTAGGCTCTGTAGCTACTTCGGGAGTAGTAGCAGTCTCGACTTCAGTAACCTCTTTCTTTACTTTCGCTGGACGAGGAGATCGTAGTGAGAGACCGAGACGGTGTTCTTTTGGTTCAATAGTCAAAATTCGGAAGTCATAAGTTTCACCAGTGCGGACGACTTCTTCGGGATTCTTGATTGGTTTATCACTAAGTTCAGAGATATGAGCAAGACCATGAATTTCTTGGTCTAATTCGACGAAGGCACCAAAAGGATTAATCTTCAGAACTTTACCTTTGACTTTCTGGCCAATAATATATTTAGCTGCGACTTCTTGCCATGGATCGAGCTTCAGTTTTTTCATTGAGAGTGAAACTTTGACATCATCGAGAGCAATAATCTCAGCTTCAACAGTATCGCCAACCTTAACAACAGTTTTTGGGTCATCAATTCTCTGCCAAGCGAGTTCGGAAATATGAATCAAACCTTCTAGTCCTTCACCAAATTCGATAAAGGCACCGAAGTCAACGACACCAGTAATTTTACCTTTGACTTTGTCACCCATTTTATAACCAGATAGGGCAGCGCGTTGCTTCTCATCCCAAGCGGCTTTCTCAGAAACAATTAATTTCTCATCTTTTTCTAAGACGTCGATAATCTTGGTGCGCATCGTCTTATTTACGAAAGTTTTCAGATAGGACAAGATTTTATTCTTATCGCCACCTTCGATACGAGGATAATTTTCGGTAGTCAACTGTGATACTGGTAAGAAACCAATGACATTACCAACTTTGACCATCAGACCACCTTTATTGGCATCGATGACACGAGACTCAACGATAGTTTCATCGCGCATCAGTTTCTCCAGACGATCCCAAGCTTTCTGATGTCCAGCCATGCGGAATGACAGTTCCATTTCACCGCGTTCGTTCTCCATGTCGAGGACAGTAGCGGAGGTAACATCGCCAATGGCTAATTTTTCTGATTCACCAGACTCATCGTCGATTTCTTTACCGCGGATGACACCGGTGGTCAGACCTTTGAGGTCCAAATAAACTTCATTCTTACTAACACTAATAACGGTACCTTCTACGAGGTCGCCGATTTTTGGAATCTTCACGAGATCTTGCTGTTGCAGGAGTTCATCCATCATATGACCTTTGGTCACTGATAGTGTCTTGTCTGCTGTTTTCTTGGTAGGCACAATAGTATTTCTTTCTAAAAAATCCTCACGACCATAAGGCTCGCAAGGGAGTTGATCGTTAACCGAGGAGGAGTGAGTAGTTTGTAGTTGGTAGTTTGTAGAGGGGTCTCTACTCACTACTCACTACTGACTACCAACTAGTCCAAAGTGGTCTAGGGAAGAGCCTTTTCTCTGGCTCATATTGACCGTTATTTATGTGGCATCATCTTACATAAAATAGGGGGAATAGTCAATATTTGAGTGCTCGTATTAAGAATTAAGAAAGAAGAACGAAGAGTAAAGGAGGTTGTTATTTATATTATGGCTAATATTAGCCATTATTAGGATAACTTGTAGAATTTTATACTTGACAATGTGAGGATAATAGGGTAATATATTATTTCTATTGTTCCTAAATTTGTCCGCAGACCACCGGTTGTGGTACACGAACAGTCAACTCTAAGGAGATCTGCATGAGCGCCTATATCACGGCAGAATTGGTCAACCAGGCCCTCTTGATTGTCGAGCCGACAATCCTTAGGATCCTGAACAAGGGCCCTGCGAAACGGAATCATCTCAACCTGATCTGCGTGAATCCGAAAGCACTGTGGAGACCGGACATCGATGTTGCTGATTTGGACACAAGCGTGCAGGATCTGGTTCTGGACGAGAAGAACTTCGGTGATACCAGTGCCTGGGAATGGGATTATCGGAGGTACGCCCGAGCCAAGGCCTGGCTGACGCTGCGTACCCGCAGGCCCAGTGGTTGGTGTCAGGAGCATCCGGCAATTCTGCTACCCGGTGACGTCAAGTATCGTGGTAGCTGGATTACCGAGAGCGGTATCATCACCGCCGGTTCCGGTGTCGAATCGCACTGGGATGAGTGGGCCGCCCGCCTCCTGGGCGAGACGATTGAGATGCTTGTCTATCATCAGCATCAGGCTACGATGGCTGATGAAAGTCGCGACTTCGTCTAGTCAGTGCTCTGAAACCCGCACGCTCTAGGGCGTAGCTTATTGCTCAAGGAGGACAGATGAAAACCGAAAGAGGTGAGTACCACCAGGATGCTTCCGGCCTTCAGCACTATACCCATACCGCTCTGGGAACGGTATTCAGTGCTGCTACCGATGCTCTGAAGTGGAAGCCCGAAGGTCCTGCCTGGCTCTGGTTTAACGACACGCCGGCGCCGATATTTCTGAAAGACACGCCGGACTCTCTCTGTCATCGCTGGGCTAACATGCGTAATCAGATACAGATGGGCGCGGGAATGAATGTGAACCACTATCTGTCTGAGCTCAGCCGGCCCATTCCTGAACCAGACCTCGTCGACTGACAATACCAAGGGACGTTTCACCTATCGCATCACGCGGTGGCATGAGACGTCCCTCTTTTCAAACTTAAAAGTAAAAATTCAAAAGTCAAAAGGTAGGGAGGTTAATCAATTAATCATTTGCGAGCCTTGTATCATCAGCCTGCCCTGAGTTTGCCGAAGGGCGGCAATCTAGTTTGTAAGAATTGATAGACTAGACTGCCACGGCCGATTACGGCCTCGCAGAAGGGAGTTAATAGGCGGCTCTGTTTTCTAAAATTCTGACCTTTTTAGCCTTTACGAGTGCTGTCTAATGTGCTAATATTGGGAGGTTAAAATTGATAATTTTTGTTGAATATTTATGCAAATTTCTTGGTCTGGCTACGGCTGTTTCCGACTGACAGAAGGCGCTGCTACTGTCTTGATAGACCCTACCTATGAACCATCAGCTTTTAAGTTACGCAAGACCAGTGCTGACGTTTTGTTGTTAAGTCATGAGCAAACAAAAGAAGATTTAGCGTGCGTTGGTGAAGAAGCCTTTGTCATTGACTCACCGGGTGAGTATGAAGTCAAAAGTGTTTTTGTTACTGGTTTGGGTAGTGGTCTGACGAGTTTAGTTTATAAATTAGATATGGATGGTATTATTGTGGCTTGGATTGGACCAGTGAAAGCTAAGGAGGTTACTACTGAGATGATAGACGTCTTAGACGGCGTGGATATTTTGCTCATTCCTATCGGTGGTGGTGAGATGATGAGTGCCAAAGAAGCAGCAGGTTTGATCAATCAGATTGAACCACGAATCGTTATCCCGGCGTACTATAAAATTAGCGGTAGTAAAGGTTTAGAACCGTTAGAGACTTTTTTTAAGGAATATAATAGCGCCCAAGAAACGGTTGATAAATTTAAAATAACTAAAAAAGATCTTCAAGCAGAAGATACTAAAGTCGTCGTCCTGACTATTTAATTTTATGGCCAATCAACAAAAACAAATCATCATGATCGTCTTGTTAGCTTTGATAATTGTTATTGGTGGTGCTGGGGCTGTCTACTATAGGTTCAATAATGACGGTGCAGTTTTGCAACGCGAGCGAGTCTTGAAAAATATTAATCAGTCGAATCAAGATTTCTTGGATATTTTAGATAAAAATCGAGCAACGTTAGAGGCACTCAGTACTACTACTCCAACGACCACTGCTCCAGTTATACCAACTCCAGTATCAGCAACCAATACAACTACCAGTAGCGATCCTTCTGCTCCAACACAATAATTATGGCAAAATCAGATAAAAAATTAACCACCCAAACACCGGCGATCCAAGGAGAGACCTTGGTCAGTCAGTCTTTGGTGGAAGAAATGCAAACGTCCTATCTGGACTATGCCATGAGTGTTATCGTCTCTCGTGCTTTGCCTGATGTTCGTGATGGTTTGAAACCAATTCATCGTCGCATCCTCTATGCTATGTGGAACGTTGGTTTGCGCCCTGGTGCTAAGTTCCGTAAGTCAGCTACAGTTGTCGGAGAAGTGATGGGTAAATATCATCCTCATGGTGACGTTGCAATTTATGATTCTATGGTTCGTATGGCTCAGGATTTCTCTATGCGTTATCAACTGGTCAATGGTCAGGGAAATTTTGGTTCCATGGATGGTGATAGTGCTGCTGCTATGCGTTATACCGAAGCCAAGCTAAAACCAGTAGCTGAGGAACTATTATTAGATATTGATAAAAACACCGTTGATTTCATACCAAACTATGACGGTTCTCATATGGAGCCATCTGTCTTACCGGCTAAACTACCAAATTTATTATTGAATGGTAGTGTTGGTATCGCTGTCGGTATGGCGACAAATATTCCACCACACAATCTGACGGAGTTGATTGACGCTATTGTCTATATTTCAGAAAATCCCGACTGTGCTGTCGAAGACTTATTACAATTCGTCAAAGGTCCAGATTTTCCTACTGGCGGCGTGATCTATGGTCAGAGCGATATCCGATCAGCCTATACTACAGGTAAGGGTGGCATCGTCATGCGCGGTGAAGCGAATATTGATGAGATGAGTAATGGTCAGTTCCGGATCATCATCAGTTCGATCCCATATCAAGTTAATAAATCTACTTTAGTGGAAGCTATCGCCAACTTGGTTCGTGATAAGAGAGTGGAGGGTATCAGAGATCTGCGTGATGAGTCTGATCGTGATGGTGTGCGTATTGTTATCGAGTTGAAAAAAGACGCTTACCCAAAGAAGGTCCTGAACAATTTATATAAATATACTCAACTACAAGAAACATTCCACGCTAACTTGTTAGCTTTGGTTGACGGTATACAGCCACGAGTCTTGAATTTGAAAAATATTCTCGATGAGTATTTGAAACATCGTGATGTGGTTGTTCGTCGTCGTACTGAGTTCGAATTAGAAAAAGCCAAAGATCGAGCACATATTCTGGAAGGTTTGAAATTAGCTTTAGACAAGATTGATGCAGTAATCAAAACTATTCGCGCTTCTAAAGATAAAGAAGTAGCCAAGGAAAATCTGATGAAAAGTTTCAAACTATCAGATCGTCAGGCCACTGCTATTTTAGAGATGCGTTTGCAAAATTTAGCTAATCTCGAGCGACTGAAGATTGAAGGTGAGTTGAAAGAAAAGCACGCTTTGATCGAAGAGTTGATAGGTTTGTTGAAGAGTCCGAAAAAGATTCTAAAAATGATCATCACTGAGTTATTGGAAGTGAAAGAAAAATTCGGTGATGAACGCAAGACTAAGGTAATCAAAGCAGGTATCGGTGAGATGTCGGCCGAAGATTTGATTCCGAACGAAGCAACTATTGTCACTATTACTCATGATGGCTATATCAAACGTGTGCCACCAGAGACTTTCAAGACGCAGTCACGTGGTGGTAAAGGTGTTATTGGTCTAACGACGAAAGAAGAAGACGATGTCGAACATTTCTTCTCCACCAATACTCACGATGACCTGATGTTCTTCACGACCAAAGGCCGTGTCTTCCAGCTGAAAGCTTATGAAGTGCCACAGGCTTCACGTACAGCCAAGGGGCAGAATATCGTCAACTTCCTCCAGCTCGGACCAGAAGAGAAAGTCTCATCTATACTCCAAGGTACTGATATGGGTCTCTATAAATATCTGGTGATGGTGACTGAGCAAGGTTTGATTAAGAGAGTAGGCGTGGACAAATTCACTAATGTTCGTCGTTCTGGTTTGATAGCTCTGCGCTTGAATGATGGTGATCGTTTGCAATGGGTTAAATTATCTTCGGGTAAAGATGACATTATGTTGGTCTCCGCTCATGGTCAGGCAATTCGTTTCAAAGAAAAAGATGTCCGCGAAATGGGACGCAATGCAGCTGGTGTCCGTGGTATGCGTTTGAAAGGCAAAGATTCTATCGTTGGTATGGATTTATTACCCGAGGGGTTAATTCAAGCAGGGGAGCAACTACTGGTAGTTATGAGTAAAGGCTATGGCAAACGTACTTCAGTCAAAGAATACAAAGTTCAAGGACGTGGTGGCTCTGGTATCAAAACAGCGAATATTACTGATAAGACTGGCGAGATTCGCGCTGTCCGTATTGTCAGTAGTAAGCAGGAGGGTGATGCGATTATTATTTCCAAGATGGCGCAGGTCATCCGCATGCCGATCAAATCAGTGTCTGTCCTCGGCCGCGCTACTCAAGGAGTGCGTTTGATGCGCTTCAAAGAGGGGAATGATGAGTTGGCGTCGATGGTGCTGTTGTAGGAACTCAAAACTCAAAAGTCAAAACTTAAAATTACAACCAAAAAGTAAAAACAGGGACGAAAGTCCTTGTTTTTTATTATTAACTACACACTGTCATTGCGAGGCTGGCATCAAGCGACCGAAGCAATCTCAAACGGTAGAGGTACGGGAGATTGCTTTGACCTGATTACAAGTCTCGCAATGACAATGAACAGAGAGTTTTGACAAAAGCAAAAAAATGTGCTACAATACCTTTATAAATGATGATTTCCTTAGGAAATTATCGAAAATCCCTCCAAAATAGAGGGGCTAAAACAAAAATAAAAAACAATCTATATGAAAAAGAGCGCCTTCTCGATCTTCGGACTCACAGTTATGCTGATGGGTCTATTTGTTTTCTTTAATCAAGCTTTGGCTACATCTCCAAACATTGAGGATGGTAATACTGGTGGTGGAGGAGGTGCGGGAGACACTGCCGCATTAACGATATCAGACATTCAGAAAAGTTTAACAGTAAGCAATTTAATAGTTAATTGGAATACGAATAAGCCAACAACAACCTGGATCGCCTATAAAAAGATAAGTGATAGTAATTGGACGTTATTCCAATCAGGGCTGGATACAGATTTATCTTTAGAACACGCAGTCGGTACTTATAGGCTTGAACCAGGACAGTCATATGAATTTTACGTATCTGGCACTACGGTATCAGGGGTTACTGTTCGTTCATCAACTATGACATTTACTTCTACAGCTGCTACTCCTGACTATGTTATTCCTCATATCAATGCCAGTATTAATGGTGGCGAAGAGGTTCTTTATTCTACCGATACAGTTGCTTCGGGGACATTATTCAAATTTGGAATCCCTGTCCATAATTATGGTACTGCTCCTGCTCCAACGACTACTGTTAATCTATGGGTAGATGGCCAGCTGATAGGCAGTGCGTCCATTCCTGCGCTCAACGCCAATCAAGCAGGGCGGACCGAAACACCTATACCATGGACAGCTACAGCTGGACAGCATACTATGAAATTTACTGTGGATCCACAAAACACTGTAACTGAGTTCGATGAAAGTAATAATTCTTGGAGTGGAAATCAGTACGTCAACGGAACCACTACACCCGATCTAACCATAACTTCAGTTCAAGTCGTGCCAGAGCATCCAGTACCTGGACAGACTGTGACTGTAAAGGTAGCGGTAAAAAATCTTGGCGGAGCTCTAACTAGCGGTCAGGGCATTGATAATTGGTTTGCTTATATTCAGGATTTAACTTGGAATGGTGGAGTTGCTCTTTTGGGTGCTCGCCAAGTAGATGCTACTCATCCAATGATAACAGGCGAAACTATTATCTATAGCGGTACGGGCGTCTTTAGTTCAGTTGGAGATAAGGCGGGGACTTTTAGAGTTGATAATGCCAATGAGCTGCCTGAAGCAAATGAAAGTAATAATAATTATAGTAAGACAATTAAGGTTGGAACAGAATCAGATAATGAAACGTCCTTAAAAATCAAGGATTTAACCATAGTCGGTGTCACCTTCCAAAGTGCAGTAGTGAAATGGAGAACTAACGTAGAGTCTAAAGGTGTGGTTTATTACACACCGGTAGACAATGCTAGTTCTACCCACATGTCACTGATCTCTACTTCGACTTCTAATTGGTTGAAAGCTTACGATGAAAAAGTTCGTACTAACCACGAAGTGATTTTGAGAAATTTACTATCCAATACCAAATATCGTTATTACGTCATCAGTAGCGCGAAAGATGGTTCGGAAGCTCGGTCTGAAGTGAAAGATTTCGAGACTCGGGGTACTGGAAAAAAGGTAGAAGTGCCACGTGCTGATGACACTACTCCAGTAAAAAAACCGACAGATAAAATTGGTCCATTACCAAAACAACCATTAGTCCCAACCTCTGATGAGCAAGCTTTGCGCGAACGTATTAAACGATTAGAACTGAGAATTAGCGAACTCGAAAGTAAATTGATTGCACGTGAAAAAGGCTTAGCTCAGCCAACAGACAAGAAATTAACTGATCGTGTCAAAGGTGAGCTCCTACTACAAGTAGAGGGTAATGGTGAGGTCTGGTACATTGATCCAATCACCAGCAAGAAATATTATTTCAAAGATGGTGAGAGTGCTTACAAGGCGATGCAAGCTTTTGGCTTAGGCATCAGTGATGAAGATTTAGCTAAGATTCCGGTTGGTACTGATCCAAAAGTTATTGATGTCGATACTGACGGCGATGGCATTGCTGATAGTACCGAAACAGCTATTGGTACAGACCCAGCTAATCCTGATAGCGATGGTGACAGTTTCAAGGACGGTGAAGAGGTGATGAATAGTTATTCTCCTCTGGGTCAGCAAAAAGTTGCCGTTGATGCTAAGTTACAAAAAAACCTCAAAGGACGTATTATCTTGAATGTCAAAAACGGTAACTCCTGGTACGTCAATCCAAAAGACGGTAAACGCTATTTCTTGGGTAACGGTGCTCAGGCCTATAAGATAATGAAATATTTATCTACCGGAGCAACTAATGATGATCTACGTAAGATTGATGTAGGAGAATTACAAACTGAAGTTGCCCAATAAGTTGGACTATTTAAATAACGTATAGCTGAGAGCCATCGTAAGGTGGCTCTTTTGTTTAATTTGTGAATAGTTGAAATGAGGCCTATTTAGTGCTAAGGTAAGAACATTATGGCTGATATCATCTCCAAATTAAGTGTCAAAGAGCTACCCGAGGATAAGACCTGGGATTTGACTTTACGTCCTCGAACACTCGATGACTATATCGGGCAGACACAAGTCAAAAGTAATTTGGCGATTTTTTTGCAAGCGGCTAAACAACGGGAAGAGCCGATAGAGCATGTCTTGATCTACGGTCCTCCAGGATTAGGCAAGACGACCTTGGCTAATATCATTGCTAAGGAAATGGGAGTTAATATTAAAACTACATCCGGACCGGCAATTACCAAGGCCGGAGATCTCGCTGCTATCCTGACCAACATGCAAGCTGGCGATATTTTATTTATCGACGAGATTCATCGCTTGAATAAAGTAATCGAAGAAATATTATATCCAGCGATGGAAGACTGCGCCATTGATTTGATCTTAGGCAAAGGTCCAAGTGCGCAAACAGTTCGTTTGGATTTACCACGCTTCACCATTGTTGGTGCCACCACTCGTTACAATTTATTATCCTCACCACTCCGTGATCGCTTCGGTGCTACCTATCGATTAGATTTTTATCGTAAGGAAGAAATTTCGGATATTGTGAAGCGCTCTGCTCAGATTTTAGCTTTGGACTTAGACGAAGACGCTGCTCTGGAAATATCACGTCGCAGTCGCGCAACTCCGCGCGTGGCTAATCGTATCTTAAAGCGTGTGAGAGATTTCTCCCAAGTCAAAGGCGACGGTGGTAGGATTACTTTACGTCAGACGCAAGAAGCTTTAGCCTTACTCGGTATTGACGACGCTGGTTTAGAAGAGCTTGACCGTCAGCTTCTGATGAATATTATTGAGAAATTTTCTGGTGGACCAGTTGGTGTCACGACTTTGGCGGCAGCGATGCAAGAAGACATGGGTACGATTGAAGAAATTTATGAACCGTATCTAATGCAGTTGGGATTTCTGGCACGGACTTCGCGTGGGAGAGTAGTGACTGAGCGTGGCTATGAGCATATGGGAGTGGAGGTGCCGAAGGATATTACACAGAAATTGTTGTAACCTCCCCGCGCCCCTCCTTATTAAGGAGGGGATTATTGTAAAAAAAATCGCCCTGCCACCCTCATTTGCGTGAGAGATGACAGGGCGTTTCGGTATCATGGCGGCCAAACCTTCGTTCGCACATATTATCGGCTTGGTTTTTTCGTGCCCCCCGGCACTAGCCAAAATACCTAAGTCGGAGTATTTATTCACAGGAGAAAAAAATCCGAGTTACTCCCCGAATAGCTCCTCGGCCGCTGGAGGAAACTGATTCGAGTCGTAACTCGGAAGTCACCGACTTTTTGGCGGGAAAGGGCAACGGATCCCGAACGTTAGAATCGGTGACACAAATACTACTGTGACAAGCAAGGTTTGGAGTTGAAGACCAACAGGGCGGCGTTAGTCGTCAGTCCTAGTCTTGCTTGTCACATGATATATCCAAGGAGCAATTAATTGCAAACTAGCATTATGTAGACTGTATGTCAAGACTAGATCTTAGTCATGTAAAAAAATAAAAAAACCGCCATGCACTATCTGAGCTGCACGGCGGTGGTTAGCGGTCCGAGTCTCGCTTGCAACAATCCCCTGCGACCGCTAACCAAAATAACTTCTCCGCTCACGACCGAATCCTCCCTGCCTGCGGCGGGCAGGCGTGGAGGAAACCTCGGACATCTAGCAACCCCGAAAGATTGCTTGCAGGTCATTGTGAGCGGAGAAAATTGAACCCTCCTACCGATGCCGAATCCTCCGCAGAGGAAGCCTTCGTCAATCATGCTCTTTCGAGAAAAAGCACGCACGGACTCACGCGGGAGGAGGGGAAAGTACTGAAACTTATTTCTGATGATAGGCTAGTTTAGGCCTGTGGTCAAGATGTAATACGTAGTAAGCAAAAGACCCTGACAAAGCATGGAAGTCAGGGCCTGGTAAGCATTGTCTCTGGTTGAGACGACGCTAAGGTTGATTTAGTTGTACTGACGTGTCGCGTGTGCCGCAACTAATAATTTATATTTCCCAAGCCAGAGGCTTGTAGGGAATTTTTGGTTGGGTTGTCGACGGTTCTAAAGAACTACTTAATACAGTTTAGCACAGAAAAAGTTTTTTGTCAACTACGTTAGATGCTAGTTATCTAACATGGTCAATCTTTTTTAAAGAAAAAGGCCTCACGGGGAGGCCTTGGTTAGGGTTTTTGTTTTGTCGTTCACTAAGGATAGTTGGCGAATGGTCATGCCAGCGCTATGGCCTCCACAATCCCAGTGGACAACTGCTAGGAACGTGTCTCGATCTCTGGTATCGGTGCTAAAAGGAATGCTCATGGCACGTCGAATGAGTAGATGACTGACTATCCCTGTTTTGCCTGTGCCATTTTCGCTCACTCTCTGCCCGATCCATTTTTTTTGGGCAGTTTTCACTTCAGCAATACGTTTTCTTGGAGGCACTTTGTTGCGCGTGACTCCTCCTTGTAGGATGTAGTCTGCCAGATTGGCTATCCCAGAATTCGTAGGGGGAATAGTAACGCCGTTTTGTTCCAGGAACACTTTTCGTTCGGCAACATCGCCAGCGACTCGAGATCTCATAGAGCCTCCTCACAGGTCTAAGATAATCGTCAACATAAGAACTGAGCTCTTTTTACTGCAGAGTAGCCAGAATGTCAACCGCTTACTTATTAGAAAAATGAAAGTGTACCACGTCGCCATCTTGCATGACGTAGTCTTTACCTTCCATACGAAGCTTACCAATATCTCGCGCCCCTGACCAACTGCCAGCAGTTAATAACTCTTGCCAGTTGACTACTTCAGCGCGGATAAAGCCAGCTTCAAAATCAGTGTGGATGACACCAGCTGCTTGGGGGGCTTTGGTTCCAACATTAATAGTCCAAGCTTTGGTTTCTTCTGGGCCCGTGGTGATATAGGTTTGTAATTGGAGTAAACGGTAGCTGGCAGTGATCAGATCATCGAGACCAGAGGCATGAAGTTTTAGTTCTTGCAAAAATTCCGCCCGCTCTTCGTCAGACAATTCTGCTAGCTCTGATTCTAACTTGGCGCAAATTCGAATAGCATCTGGTGGTAAATCTATCGCTTGTTGCAACTGCTCTTGATCTACATTCATGACATAGAGCATTGGCTTCAATGTTAGCAGATTTAAACTCTTGATGATTTTTCTTTCTTCATCGGTCAGCTCTAAGGCGCTGGCTAATTTACTTTCTTCTAGATGTTTAACTACGCGTTCAAGAATAGCGATCTCAGCCAGAGCTTCTTTTGGTACCACACCTTTGGCCTGAGCTTTGGCTCGACTGAGACGATTGGTAGCTGTTTCTAAATCAGCTAAGACTAACTCCAAATTGATAACCTCTTGGTCATTTTTTGGATCGACCTTGCCGTGGACATGAATGACATCAGCGTGTTCAAAACTACGCACTACTTGGACAATAGCATCGACGTCTTTAATATTATTGAGAAATTTATTACCAAGACCTTCTCCTTGAGAAGCGCCTTTGACCAGACCAGCGATATCGACAAATTCAATCGTCGTCGGTACGACTTTAGCCGATTTAGACATCACAGCTAGTTTGTCTAAACGTTCATCCGGTACAGCCACCACGCCGACATTAGGATCAATGGTACAAAAAGGATAATTCGAAGCATCAACCTTTTTTTTGGTTAAGGCTTGAAAGAGAGTTGATTTGCCGACGTTGGGGAGGCCGACGATGCCGAGGGAAAATGACATTTGTTAGTAGGAGGTATAAAGTATAAAGTATGAAGTTGGTGAACCATTGACTGAGGAACTATATCGTTAAAAAAGGTGGACCGCAAGTCTCGTGTCGAGACTTGCGGTCTAAGATTAGGGTGCCTTACCGTTCTGCCGATACGATCCGCGAGAGGTTACGTGAACCTCAACCAGAGGATGCGGTTCGCTGTCGAGCGGCGCAGTAAGGCACAAGAACGATAGATATACTAAAGTACTATTTATATGCCAGAATGTCAATATAATTCCTGCTGTGATTTTAAATTTGTATAATATCAATCGCCTGTTATAATGGTGGAACGCTGAGTTACATTTATATACAGTATGACTAAATCTCCCGTAGATTATTCTGCAGAATTAAACGACCAACAGCTGGCAGTGGTGGAAAGCAAACCTGGACCGGCTTTAGTTTTGGCTGGCGCTGGATCGGGCAAGACACGTACGCTAATTTATCGTTTATCTTGGCTGATTGATCACGGATTTGCCAAAGACAGAATTTTATTATTGACGTTTACCAACAAAGCCGCTAAAGAAATGATGTCGCGGGCGGAACAGTTGCTTCAAGGTCGCGGAGGCAATAAAGCGTTCTGGGGCGGAACCTTTCATTCGACCGCCAACAGATTATTAAGAAAATATAGTAAACTTTTACACCTGAAACACAACTTTACTATTTTAGATACAGACGACAGCCAATCATTGATCAAAGCGGCGATGCGAGAGTTCGCCGGCAGTAAACCAACGGTGAAAAAACCCAGTCCAGCCTTGGTCCACGATGTTATCAGTTATAGTCGTAACTCGGGCCAACCAATTGAGAAAGCGATTGAGCTGAAATATCCTGAGTTAGTCAAAGAAATTGAGTTTATCGAAAAAGTCGCCACTGAGTTTGAGAGAAAGAAACGAGCCAGCGGTTCATTAGACTTCGATGATCTGTTAATTTTCTGGTTAAAGCTGTTACAAAATCCACAATGGCGTCCGATCATTGCTAAGCACTGGGACTATATTTTAGTTGATGAATATCAAGATACGAACTGGATTCAGGATCAGATTGTTCGTCTTCTTGCTGCTGACCATCATAATATTTTGGTTGTTGGTGACGATGCGCAGAGTATTTATTCGTTCCGGGCGGCCCAGATAGAAAATATTCTACAGTTCCCGAAGCAATTTCCTGACGCGCAAGTCTATCGTTTGGAGCGTAACTATCGCTCGACGCCAGAGATCTTAGAATTAGCTAATGAGGTCATCGAAAAAAATACCAAACAGTTTCGTAAGAAGTTATTTACCAAGGAAGAAGGCTTTACTAAACCAGAGCTAGTAGTAGCGCAAGATACTGGCGAAGAAGCGCGTTGGATTGCGGAGAGAATTTTAGCTTTGGAGAATGAAGGAGTTGATCTAGCTAATATTGCTGTTCTTTTCCGCGCCGCACATCATTCACAAGAACTGGAGTTACAATTAAATAAGCGTTCCATACCATATGAGATGCGCGGTGGCTTGAAGTTTTTTGAGCGGGCGCATATCAAAGACATGTTGTCCTATTTGCGTCTGACGGCGAATAGTCAGGATGAAGCAGCTTGGTTGCGTGTTTTACTAATGCAGCCTGGTATTGGTGATGTCGCTGCGCAAAAGATTGTGCGCCAGGTCAGTGAAGTTGATACTTTAGAACGAGCCTTAGGTTTATCTTTGTCTTTATCAGCTCAAGCTTACGCTGGTTGGCAAGGTTTGACTAAGCATTTAGCCAAAGCTTTGGTAGTGCAGAAAGATTTTACCGTTGGCTCACTGATACGTTTGCTTTTGCCTGATTATGCACAATATCTCTCTGCTGCTTATGCCGACTATCGTCAACGTATTGATGACTTGGAGCAGTTCGCTGCTTTTGCTGATAACTATGAAGACTTATTAGAATTTTTGGCGGAGATGAGTTTGCAAGAAAGTTTCGCTATCAGAGGAACTGACGAGACGAAACATGAAAGTAGTGTCGTGCTATCAACTGTCCATCAGGCAAAAGGTTTGGAGTGGCACGCGGTTTTCATCCTCAACGTCTCAGACAAATCATTTCCTCATCCACGAGCAGCCCGAGAGCCTGGTGGTATCGAAGAAGAGCGGCGATTATTTTACGTTGCTATCACCAGAGCGAAGCGCAGGTTGTATCTGTCCTATCCTATTTCTGGCTCGTCATATTCGTTGAGTTTAAACCAACCATCGGACTTTATTCGTGAGATTAATCAGAAGTTTTTGTCTGGGGATAATTTCAGCCACGACAGTGATATAATAGAAATCGGTTCGGATGGGGAGAGAAGTTTTTTGCCCTCAATTGATCGTCTGTAAATAAGTTATAAGTATAAAGTTGAAAGTTATATGTCAGAACGCAGGTTGCCAAAAATAGGAGTAGCCGCAATTATCATTCGAGACGGTAAAGTTTTGATGAATAAACGTTTCGGTTCTCACGGATCTGACAAATGGTCACTGGTAGGTGGTCATTTAGAATGGAAGGAATCTTTTGAAAACGCTGCTCGTCGTGAAGTCTTGGAAGAAGTTGGTCTTAAGGTAATATCGTCAAAAATGGTTACGGTAACAAATGATATCTTTGAATCTGATGATCGTCACTATATAACTATTTATATGCTGACTGAAGTAGAGCCTGGTGAACCTGAGATCAAAGAACCTGAGCACTGTCAGGAATTACGCTGGGCCTCTTGGGATGATATGCCGCAGCCATTGGTTATTTGTATTGAAAACTTATTAAAACAGGGCTATAGGCCAGAAGGTGTATAACAATGTCTGATAAAATTGTTCTTGATTTAGAAAGCAAAAAAACTTTTGACGAAGTTGGTGGTTATCATAATACACATCTGCTCGGAGTTTCAGTCTGTGGTGTTTACTCTTATGCCCGCGATGAGTATCGCGCCTTTCGGGAAGAAGAGTTTGGAGAAATGTTGGAGTGGCTCAAAGCAGCAGATCTGATAATTGGTTTCAACAGTAAGCATTTTGACTTCACCGTTTTACAACCGTACTATCCAAATTTTAATCTAGCTCAGCTACCTCACTTAGATATCTTAGAAGAAATTACTAATGTGCTGGGGAGACGCTTAAAATTAGACAGTGTGGCGCAAGAGACGTTAGGCTATGGCAAATCTGGAGACGGTCTGGATGCCATCCGCTACTTTCGAGCTGGTGATTGGGATAATCTGATCAAATATTGTTTGGTTGATGTCAAAGTGACGAAGGAAGTTTACGATTACGGTCTGGCACACGGCAACATCTGGTATAGCACCGGCGGAAAAAAAGAGAAGATCCCCATCAGCTGGCAAAAAGGGGAGCTAGTCGGTGATATAGTGAAGAAAGCTTTACTCCAAGGTCGCCAGTTGGCCATTGACTACATTGATGACGACGGCAAAACTATCCGTGACTTGATAGATATCCAAAAAATGGAAGGTGATAAGATTACTGCTTACTCTCATACAGCTCGCGCGGTTAAGGCATATGATTTGAGCAGAGTAAAGTCGGCTGAAGATGTCGGACCGATGCAGAATTGGCAGAAGGGGCTATTCTAAATTAAGAATTTAGAAAGAAGAGTGAAGAGTATAGGAGATTGCCGCGCTCTGATTACAGAGCTCGCAATGACAGAGGTAAAGTTAAACCCCGGCTCGGTGTGAGTCGGGGTTTTTCGTTTGGTGATGAGTGTCACCGGTCGCCACGGGGGAGACTTCTCTCAGTGGCCGAAACGACATGCTGCTGGTCGTGTCCCTCATATCTGTCAGGGACCTGCTCGCCTGATAGCTCAGAGCGCTTGATCTTCCGACCAATGATGGGACTCCACTCGCGAATGACTTCAGTAATAGCCGCCTCCAGACTTGGCAGGTTGTCCTTGCGGACACTGTTCGGGGTGGGTTTTCTTGGGGCTGGACACAAGCCCGTAAGGCGGATTCTCCAAGATGACATGGCTCCTCCAGAGGGGTGTGTAGGTGAAGAACTGATTACTAATAACTATATTGTACTCTATTTTTCTATATTTGTCAATCCCTGTGCTAAAACCACCGTATTATAGAGCAACATAGCTACTGTCATTGGACCGACACCACCGGGGACCGGAGTGATGTGGGAGACAATTGGTAGGACATTGGCATAATCAACATCGCCGACCGTGGCACCAAATTCGTCTTTATTAATTCCGATATCTATAATTATAGCTTCAGGCTTGACCATTTCGGCGGTGATGCTATTCGCTTTACCAATAGCTGTGATTAGAATATCGGCCTGTTGAGTTTTGGTGTTGAGTTCTGAATCATCTGGAGTAATGATTTTCACTGAAGCAACTTTAGTCGCCAGTACATGAGCCAGTGGTTCGGTGAAGATGGGGCTTTTGGCTACCACGAGAGTATGCTTAGTTGTCAGTGTTTCACCGGTGGCTTCAAGTAATTTAATGACACCAAGGACGAGACCAGGGATTAGGCGCGGAGTATCAGCTAATAACAACTCAATATTTTTTTGTGTGAAGCCATCCACATCTTTCTCAGGCCTGATAGTGGCGATTGCAGCGTCTTCAGACAGATGAGCTGGTAATGGTAACTGTAATAATACTGCATGTACTTCTTCATCATCATTTAACCATTGAATCGTATGATTGAGCTGTTCGGCGGTAGCTCCTGTGGGTAAGAGATATTTATGAAAGACAATTCCTACTTGTTTACAGGCCGCTTCTTTCATTTTTACATATAGATGCGAAGCAGGATCGTCGCCAACTAGAACAACGGCTAGGTTTGGTTCTAGCTTTTTTTCTAGAATTGTTGCTTTGATTTCTGTCTTGATATCTTCAGCAAGTTTTTTGCCATTAATAATCCGAGGGTCTGGCAGCGGCTCGGCTACGGCAGTTAGGTTGATTTCGATAGGAGTAGACATTGGAGTAAGTATTAAGTATTTGTAGGGACAAGTCGCGACCTGTCCTTACGGGACGCATTATAAATTAGGATACAGTGGAAATTCCTTAATCAAGTCTTCAATGATTCCTGACGCTTGATTGGGTGTGATACTTTCTTTCAGGACACCAAGGATTGTCTCACCAATAGTTTTCAGTTGCGCTTCCTTCAACCCTCGTGTGGTCAGGGCGGCGGTGCCGAGGCGAATACCAGATGGATCCATTGGTTTGCGTGTATCGAAAGGAATCATATTCTTATTAACGAAAATTTTGCTTTGTTGCAATAAAGTCTCTGCTTCCTGACCAGATAAACCCAGAGAGCTGACGTCAGCCAGGATTAAATGATTATCAGTGCCACCAGAGATCAAACGTAGGCCACCACCGAGTAACGTCTCCGCTAGGGTCTGACAATTAGTTATCACTTGCTTTTGATAGTCAACAAAACTTGGTTGTAATGCTTCGTTGAAGGCCACAGCTTTGGCCGCTATGATATGTTCTAAGGGACCACCTTGCATACCTGGGAAGACAGCAGAATCAATTTTCTGTGCTAGATTTTTTTTGCCTTCGGTATCGAGACGATCATTTAATTTGGACATGATCATGGCACCACGAGGACCACGGAGCGTCTTGTGCGTGGTCGTGGTGACGATATCAGCTAGGCCGACTGGATCTGGGTGGAACTTGGCAGCCACCAGACCGGCGATATGAGCCATATCAACGATAAAGTAAGCACCAACTTCGTCGGCGATGGCTTTGAATTTGGCAAAGTCAATAATTCGTGAGTAGGCAGAAGCGCCAGCGAGGATTATTTTTGGCTTGTGTTCTTTGGCTAGTTCGCGCACTTGGTCATAGTCAATTAATTCTGTGTCTTGTCGGACACCATAGTGGACAAATTTGTATGACTTGCCAGAGAAGTTCACTGGATGACCATGCGTTAGATGACCACCATGAGCTAGACTGAATCCTAGAATAGTATCGCCGAGATCGGCTACTGCCATATAGGCAGCCATGTTGGCTTGAGAGCCAGCGTGAGGTTGAACATTAACATGTTCGGCGCCAAATAATTTTTGTGCTCGTTCAATGGCTAAATTTTCTGCTTGGTCAATAAATTCATTACCACCGTAGTAGCGCTTGTTGGGATAGCCTTCGGCGTATTTATTGGTCAGCACGGAGCCAGCAGCCTCGAGGACTGCTTGGGAGACAAAGTTTTCCGAAGCGATCATTTCAGCGCCTTCTCGTTGGCGTTGTAATTCTGAGGTGATAATTTTAGCAATTTCAGGGTCTTGTTGTTGAATAGCGGGTGTCATAGGAGGTAGTTTAATTTAAAATTATTCATTGGAGAAATCCTTAGGGGCAAGCCTAGGCTTGCCCGTAGACCGGTAGATTAAATTAGGTTCGTTATATCATAATGGCTAGAGGATAACCTATTTTTTCCTCGACGTAAAGTTGCCCGTTCCATCCTTATTCCATTCAATAATCTTGCCATAAGCGATCTCCACCGGATCAGCTGAGCGAAGCCCTCGGACCATAGCTGTAGTGAGGAGTTGATAATGCTTGGCTCGATCCAGAGCAGGAGAGATATAGGTCACATCTGTCTCGGCTGTCATCCAACCACGAGGATCAAATTTTGATAGGTCAAAAGCCATGGAATAACTACGTAAGGTCTTACGCCCACTGTGCAGGAAATATTCATGAAAAAAGGACATTGCCAATTCACGTAAGCTGAGATAGACCGGTTCACGATAGCGTAGGACCGCATGATTAGTTTTAGTAATTCCACCCCAACGGCCTCGTTGTTTAAATAGAGCCACTACGTGATCATCATCAATACCATTAATTGATTTCAAATCCATTAATAATGGTTTGTGCCCTTGAAGTCTTAACGCTAATGCTGCCAGCACAGCTCCTTCTAGACAATGAGCAGTTCCTGATCGTAATACTTGACGCGGTGACTGGCAGGTATCGCCGTCCAACTCGAAGTTAAAAGGTAGAGTATTCAAAAAATCCTGAATCTTGGCAGGAGAGGAAAGTTTTTTCAATTGTCTTAATTCTTGAGTCGTCAGATTAAACATGGTATAGCAATGTGAAGCTTCTATATTCTAGCACACTAGAAATATGCTAGTATAAAGATTCCACGGTAGTTCTTTCACAAATGGTTACTAATGCTACGTCGTTTGACGTTAGCTGACAGTTTCCGCTGTATTACGGGAGGTAAACCTCATGAGTTTCCTGCAGGCAATTCTGGCTTGGCTTGGTGCCAATCCCATCGTGCCAGGCGTCGTCATTTTCGGTTGGATTTCAGTGTTTCACCAGAGTTTTTTTCTCCACCGTTACTCGGCGCACAAGATGTATACCATGAGTCCTTTCGTGGAGCGTCTGGTGCACTTCTCCACTTGGTTCTGGATGGGATCTTCCTATCTGATGCCACGCGGTTACGCTATCCTGCATCGAGAGCATCACGCCTTCAGTGACACTGAGAAAGATCCTCACTCTCCGCATCACGTGCCTGATCTGTTCACTATGATGTGGAACACCAAGAAGCGATACGGCCAGATCTGTCGCGGGACTGCTGAAGTTCAACCGCGTTTCCTGGGCGACTATCCTGAATGGGAGTTGATCGACAAAATCGGCAACAACCGTTTCTTGCGAGTGGTCTGGGGCGCTGGCTACACCGTGCTGTTCTATTTTTTCGTCACAGCTTGGTGGCAGTGGCTACTTTTGCCAATCGTTTTTGTCATGGGCCCTGTCCATGGCGCCATCGTCAACTGGTGTGGTCACATGTATGGCTATCGGAACTTCGATATCCATGACCAGAGCAGGAACACCTTGCCCTTCGACGTGGTCACTGGTGGTGAACTGTTTCAGAACAATCACCACAAGTACAGTCGAAGTGCGAACTTTGCTCAGCGCTGGTTCGAGATCGATCCAACCTTCGCTGTCATGCGGATCCTCGACTGGTTGCACATCATCAAACTGCTCCGACCGAAGACCACCGCCGACTTGATCTAGTAACCTGACCTCAACCCAGCTTCGGCTAGCAATCCAGCACAGCTGGACAAAAAAGTCCCGTCTCAAAACCACATCAGTGGCGGAGAGGCGGGACTTTTCTAATTATCAGACTAGGTTCAAAAAGCTGTTGGTTGTTATAGTGGGTTATATTTACTGCCTATTAATGGTATACTTTTAGCAGTTAATTTTTAAAATTATCTATGGAACAATTTTCAGCTGATAATCAGCTAGCCCCACAGACCTCTTTGCCTGTGCAACCGCCGGTGAGTCAACCACCAATGCCGGTTCAATCTCCGCGGCCAAAAAGTAAGGCGTGGATTTTTGTCGTCATTGCAGTGGTGGTAATTTTGGCCGGTGGTACAGCGGGGGCTTTCTATTTCAAAATTTGGCCTTTCTCACAACCAGCAGGTAAAAAAGCGGCTTTTGAAAATCTATTTACCAAAGTTAACGATATTGCTAGCGCTAATTATGAAATGAATTTGGAGCTGAAAGGTGTTGCCCGTGAAGAAGGTGTTAAACCATTGAAAATAGCTTTCGCTGAATTGGAAGCTCAGAAGGCCATGGTGGAGAGAGATCAGAATCGTTATCGAGACATGAAGACAATTTTGGAAAGTTTGCGAGAGTACAGTCAGTCAGGTAAAAATTACCCTAGTTCAATGTCCGAGTTGCCAAATACAACAGGTATTAATCTGAGCGGCTATAGTTATAGTTCTACTGCTAGTGACTTTGCTTTGATGATCACTTTTGAGTCAGATGAAGCCGTGGCGGAAGCAAAGAGAGCAGAAAAAAACTACCCTGTAATTATCAAAGATAAGTCCGTAACTTTCACTAAGGCTTCTCGTGTCCCTTATTATTATATTAATAGTAGTTCTGGAACTCCACAGTGGGTTGCGATGTTGGAACAACAAGATTATCTATATGAGGCAATTCCTGGCGATACTACCGCTAAGCTAACATTGCGTGGTACGACGGCAAAAACGAAAGATCAACAAGCCGATGCGGAGTTTCATTTAGCTCTGGATCTGGCTCTGGGAGATTTCAGTCTGGCTGTCGATGGAGATTTATTGAAAAAAGGTGATGTTGTCTTTGGTCGTATTAACCGTATGCCGTCGCTCTTTATGGATCTATCCGCGCTCAAACAAAAATGGGTCAAAGTAACTAAGGATGATATCAATGGTTGGGGCGTGTTTGACGCTGATTATTTTGGCAATCCTGATAAAGATGTCTCCATAACTTTATTAGAGCAACTAAAATTGGCTTTAGTCATCGCCAAAGAAGAGCAAGTATTGGCAGTCGACTATAATTTGCCGGATGAAGTTGTAGAGAAGAATAATTTTTTTGTTTATCAAGTTTCTTTTCAACCAGATAAAGTCGCCAGCTGGTATAAAAGATTAGAGAAGGAATTAGCAGAGAAATACGGTGACAAAGCTCTGCTCAAATTAGATAAGACAACTTTACGCTTGTTAGAGAGTGAATCATTCAAGCAATATATGACTTATATCAACGACAATAATCGTTGGAAAATTGTCGTTGATCCACGTACGGGCTATCCAGTGCGCTTTGATAGCTGGAGTCGTCTCGTGCCACCTGATAGCGCTACCAAGTTGGCTACTAAACAGTTTGAAATCAGCAGTAGCTTGAAACTGACAAATATTAATCAGCCGATTGTCGTCGAGGAGCCAAAGGAGACTATGTCGGTAGAAGATATGATGATTATTTTTACTGGTCAGAGTAAGGAAGAATATCGTTTTGAAAAACAAACTTCCAATGTTAGACGAGTCCGCGATGCTCTAGCCTCATATAAGCGTCATGCTGGTGTCTACCCAACAACCATAGATCAGTTATTGCTTAAGCGATCAGCAGTAACTAAAGTTGCTACCAAATCTCAGAGCACTTCTGGTGTAGTGATAGATTTCCCTGATTCTTTTGATTCCCCTAGCGGTGTTGATTATCCAAGTGATAATGATTTACCATTTATCAAATCAATTCCGAAAGACATTTTTTCTGGGAAAGACTTCACCTATCAGATAGCAGCTACTGGCTATACCTTGCAATATCAGATGGTCTGGCCCCCTCGTTCAAAAAAGACGGAGACCAGTAGCTATAATTCATTAGGAGCTGGAGTTCTCAGTTATATTAACGGTCTGAATACTGCCAATGAAAAGAGTATGTCACTTGAGGTGGCAGAAGCTCTGAAAAAAGACACTGACGCTGATAAATTGCCAGATTTTGTCGAAGCCTATTATGGCTCTGATCCAAAGAAGAAAGACTCCGATGGCGATGGTTATTCCGATGGCGATGAAGTTACTAAGGGTTATAATCCTGCTGGACCTGGAGATTTGGATTATAGCGAACGCTGGTCGAGTTACAATTATGACTATTAATCTATTTTCTACTATTAGTGTTTTGTAATATTTAGACAAACATGAAGAAAAAGGGCCTTCACAATTTTGTGGGAGCCCTTTTTTGATTCAAAATATTAGACGGTAAAAATAAAAAACAGAGAGACGGTATTTTCAGACCACCCCAGGTCTGCGACCCGCCCCTCCTTTTAAAAGGAGGGGAAAGGGGTGGTAGTCTCTCTGTTTTTAAGATAAATCCTTCACCATATACGTCCCTTCCAATCGATAGCCCAACTTCTTATAATACTCTCGCACCCCAATCCCCGAGATGACGGCAATTTTTTTATAGCCATTTTCAATAGATAGACGCTCTGCTTCTGCCATTAGTTTTTTGCCAAAGCCCATGTGCTGTACTGGACTATTATCTTTCGCCACCATAGTCATCTGACCGTAAACATGGAGCTCTCGTACCAATGAAGCGCCTTTTAATTCTGGTAATAATACTTCTTCTGGTTTGTCATTAAAACGCAAACGCAAGAAGCCGTAGATAGTTTTCTCGTCAGGTGTTTCATAACTAATAAAGTGCTCTGTACCCTGTGACGCTCGGTAAGTACGATGTTTTAATTCAGCGGTTAATACTTCGGTCGAATCAGCTCGTGGTTCGCGACAACGAATACACTGACAAAATTCTCCCTGCTCGGCTAATTGTTTTTGTAAATATTGTCGGAGGTTAGTAATACTGTTGCCAGCAATAATACTTTCTTCAGGGATATCACGGATCAGACGATTGATACGGACATAGGGCGGAGTGATGCGTTTGATATCCATCAATAAATCATAAAGTTCTTTTTCAGGATATGGCTTGTACTTGCCATTTTTAAACCAATGCCACAGCTGAGCGTACTCATTGACGACACAAGGATAAATTTTTACTTGATCTGGTTGCAAATCTTCACTGGAGTAGACATATTTAAACATGGCCAAATCATGCTCAGGTGTTGAACCTGGTAAGTCTGGCATATAGTGATGGTCAACTTTGAAACCAGCTTCTTTCAGTAGTCGCGTAGCTTTGATCGCGTTAGACAATGTGTCACCACGTCGGATTAATTCCAAAATTTTATCATCAGTATGTTGGACTCCGAGTTGCACGCGGGTACAGCCGAGATAACGGAGTCGTTTAACCTCATCTTCATCAATATGATCAGGGCGAGTTTCTAGTGTTAGACCAATAATTCTATAGCGCCCGGTCTCGTTGATGGTTTGTTCTTGTTCAAGGCTTTGTGGTTGGCGACGTATTGTTTGTTGCTTCTGCGACGCAGCAGGCGTCATACTAGCGAGGCGCATTTTTTCTCCGCTGACGGAGAGCTTGCACTGTGGGGCTCGTTCGTCGTAGCTAATAACAGAGAGGGCTTGTTCGCCGTATGTGTTTGCAGCGAAAAAAAGATCGCGGATAAATTCTTCCTGATATTCTTGGGTATAGGCCGACCACGTACCACCGAGGACGATGAGTTCTAGCTTATCTACTTCATGGCCATTATTTTCTAAAGCTTTGATACGTCCTTGAACTTGATTGATAGCGTCGAAAGTATTCCTGACAGCTCGCTGGGCCGCAGGTTCATTTGAGAGGTAGCTCTTGGGCATATTCGGCTCTGTCGGGCAATAAACGCACTTCCCAGGGCAAATAAAGGGCTTGGTAAGCACAGTAATGACCGTCACGCCCGAAAGGGTACGAACAGCCCTCTTGACCAGCAGTTTTTCCAAAAGTTTATTTTCTGTAATTAGCTTCTGCTCCAACAGTTGACGATAGGTCGCAATCAAGGTAGATTTTGGCACAGGTGTCATCTTCAACTCACTGTAGATCTGGCGTAAACGTGAAGACAGCTCTAGTTGAGAGTTGGGTGTATTGTGAGTAATTTTTTGAACGATAATTTCTGCTGACATGAATAAAAAAATTTGGATTAAACAATTGGTGCGCGAGAGCTATGATGCTATCGCTGAGGAGTTTCATCAGACACGTCAGAAGCGGGTCTGGCCAGAGTTAGAATTACTCGCTAAATATGTGCAACCTGACAGTCGTATTCTCGATCTAGGCTGTGGTAATGGCAGGTTACTAAAAGCCCTATCTACTGTCAATGTATCTTATCACGGTATCGAGGCGAACAAATATTTAATCGAGCAAGCACGAAGTCACTGGCCGGAGCGTGATTTCCAATTAGGAGAGCTACCAGAAGTCGATTTGGGTCAAGAGAAGTACCAAGCAATTTTTATGATAGCTGTTTTTCAGCATCTAGTAGATCGCCAAGAGCGAGCAGTAACTTTAAAAAATATTTATGACGCTTTGGAGTCTGGTGGTTATTTGTTGATGACTAATTGGTGGCTCTGGCAACCGCGCTATCTGAAAGATTATTGGCATTGGATGGGACGTAAAATTTCTTGGAATGACTTTTTCGTATCTTGGGGTTCGTCTGAGCAGAAGCACTGGCGTTATTATCATGCTTTCACTACTAGAGAGTTGCGGCAGTTATTGCTATCAACTGGATTTATCCTTGTGTCGCAATCTAGAATCGGTTTTAATATCGTTACGGTCGCTCGCAAAGGCTAGATTTTAGTCAGTTCGCTTGCTATACTTATAGTCGTATGAAGCGAATTTTTTTTATCCTACTATTAGTCGTTTTTAGTTTATCCTTTGCTAGTCCAATTTTACTCAGGGCAGCGACAACCAAGCAGACCAACGGTACTGTTATTTTAGCTCAAGAGCAAAGACATTTTGGTAATCTTTTTGCCTTTGGTTGGAACTTACAACTGGAGGGCGAAGTGCAAGGAGATCTTTATGTAGCAGCTAATGAGTTGGTCATCAACGGTGTGGTGCATGGTGATATTTTGGGTGTTGCTAGGAAAATAACTGTCAATGGAACTGTCGATGGTAATATCCGTCTGGTGACACAGCAGATGGAAGTCTATGGTACTGTCGAGCGTAATGTTTCTCTTTTGGCTGATCAAGCAACGATTCGTGATACAGCCATAATCAAAGGTACGTTGACAGGTGTCGCTACTAATTTGATTGTTTTGGGCACTATTAATGATTCTATCGAAGGTAAATATACCAATATATTATTAGCTTCAACTGTGGGTCGTGATGTTGATGTGACTATTACCAACGATTTTGATAGCGGACTTCACGTTCTAGCTACGGCACGAATCGCTGGCGATTTACAGTACACTGCTCTACAGCCAGCGCAGGTAGCGAAAGGCGCTGTTGTTTCTGGAAGTCAGAATTATAATATGCTTTCTGCTGGCAATGAACGCCTGTGGTTTATTGACCTAGGTGATTCTAATTGGTGGTTGATACGTTTAGGCTACTTTGCCAGCTTACTACTATTTACTCTTTTGATGTGGCGATTCAGTGATAAAAGATGGCATGAGGTAGTGGAAAGTATGTTGCTTCAGCCAAGGAAAAGTCTCTGGTATGGTTTATTGGTTTTTGTTTTTGTACCAGTAGTATCATTACTTTTAGTTGTTAGTTTAGTTGGTTTGCCCCTTGGTCTGGTTGGTCTTTGTCTCTATACTATGATGTGGTATTTTTATCCTGCTTGGGGTTGTCTCTATCTAACCACAGTACTAGCTCAACGTGTCAAGGCAGTGAAGTCTTTGCCGATTCCCTGGCAAGTAATGTTGGGATTGATAATTATCATCGCGCTAGCTCAATTGCCATTTGTTGGAATATTTTTCTCCCTACTGATTTTCATTTTAACAACTGGAGCTTTGACCGATAGTTGGTTGCGCTGGATGGGAGTGAAAAAATAATGACAGTCGATGCTACAATTTTTAAAGCCTACGATATTCGTGGTGTCTATCCGACTCAAGTCAATGAAGATGTAGCTTTGGCTCTAGGTAGAGCTTATGCTGTTTGGTTGAAAAAACAAAGTGGTAAAGAGCGTTTGCAAATTGTAGTGGGTCAGGATATGCGTCTGTCCTCGCCAGTCCTAGCAGAGCGCGTCATGGCTGGGTTGATGGATCAAGGTGTGGAAGTAATCTCGGTGGGACTAATCTCCACGCCGACTTTTTATTTTAGCGTTGCTTATCCCAAGTATGATGGCGGCATTATGATCTCCGCTTCACACAATCCAGCAGAGTATAATGGTTTCAAAATTGTCCGCGAGGCAGCTAAGCCAGTTAGTGGGACTAGTGGTTTGCAAGATTTGCGTTCTTTGATAGAGAA
>CAZASM010000004.1:0-55641 GCA_964487895.1 uncultured Gammaproteobacteria bacterium
CTTCGACCACAAGACGTAGAAGTAGAGAGTAAAATTAGATACGTCCGGGCGCATAGCTCAGTTGGTTAGAGCACCTCGTTTACACCGAGGGGGTCCTAGGTTCGAATCCTTGTGCGCCCACCATGTTAGAATTTTTAAAAAAATCACCGAGCGGTGATTTTTTAGTTTATAAACGGCTCTATATAGGTTTGTTTCAGATTAGCTTGATTCTTTTCTAACTCTCGCTGAGTTAGCTGATCCAGCATCGGTCCTATTTGCTGGGCTATTGCCGACAACAAAATATTATTATTTGGACTGAAATAGTGGCCGTTAATTTTATCCGTTAAAACAATACAACCGGTGATTTGATGGTGACTCATGATAGGACAGAGCAGCATATTTTTACTTTGATAGTCTGCCGTATTAAATTTCTTTTCCCAATTTTCAGGAGTAATAATGAGAGGTTTTTTACTACTATAAACTAAACTCATCAAGGTGTCTTGATCTAATCTGATAATTTTATTTGGTGTTTTGCGATAACCTAAAGCGTATTCAATATATATTCTTCTACCTATTGGTTCAAAGCGAGCGACTAAAGCATGCTTGACACGAAATAGTTTTAGTAGATCACGCAATAAATGTGTTAGTAGTTCCTCACGTGTAACTATATTACTAGGAAGTTTGCTGATGGCGAAAAGAGTTAACAATTTATCATTAGTTCGGCTTAGACGCTCAGTGATAGTTCGTAACATTAACTGCTGTAAGTCTTGCGCCGCTTTTGGTTGGTCACGAAATAATTTGGCTAGTTGATAGGTTGATATTTCTAACAGCTGGGTATTTGTCTCTAAAGTTCTGCCACTGTGTTCGTGTGTGCCTCCAGCGGAGAAAAAAATACTTTCACCGACAACTTCATACGGTTTGAAAGCAGCCAAAGGTTCTTGGACGCCGAGAATAGTTTTTTCAATGAGGAGTCCTCCCTGAAGTACGATATAGAGACGATCGCGTTTTTGACCTTCTCTGAAAACTAAGCGGTGAATATCATAAGTTTCGACTTTGACAAAACCGGCCAGCTGGATCAGAGCTTGCCGGCTAAGAGATTTAAATAAGGGGATCTTTTTTAACTCAGAGATGAGCATAGGGTTAGGCATCTACCGAATAGGCGATGGCAGTTGGTTCGTCGATTAGGTCGTTTTCTAATAAAACTTTCAAATGATAGTCCATCGTCATCATGCCTTGGTCAGCTGAAGTCTGAATAATAGTTTTAATCTGAGGAATTTTATTTTCACGTACCAAGTTAGCGACAGCAGCATTGTTGACTAAGATTTCACGCGCAGCGACACGTCCTCCGCCTTTGCGCGGCAACAGTTTCTGAGAAATAATACCGGATAATGAGACCGAAAGCTGAAGGCGAACTTGAGCTTGCTGGTGTGGCGGGAAGACATCAATGATACGATCAATTGTTTGAGAGGCATTGTGAGTGTGTAGGGTAGCAAGTACTAAATGTCCTGTCTCTGCGAGGGTGATAGTGGCAGCAATGGTTTCTAAGTCACGCATTTCTCCAACCATGATGACGTTTGGATCCTGACGTAAGACATGCTTCAGGGCGCTACCGAAGCTATTCATGTCAGTACCGAGTTGACGCTGTTTAATAATACTTTTGCTAGGAGTATAGATGTACTCAATTGGATCTTCTAAGGTGATGATATTAGCAAAACGGTTGTCATTGATGCGTTGGACCATGGCAGCCAAGGTGGTAGATTTACCACAACCCGTTGGTCCGGTGATGAGAATTAAGCCTTGTGGCTTCGCAATCAGGTCGAAAGCAATAGGCGGTAGCTCCAACTCTTCCATCGAAGGGATAATATTAGAAATAACACGAGCCACCAAGCCCATATTATCCTTTTCAAAATGGAGATTGATACGATAACGAGAGTAGCCTTCAAGTTCATAGGAGACATCTAGCTCGCGTTCTTTAAGAAATTTATCTTTCTGGGCGTCAGTGATAATACTTAGTACCAAAGCTTCCATGTCAGCTTTTTTCAGCACTGGTATGTCTGGAATTATTTTTAATTCACCATCAACGCGGATGATTGGAGGCTTACCGACGATCAAATGTAAGTCAGATGCTTTTTTTTGACTGGCAATCTGAAAAAGTTCATTGATGTTCATGGGAATATTATAACATAGGGAGTGAGTCCCGCCAACGCTGTTTGATTTCAAAATAGGCGGGATCCCGCCAGAGGCGGTGATAGTTGGTAGTGAGTAGTTGGCAGACAAAATTCAGAATTAAAAAAGAAGAAATAAGAGATAAGGAAAAGTAGTTAGTATGATGTATTAAGTTTAAAGTAAAGACCCGAGATCGATGAACGATGTCGGGTCCGATGTTTTAGGAAAACTGTTGTCGTTGTGCGGCTGCGATTTGCTTGATGAGCGGATGAACCTTCTCACCGGCTTTCAGATCTTTGAGCCCCTGTTTGATGGCGCGAAAAGCTTCTTTGTCGATAATCTGCGCTTCCTTAGGGTTATAGCCGTGCTCTACGCGATGACGGCTGAGGTAGAGAAGGTGCTCCCTGATTTTGCGCTTCTGACCGCGTTTGACGTGAGCCACGATTTCATTGATGAATTCTTGCAATCCATCGAGCGTGGTTTGTGCGGCAGCGTTCTTCTCGGCCTTGGTCGGCATGGGTAACTCCTATAAGGTATGAGTGATGATGAACAGCTAACGTGATACACTCTACGATAGAGTATTAAAGCTGTCAATTTAGCCCATTGGATAGTTGCTGTATCCAACGGGTTAAAGAAAATCCGCCTCGCACCATTACAGTACGAGACGGATCCCGGCGAGAGACGCTCAGCGTCTCGAGGGACGCTGAGAGTTCCGAGGCATTTTCTGTTACTTGCCATGCAAGGAATTCTCGACGCAGAGATAGAGGACCACGATGCAGATGATGATTGTCACTCCATCGACAATCCAACCGTCAACATGGCGATCCAGCCAGTCTTTCCAGCCCCAGACAATCTTGGTAAACATAACCATTTCTCCTTCTGTAGGCAGCAGGTACGATAAACTATCTATAAAGCTAATCCTATTAGAAAAATTTGTCTAGTACTCAATTCCCTGTCTGGCTGCGACGCCTTTATAGAAGTAATGTTTTTTCAGCTTCATCTCTGTCACGAGATCGGCAGCGTCCATAATCTTCTTGGGAGCACGCCGACCGGTTAATACTAGCTCGATGTGTTCTGGTTTATCTTTCATCAGGGCTAGAACATCCGTTAGCTTCAACATTTTTAGCTTGGTAGAAGTATTGATTTCATCGAGAATAATTAAGTCGTATTTTTTCTTAAACAAAGCTCGGGCTAATTGAAGACCACGCTCAGCTTCTGCCTTATCTTCATCGAGGATAGAGAAGCGGAAGGGCGTGCCCGGTTTGAAGCGGACTAAGCCAGTGACAAAGAAATCAACATTTTTCAATAACGGTAAACTATGACGTTCACCGTACTCAAACCCGCCTTTATCAAAGAAGATAATAGCTACTTTCTTGCCTTGTCCAGAAGCACGGAGAGCTAGGCCCAGACCGGCTGTTGTTTTGCCTTTACCATCTCCTGTGTAGACGTGGATTTGGCCTAAGGAGAATTTTTTATTCATAAGTGATAATTAGGGGCGGGTTTAAAACCCGCCCTTATCATTAGTCGATTATATTGACAACATCCTAACTGCACCCCGTAGTTTCACCGCAATCCACACACAATAAGCACGAACCATTGCGTTTCATCTTCATGCTGCCACAGGCGCCACATTGGTCACCAGTGAAGCCATGCTTCTTGGCGGTATCTTTGGGATCGTGTTCGATAATTTTAGTTGCTTCACTATCAACCTTAGTTGTTGTCTGGCTGAGGTCCATTGGTAGAGTTTTCTGGGTATCAGCTGGTTTATTTTGTACCAGATCAGTACGGTTGAGATACTCATAGCCCATCAGACGGAAGACGAAGTCAATAATCGAGGTGGCCATCTTGATATTCTCGTGTCCTTGGACCACACCAGCTGGTTCAAACTTGGTGTAGGTGAAGGTATCGACATATTCTTCTAGTGGAATACCGTATTGTAAGCCTTTAGATACAGAGATAGCGAACATATTGACCAGACTACGGTAGCTGGCACCTTCTTTGTACATATCGATGAAGATCTCACCGAGACGACCATCTGGATACTCACCAGTACGGACATAGACTTTATGACCACCAACCAGCGCTTCTTGGACGAAGCCACGACGTTGAGTTGGTAGCTTCTCTTGAGCGCCACGACCATGACCCAGTGCTTGGTGGTACTCCTTTGGTCCGACAGTTTCATCAATGTCATCAGCAGTGGCCAGAGACATCAGGGAGTCTTCGCCAGTCATCGAGTTTAATGGTTGAGATAGTTTTGATCCGTCACGGTAGAGTGCCACTGCTTTCAACATGTGAGTCCAACTCTTCTCATGAACTTCAGCCACTTCGGCAATAGTTGCTTCGTGAGGCATATTAATCGTCTTGGAGATAGCACCACAGAGGAATGGCTGAGTAGTGGCCATCATATTAATATGTGCTTGGTATGGGATGTAGCGAGTACCTTTGGAACCACATTTATTAGCGCAGTCAAAGATAGCGTAGTGTTCATGTTTCAAATGAGGCGCGCCTTCCATGGTCATAGTACCAAAGATGTATTCGTTGGCTTGGGCAATCTGTTCAGCGGTGAAGCCCAGCTTTTTCAAAACAGATAGGTTCGGATCTTGAATTTCTTCTGCTGTGAAGCCGAGACGAGTGAGAGCTTGCTCACCGAGAATACTTTGGTTCATGACAAAGCTGAGATCCATCGAGGAAGCTAGAGCGCTGTCAATCTTGCTAATATCTTTTTCACTTAAACCAAGATTAGTCAAAGATTCATCATTAATATGAGGAGCGCCTTTGAGACGACCATGGCCTAGGGCGTACTCCTCAATTTCTTTGATCTGTTCAGGGCTATAGTTCATTTTTTTCAAAGCTTTGTGCACGCTACGGTTGATAATTTTCATGTAGCCTCCGCCAGCCAACTTCTTATATTTGACGATAGCAAAATCAGGTTCAACTCCAGTAGTATCGCAGTCCATCACCAGACCAATAGTACCGGTAGGCGCGATGAGGGTTGTCTGAGCATTACGGTAGCCATGTTGTTCGCCACTAGACACTGCTTTATCCCAAGCTTCGCGAGCAGCAGTCAAAAGATCCACAGGAGTGTATTGAGGGTCTAGTCCCATTGGTTTGACTGTTAGATTTTCATATTCTTGAGGTGTCGCATTGTAGGCAGCTCGACGGTGATTGCGCATGACACGGAGCATTGGTTCACGGTTGGCCTCAAAACGATTGAAAGCACCGAGGTGAGCAGCCATTTCAGCAGAAGTAGCATAAGATTCGCCACCCATGATAGCAGTAATAGCTCCAGCAATAGCGAGAGCTTCTTTGGAATCATAAGGAATACCCATAGTCATCAGTATGGTACCGAGGTTAGCATAGCCAAGACCAAGGGTGCGATAGAGATAGCTGTTCCAAGCGATTTGTTTGGATGGGAACTGCGCCATCAAGACGGAGATTTCTAAGGTAATAGTCCAGAGGCGAACTGAATGTTTGAAATCTTCAATTTTAAATTTGTAAGTTTCTTCATCCAAGAAGTGAGCTAGGTTAATAGATGACAGGTTACAAGCTGTATCGTCTAAGAACATGTATTCCGAGCAAGGATTTGACGCTGTGATAGGTCCATCATTAGAACAGGTGTGCCATTCGTTAACAGTATCGTGAAATTGTAAGCCTGGATCAGCACAAGACCAGGCAGCATAATTTATTTTATCCCAAAGATTACGAGCTGGTAGTGTTTTATTAACCTGATCATTAGTGCGGTTCATTAGTTTCCAGTCTCTATTCTGCGCTACAGACTGCATGAACTCATTGGTCACACGGACCGAGTTGTTAGAATTCTGTCCAGAGACTGTGGTATAGGCCTCGCCTTCGAAATGAGTGTCATGTACTTTGTAGTTGATATGATCAATTCCTTGGTCCACGAGGCTTAAGACACGTTCAATATAGTTCACTGGTGTGCCAGCTGTGATAGCGCGTTGAATAGTTTGTTTGAGACCAATATTTTGTTTCCAATCTGTCGAAGTACCGCTGGCAGTCTTAGTTGCCTCGATAACATTTTGTAAGTGGAGAGAATTAATTTTACTACCCGCTACGAGAGAAGCTACTTTTTGTTCTTCTTTCATTTTCCAATCAATAAACTCTTCAATATCTGGGTGATCGATATCAATAACAACCATCTTAGCCGCACGTCTAGTTGTGCCACCACTTTTCACCGCACCGGCTGCTCGATCAAAGATTTTCAAAAAAGACATCAAGCCAGAGGATTTGCCACCACCAGAAAGACGTTCATTACCAGCGCGTAAGCTGGAAAAATTGGAGCCAGTACCAGAACCGTATTTAAACAAGCGAGCTTCACGCGTGACTAAGTCAAAGATACCGCCTTCATTCACCATGTCGTCTTTGATAGATTGGATGAAGCAGGCGTGTGGTTGCGGGTGAGTATAGGCGTCAGCAGATTGAGTTAGCTCACCTGATGAAGGATCAACATAATAATGACCTTGAGCACCGCCAGTGATTCCGTAGGCATAGTTCAGCCCAGTGTTGAACCATTGTGGGGAGTTAGGAGCGCCAAGTTGGTGAGAGAGAGTGTAAACCATTTCATCTTCGTAGGCCTGTGCGTCCTCCTCTGAAGCGAAGTAGCCATATTTTTCACCCCAGAAGCGCCAGCAACCAGCTAGACGTCGAGAAACCTGTCTGATACTAGTTTCTGCTCCTAGTACGGGTTGACCATTGGCATCAGCGAGGTAGTTACCTTGTTCGTCTTGTTGTGGTACGCCAGCTTTACGTAGGTATTTCTGAGCAAGGATATCGGTAGCTACTTGAGACCAAGAGGCAGGGACTTCCACGTTTTTAATCTCGGCCACGATTGTGCCATCAGAGTTACGAATGATGGAGCTACGCAGGTCGTACTTAATCTCGCTTAACGGATCAATACCTTTCTTAGTAAAGACACGTTTGATACGTAAACCTTCAGTTGTTCGCTGTACCTTGTCATTAGGTAGCTTCTTGTCTTTATAAAGAGAATAAAAACGAGCTACTTGGGGTAATTCGTTTTGTAACAAAACCCAAGCAGCGGCATTACGCACATCTTCGGTGGTAACATCTTGGCTAGTTGTGTTTTGAGACTCTAATTTGTTGATTATTTCCTGAGCAAATTTGTCAGATAAGGGATTATCTCTCAATCCTTGAGCTGTAATAATAAACTTTAAACTGCGCTCTAGCTTCGCTCGGTCAAACTGTTCTAATTGGCCACTACGTTTTTTGATAGAAGATAAAGGCATGGGGTTTTATTAATGTTTATATTTTCCCAATAAAGGGCGATATTTTGAGCGAAAAAAAGTCACCTGCGGCCGTTATGTTTTCTGAAATGGCAGGTGAAACAGAGAGGAAGGTGAGGTAGCCCGTCTCGACTCGTTTTCAGATGCTTCGACAAGCGAAGCGATCATGACGAGTTATCGAAGACGAGGCGGACGGCTGTGGACAACAACACTAGATGTAGTGTCCAAAACGATTATAGCACACTAGATGTAGTGGTACAATAATTTTCAGGAATTTATGCTAACCTCAGAGATATTTTATTTTTGCGAACGTAGAAGCATTATAATGGAGAGAGGAAATTTTGTCTACTTTAGGATTAATTTCAATTTTTTAAGTGTATAATCCAGCTCTTTTTTGGTTGTTTGACGCCCAAAACTAAAGCGCAGGCTACTGTTAGCTAATTTTGCTGATAAACCAAGAGCTTTTAGTACATGCGATGGTTCTTGAGAAGTTTCACTACAGGCCGAGCCAGTAGAGACAGCAATACCGGCCTTATCTAATTTATAGAGTAATGTCTCGCCTTCATGATTAGGTAAGCTAATATTGAGATTATTCGGCAATCGACGGTACAGGTCTCCATTAAGATGAGCTTGAGGATAGATTTTTTTAATTTCCGACCAGAAATAATTTCGTAAGGTAGTTAAACGTTTAGATTCGGTAGCGGCTTTGGCTTGGGCTTGTTTTAAGCTTTCTGCTAGCCCGACAATTCCAGGGATATTTTCTGTGCCTGATTTCAAACCACGCTCTTGGCCTCCACCATGAATGATTGGTTGCAATTTTAATCCACGTTTAACATATAATAGTCCTGTGCCTTTAGGCCCGTAGAGTTTACAGCCCGAAAGTGATAACAAATCAACGTGGAGTTTTTGAATATTCAGGGAAAGATAGTTACCAGCTTGGCAGGCGTCAGTATGGAGTAGGACAGGATTGAGGTTTTTGATCACTCTTTGTTTATTGATAGCTCGTAAAGCTTTGCCGATATCTGCTACTGGTTGAATAGTTCCGATTTCGTTATTAGCTAACATCAAACTGATGAGAATTGTCTGTGGTTTGATTTTATTAAGTATATCTTGAGCATTAATCACTCCTTTGCTATCCGGAGAGACAATCGTAATCTGTCGACCTTGTTGTTTTAAAGCCGTAACGGTCTCTAAAACAGCAGCATGTTCGATACTGCTGGTAATAATTTCAGCTTTAGGGTGAAGAATTTGCGCTACACCTTGAATAGCCATATTAATGCTCTCAGTGCCACCACTAGTAAAGTAGATTTCGTCGGCATTACAACCAAGAATATTAGAAATTTTTTTACGAGCGTCAGTTAGCGCCTGCTTAGCTTTTTTTCCAGGAGTATGTAGACTGCCAGCATTAGCAAAATCAATCGTCTGATAACGATTCATGATGGTAGCGACTCCTGGGTTAAGAGGAGTCGCAGCTGAGTAATCTAGGTAGATCGTTTTCATGAGTTTTCTGACCACATGGTGCGGTCGTGCTCGTTGCTGTCAGTCGGAGGTTCAAATAAGTACCAACTTGCCCCGTGTCCTTCTTGAGACAGTTTGTCCATAGTTGGACCGTACTCCGGATGATGGAGATCATCTCCGGTAGTCACGGGTATCAAGACATTACCCGAAACTACTCCTTCAGGCAAGGTTAGAGCGCCGTGAGAATCTCTCCCGCAGAGTCCTTTTTTTGGAGTTCCGTCAGGGTTGTGTTCTAGGACGATAGGAGCGAAAGGTTGAAACTTCCGCTCCTTGAAAAGAGGGTCCTGATGAAGCGCTGACTCAGGCAGATGTTCTATCTCTGGGTCATTCAGTTCGGGGTCTCTTGGTGGTGTATGTAATTCCTCTTCGAAGGTCATCAGATCTCCTTTCTTCTTAAGTATAGTCAGCAGGGAGTTGGAAGTGTTTCTTCCACCCAGCAACTGACAGGTAGCAAATATTAAAATAAACAGAACTACCATATATTGTAGCTCTGTTGTTAGGAGTGTCAATCTGTTTTGCTGCGATAGGTTACTGTAATTCTATAGTGGAGGAAAAATTTGTTTACCCTCATCATCATACAGGTAGATTGCTTTAGTCGGGCAACTCTCGGCTGCTGCCATGATTGTTTTATCATCATCGTGCTCTCCATCTTTCACTATAGCTAAGCCATTATCGTCTAATGCAAAGGTTTTACCGGCGATGGCGACACATGAGGCCACGCTAACACATAGTTCTTGGTCAACTTTGATTTTCATACTAAGCATATTGTAGTTGAGTGTGTAAGTTTGTCAATTCCACATCCACACATTTACCCCTCCTTTACAAGTAGGTCTGCCCGTCGCAGGCAGGGGCTAGGGGAGGTAAGTAATTCTTACGGAATGAACTTGACCCTTATCTAACACCTGTTATGCTTATCCATGTACAAAAGGAGGAGCTCCGAAGGATTAGAAACGGGGCCTCTGATCCCTGTCGCGTCCGATCATTGAGTTTCCAGCACTCAATGGCGACTAGGAGCTCCTCCATCTTCTTCGTTCATTCTATTTTTAGAGGGAAGGCCCGACACTTCAACCGCGAGCTGTCTGATCCGTTGGCAACGAAAGACGGTTTGCGGCCTTGAACGGCTGCGTCTGACAAGGCGCGCGGCCTGGGGCTTTCCCTCACTTGTTCATTTGATTACAGAACGCTGCCAAAAAAAACATGAGAAGTCGCTCACCACGGCTTCGCGGAGGTCCCCACCTCATGTGATGGTATTTCAGGGCACCATCGGCAGCGTTCACTTCTCACCGAGTAGCGGTTGAATTGCTCTGACAGCCCCCCTGTTGTCAGACGGTTTGGCTTCTGCTCGGTTTTTTTGATCATTACAATTTGACATTTTATAAACCATATCCTATATTTTTGAATTGTAAGATGTCCTTTATATATTGAAGTTTAGATTTTGGGCTGATAGGTAGATTTAAATTATTTAAATGTAGCTATCAGCCCATAGTACTATCGGATATCCCGATAGACACAGGTGGCTGAAGAAGGAGGTTCGATTGCTCGGTAACCCGCGGCACTTGAAGTATCCCCCCTGGTTCGACACCTGTGTGACTCTGTTCGTGACTCTGATGGTCGCGCTCGGCTTCGGGCTCCTGATGCCCGTCAAGGCCGAAGCGGCAACGACGAAGTCTGTTTCCGGCGGTCTCCCTTTGGAGTGGTACGCAACCTGTCCCTCCAAGGCTGAGCCCCCCATGATCGGCGCGCAGTCCGCGGCAATGTTGCTGCAGGAAGTGAGGTCGGCTGACGCCACCTACGCTGCTTGCATGGCGAATTTCGGTCACTGCGTATTCTCTGCGACGAACTACGCGACGGTATCGATCACGAATCACGCCGACGGCGCCTCGATGATCATGCCAGCGATGATGACGACCACCGGCGGCAATACCAATGCCGCGGTTCTGATCAGCTACTATATCTCGACTATGCCCGACCGTTCCAACCCGGCGGCCTATACCTCGGAGGGCGCCTCGACCGGGCGTTTCACCGGCGCCGCGTCGATGTACGCGGAGTTCGTTCCCGAGTATCGTCTTTCCAGGCCGGATGTGGTCAAGACTCACTACTCACGACAACTGGACCGGGCGACTCGCGCGTCGCCCACCCACTCAACCAACCGGTTGATCCTGCGCAGGTTCTGCTGACCTGCACTTCTCGCCATCGGGACGCTTCCCGAAGTAGTTCAGTCTCGTGCTGACTACGCCCCCGTTCGCTTCGGCGCTCGGGGGTTTTTTATTTTAGTAATTTTTCAAGGGCAGGTCTCGACCTGCCCCTACAAATGCGAATTACATTTCCCCAATTCCTAATTTCTTAATTCATAATTCTTCATTCTTATTTTCTCACACTCGTGTTATAATAATCTCAATCATGGTAAAAAAATATACGTGGAAAATCGGCGGCGAAGCAGGTTTTGGAATCAAAAGTGCCGGTCTGACGTTCAGTAAAATTTGTACACGTGCGGGCTACGAAATTTTCGATGGTTCTGATTATCCATCGTTGATTCGTGGTGGTCATAATACCTATCAAGTAACTTTGAGTGATCAGCCGGTCTACAGCACAGAACAACAGGTTGATTTACTCGTGGCGCTGAATCAAAACACAGTAGATTTTCATTGGTCTGAGCTCAATCACGGAGCTGCTGTGATCTATGACAAGACGACAACTAAGATTCCCCGTCATGACGCTAACAAAAATATTCGTCTTTATCACGTACCTTTCAAAGATATTATTACCAAAGCGGACGGCTTCATCGTGATGCGTAATGTCGTAGCGCTGGGGGCTACTTTGGCTTTGATGAAGCTACCGTTTCGTCTACTGGAGAGTATGTTGAAAGAAACTTTTATTGATAAACCAAAAATAATAGATATTAATGTCCGTACAGCTAAAGCCGGCTATGACTACGTGCAGAAAGAGTATCACGAAGAAGAATATAAAATTGATCTCAGTCATTTTACACCCCGTGACAAGAAGCATCAGCGTTTGGTCATTCCTGGTAATGAAGCAATTGCTCTTGGTGCTCTAGCGGCTGGCTGTAATTTCTACGCTGCTTATCCTATGACACCGTCTTCGTCCATCTTACATTATTTAGCTAGTGTAGCAGCTACTAACAAGATGATCGTCAAACACGCTGAGGATGAAATCTCGGTGATTAATATGGCACTTGGCGCTTCACATGTTGGTGCGCGAGCGATGATTGGTACCTCTGGTGGCGGCTTTTCTCTAATGGTCGAAGCTCTAGGCTTAGCTGGTATTACTGAAACGCCATTAGTTGTTGTTGAGGCGCAGCGCCCTGGTCCAGCCACAGGTTTACCAACCTGGACAGGACAAGCTGATCTACAATTTGTCTTACATGCTGCCCAAGATGAGTTTCCTCGTATTATTCTGGCACCGGGTGACACCGAAGAATGTTTCTATTTGACGGCTCAAGCTTTCAATTGGGCAGAGCAATATCAATTGCCAGTAGTTATCTTGACTGATAAATATTTGGGCGAGGGTTATCGTAGTACAGTGGAGTTTGATTTAAAGAAAATAAAGATTAACCGCGGTAAACTATTAACTGCCAGTGCTGCTGCTCGAGCAAAAGATTTCAAAAGATTCAAAGTCACTGCAGATGGCGTCTCACCGCGCACGTTGCCAGGAATGAAAGGTGGAGAGTTCTTAGCCAATAGCGACGAGCATGATGAATATGGCTGGTCACATGAGGGCTCTGAGAATCGTATCTCTCAATATGACAAAAGAGCTCGTAAATTACAGTTAGCAGCAGCACAGCTTGGTGGTGCAAATGTCTATGGTAATCCTAAGGCTAAGAAAACCATTATTGCTTGGGGTTCAACTAAAGGTCCAATACTTGATGCTCTGTCTACTATGACACGAGGTAAGGAATTTAAACTCTTACACCTGAATGTCATCTGGCCTTTTCCCAAAGAAGCAGTTAGTAAGGTTTTGGCTAGTAGTAAAAAGGTTATCCTGATGGAAAATAACGGTACTGGTCAGCTGGGAAATATCATTGCTCAAGAAACTGGTTATGAGATTCGACAGAAGTTTTTGAAATATGATGGCAGGCCTTTGTTTCCGGAGGAGATTAGACAGCATTTAGCAGGTTTATAATGTAGCTCTTCTGCGTGCGTTTTAGTTTGATAATAATCAATAATCAAATTACAATAACCAAACAATATTAAATATTTAAATTCAAATAATAAAACACCAATCTTGAAGACGCTTCGATATTAAAGATTAATTATTGTTTGAAATTTGATTATTGAGTATTGATTATTTCTATCTATGTTACAACGCGATAAACTAAATAGTAAAAACAAACCCACCTGGTGTCCTGGCTGTGGTAATTTTGCTTTGTGGCTGTGCTTGAAACAAGCTTTGACTAATTTGGGTATTCCCGCACATAAAGTTTTGATAGTCTATGGTGTTGGATGTTCTGGTAATATGTCTAATACTTTGAAGACTTATGGCTGGCACTCATTGCACGGGCGAGCAGTACCAACAGCTATCGGTGCTAAGCTAGCTAATAAAGATCTAACGGTCATTGTGGCAGGCGGTGACGGTGATGGTTACGGTGAGGGTTTGAATCATTTCATTCATGGTCTACGTGGTAATGTTGATATTACCTATCTAGTACACGACAATCAGGTTTACGGGTTAACTACTGGGCAGAATTCACCGACAACCACGAAAGGTACTGCCTCCAAGTCCAATCCTCAAGGTGTGATTGATCAAGCCCTGAATCCAATTGCTATGGCTCTGGCTGCCGGTGGCGGATTTATTGGCCGAGGCTTTGTCGGTTATGCTGATCATCTGACCCAGCTCATCATGGATGCTATTCAGTACAAAGGTTTTTCTTTCGTTGATATTTTTCAACCTTGTGTTACTTATAACAAGGTAAATACCTACCAATATTTTTATGACCATCTGTATCTGTTGGACAGTAGTCATCAAATTAATGACAGAATGGCTGCTTGGACTAAAGCGTGGGAGTGGTCTGAGAAGATACCTTATGGTTTAATCTACCGTGATAACACTAAGAAAGATTATTTGTCAGAGTTAACACATTTACCATCCGGTCCTCTAGCGGGTGTCGAGATTAAACCTCGTAACGTTACTTCTTTGATGAAAGATTTCATGTAGAGTTTATGAGGAAAAAAGCTCTAGTACAAATTCAAACAACTGGAGTGACTGTTGCGCACGAACCAACGGTTGAAGCGGTCTTGTTGCAAGGAGTATTAGGTGAAGGCATGGAGGCTATTTGGGAGGGAGCGGTTATTATTATCACTTCACTACAAACCTTGAGTGGTGAAATAGTTCAGGAGTTTGTTGGTATCAAACAGTCAGTAAGCTTAACAATAGAAATTTCCGACCCTAGTAAATTACAAGCTTTAACAGGCCAAAACTTGACCTTTTCGTCAGAGCAGAGTATCCCTGTAATAGATAGTATTCAATCATGGCAAACAGAATCAACAACTTAATATCGATCTCTTTCGTTTTATTGGTAGGTATCTTTATGACCTTACCAGTAGCGGTTTTAGCTCTTGATGGTAATCAATTTACTAATCCACCTGAAGTTGCCAACACGAGTCAAATTAGTTTTACGATTGACTCTACTGATCAAGATGTTTTGGCCGGACAGGTATATTTTATTATCAGTAGTCCGACTGCTCTTGAGGATCAGCCGATTGTTTTCTTGTTAAGCCTTGATGGTTCGATTGTCAAACAGATTAGCCTGAGGACCTTGTCAGTGGCGCGAAGACATTGGCAGTTGGCTTTTGATACCACGGAGGTTCCGAATGGTTCGTATCATCTTGTTGTTGGCAGGTTGAATACTAATTTCCAGCCAGAAGTTTGGTATGATGCTGGTTGGAAACAAATTTTTAATCTCACGGAAGCTAAAGTTGAGGCAACCCCGACGAAAGTTTTAGCTGTACCAACAACTACTCCGCCGACTATTTTAGAGGATTTGCCGTTTATCATTAGTACATCAAGTACTTCTACTCAGCAGGATCAAGGTGTGGTAACGAAAACAACTGGATTCGAGAAGATTCCAGAGTCAATCATAGAAGTAACTAAGTATTGTCAGGATCAAGGCGTGGCGGATGCTACTCAATGTAGTGTTTTAGAATTAACTCAGAGATATCCAGAATGTCGGTCGGCTGGCCTTTGGCAAATAGCTGATTGCCAAAAATATTTGGGTCAAATTTATTTTGCTCAAGCTTGCGAACCAGAACATATAACTAATGTTGATCAATGTCGGCAGTATTGGCAACAAGCAGCGGGTGAATATTTAAGCTGTAGTTTGCCTCAGGCTGAGTGCTCGGAGATTTCTTCTAGGCATGTTGGTGAGCTGGTGGCACATTGGATTGTCAGCCAAAAGTCCGGCGCGGTATTATCTGAGTTGATGGATAAATTATTGACTTTTGAAACTTTGCAACAAGGCTTGTCTGCTCATGGCGTGGCAACTGACAACACGATGATTCAGCCATTAGGATTCGCTGATCACTCAGGTTTGAAACTATTCCCGGCCAAGTCAGCTATTATGGTAGAAGCCGATGGTACGCTGGTTAGTAGCTGGCCAGCAGTAATGATGTTTGATAGTGATGCTGATGGTCTAATGGATGACGCTGAGCTACGCTATGGGACCAAAAAAGATCAGGCCGATACTGATGGTGATGGCTATCTCGACGGTGATGAAGTAGAGCATAATTTTAACCCCTTGGGTTCTGGATCTTTGATTGCTTCGTTGTCAGCAGTGGATAGTTTGATTTTTTCTGGCAAGACTTGGCAACAACCATTACAAGATGGCGATCGCGATGCCCACTTGCTGATTAATGAAATCAAACCATTTTCTAATGGTAAGGGCGTGATTATTTCTGGTCAGGCTCAAACTTTACAAACCGTCACACTATTTATCTATGGTAGTCAGATTCCGCTAGTCGCTAGCGTGAGAGCTGATGAGCAGGGAAGTTGGATTTATTATCTAGGACAGCCACTGGTTGATGGCAGATATACTATCTATGCTACTGAGCTGACGCAGGAAGGTTTAATCAGAGGAAAAAGTGCAGCTAGAACTATGTATCTAAAAAATAATCAACCTGTGACGCCATTAATTTTTGTCCAGGAACAACCAAGAGTGTTGGGTCTTGATTTCGGCACCATACCATCTTCACCGATGATTCTGAGGATTATTACTGGAGTCATTGTTGCTGGTAGTTTACTATTTTTCATTGGTTGGTTGGTCTCTCGTAAAGGACGATAGATATCTATCGTCCAGTGTGCCCAAAGGGTAGGAGTTGCGCTAGCGCAACTCGACTGCGGTCCGCTAGCGGACCGCCTACTAATAATATGATTGCCCCATTAGAGTTGCCTTGAACTTAATGAATTATCTAATGGGTTTTTATGTTATAATAATGATACTTCCATTACTCTTCTTTATTCATTCTTCACTCTTAATTTTCCACTCATGCCAAACAATAAATCAGCAGAAATAATTTACGATTGTATCATCATCGGCGCTGGTCCAGCTGGCATGTCCGCTGGTGTTTATTTAGCCCGACGTCAATTAAAAACTTTAATTTTATCCAAAGATGTCGGTGGTCAAGCAGCTTGGTCTTCGGATGTCGAAAACTATTTAGGTTTTCATCTTGTTTCGGGAGCAGAATTAGCAGCCAAGTTTGTCACTCATCTCCAAGATTTTGATATTCAGCTATTGCAAGGAGCAGAAGTGAAAACTATTACTGGTCAAGCTCCAGATTTTATCATTACCACTCAAGACGCTACCTATCACACAAAGGCGGTGGTGATAGGTGCGGGCAAAATTCCACGTAAATTGAACGTCCCGGGAGAAAAAGAATTTTTGGGCAAAGGTGTGATCTATTGTGCTACTTGTGACGCGCCCTTATTCAAAGGTAAAACAGTGGCTGTGATTGGTGGCGGTAACTCAGCGCTTGATGCTGTCCTACAGTTAGATAAATTGGCCACTAAAATTTATCTGATTAACTTGATGGACTCTTTCGCTCCTACTGCTGACGCCGTGATGGTTGATCGATTATCAAAGTCACCAAAAATTGAGGTCATTATGTCTAGTCAGACCAAAGAAATTCGTGGTTCCAAAGTAGTGGAAATGATTGTCGTGGAAAATAAGCAGACTAAAGCGCTACGCGAGATTCCAGTGCAAGGTATTTTCATCGAAATCGGTTCTGAGCCATCAGTTAGCTATCTGCCGAGTGAGATGAAGTTAAATCAGTGGAAGGAAATTATCGTTGACGAGCACAATATGACTTCAATTGAAGGTATCTTTGCTGGCGGTGATGTGACTAACGTTGCGGAAAAACAAGTGATCATTGCGGCTGGTGAAGGTGCGAAAGCTGCGCTGGGAGCTTCACGCTTTTTAGAAACCCATCATTATATTGAAGGCTCAGCGCCACATTATTAATATGAAAAAGATTATTATCGGTAGTGATCACGCGGGCTTTACCCTGAAAGAGCAGGTAAAGAAATGGCTAGTCCAACACGACTGGCAGGTTATTGATTTGAGTAATAAAGCAGTACAACCAGACGACGATTATCCTTTGATAGCACAGCGTGTAGCAAAAGAAGTGGCCAAGCTGTCGACTGCTCGAGGTATTTTGCTCTGCGGTAACGCTCAGGGTGTCTGTATTGTGGCCAATAAGGTCAAAGGCATTAGAGCGGCAGTTGGCTATAGTATCTATGGTGCTAGAACTTCGCGTCAAGATGATGATAGTAATATTTTATGTTTAGCTGGACGAGTGCTGACGACCGAACAAGCTCAAGATATGCTGCGTGTTTGGTTAGATACTAGTTTTTCCAAAGCAGTGCGTCATCAGCGACGTTTGCGCGAGGTTGTGGCGATAGAAAAAAACCAAGCCAGCTCAGTGGAGATTATTCCTTCGTTGTTAGTGAAAAATATTAGCCAGTTTAAGAAACGTCTCGCTCAAGTAGAAAAGTTTTTCCCCTTAGCTCAGCTCGATGTAGCAGATGGTACTTTAGTTGCTAATGAAACTTTCTCTGATTGGAAACAAATTCGTCGTCTGAAGACCGATGTGGTCTATGATCTACATTTGATGATACAACAACCGGAGAAATATTTAGAAAATATTACTAGTTTTAATAAAATTTATCGTGTTTTTTTTCACCTGGAGTCAGAAGTAGACGCACCGAAGTTGATTCGTTGGTTACGTCGTCACAAAATCCAAGTTGGTATTGCGCTCAACCCAACTACTCCAATAAAGAAAGTTAAATCATTATTACCATTAATTGACGCAGTGCTATTGTTAGCAGTCAAACCAGGATTTAATGGTGCTAGTTTTCAAGCGGTAACAATCAAGCGTATCAAGGAGTTACGGAAGTTATACAAACATGCGACTATCATTATTGACGGTGGTATGAGACCGGAGACAGTCAAGAAAGTTATCAAAGCTGGAGCTCAGGCAGTTGTAGTCGGTAGCTATCTACAAAAAACGAAAGATTGGACCAAGGCTATCGCTAAATTGCGAGCAATCAAAAAATAATCATGGCCTCAGTACAACAATTAGAATTACGAGCTAATGATTTGCGACAGGCGGTGATCTCCATGTTAGCTACTGCTGGTTCGGGACATTCAGCTGGCCCTCTAGGATTAGCTGAGCTTTTTTCTGTCTTATATTTTCAGACCTTACATCATAAGCCTAAGGTGCCAAATTGGAGTGAACGTGATCGTTTAATATTATCCGCTGGTCACCTAGTACCGATTCGTTATGCCGCCATGGCTTATGCTGGATATTTTCCCAAAGCAGAACTAAAAACTTTGCGTCAACTTAATTCTCGTCTGCAGGGTCACCCGAGCTTAATAGATTTACCAAGTATGGAAAGCTCAGCAGGACCTTTGGGTCAAGGTTTGTCGGTAGCAGTTGGTATGGCTTTGGCTGGACAGATGGATCAGAAAGATTGGCGAGTGTACTGCGTTTCGAGCGATGGCGAGTTTGATGAGGGTCAGTCGTGGGAAGCTTTGATGATGGCCGCTAAGTATCATCTAGGAAATCTGACGGTCTTTCTCGATCGCAACCAAATTCAGATTGATGGCACGACCGAACACATTATGCCACTGGAGCCACTGACAGATAAGTTGCAATCATTTCGTTGGCACGTCATTAATATCAACGGACATTCTATCACGGCAATACTGAATGCCATTCACGTCGCGCAGACGATCAAAAATAAACCAACAGTTATTGTTTTACATACCACACCAGGAAAAGGTGTAGACTTCATGGAGGACAAGTATGAATGGCATGGTCAGCCACCGACGCCAGCAGAGGCGAAGATTGCTTTACAAGAGTTACGTTCGTTACGAGGAAGGATTGAGCTCTCAGATCATGATTAGAAATAATAGACTCATCGAATAATTGATTCATTGGACGTACCGTCGCAGTAAGCAATTATTCAATTAATCTATTAATCAATTACTTTAATGTTAGTAAAAAATTATCTTAAACCAAAAAAGTTAAAAAGCGACAGCACCCGCGCGGGATTTGGCAAGGGGTTGGTTGAAGTTGCCAAAAATGACAAACGAGTCGTGGCGCTGACAGCAGATTTAACTGAGTCCACAAAGTTATTAGAGTTTCAACGACAATTTCCTGAAAGATTTTTTGAAGTTGGAGTAGCTGAGCAGAACCTCGCAGGTGTAGCGGCAGGCCTTGCTCTCAGTGGTAAAATTCCTTTCATGACTTCGTACGCGGTATTTTCACCAGGGAGGAATTGGGATCAGATCCGTGTCAGTATCGCTTACAATCAGGCAAATGTAAAAATTGTTGGCTCTCATGCAGGACTGAATGTCGGGCCAGATGGCGCTACTCACCAAGCTTTGGAAGATATCGCTTTGATGCGCGTTTTACCACATATGACAGTAGTAGTCCCAGCTGATACAGAGCAAGCTCGACAAGCAACTATAGCCATTGCTAACTATCGTGGGCCAGTCTATCTACGGTTAACACGCTCTAATACACCAATTTTTATTAGTGCTAAAAGTAATTTCAAAATTGGTCAGGCACAAGTTTTGCAATCTGGCAGTGATGTGACCTTGATAGCTTGTGGGCCACTAGTTTATCAAACCTTGTTGGCAGCTGAAGAGTTAAAAAAACAAGGCATCTCAGCCACAGTTATTAACTGTCACACGATCAAGCCACTGGATGTGAAGACCATCATAGCAGAAGTGAAAAAAACTGGTGCTGTAGTGACAATTGAAGAGCACCAGCGAGTAGGAGGTTTGGGTTCTGTTATTGCTGAAACATTAGCAGCTCGTTACCCAGTACCTCAGGAGTTTGTAGCAGTAGAGGATACTTTCGGAGAGTCGGGGCAGGCGGAGGAGTTGTTGGAGAAGTATGGATTGACGATAGAGCATATTATAGAAGTGACGGTGAAAGTTATTAATCGAAAGAAAATAAGTTCTAAGCTCTAAGTTCTAAATCCTAAACAAATTCAAAATAGAGTTGATTAGTTGATTGGACTAGACTGCCGCGCCCTGCTGGGCTCGCAGAAGCCAAATGGTGAGTGAGGCTTTGAATTTACATACTCTTACACCTTTACCTCAAAAGTAGTATAATATAGTCACTTAATATTTATCAACAATATGCCAACCAAAAGAAAAACAAAGTCCAAGGTTGCTGTCAGTCTGCCGGCAACCCCTCCGCACAAACAAATGCATTTAGATATTCGCGACCAAATCATCACTGTGGTCTTAATGATCTCAGTTTTTCTTTTGGGTTTAGTTTTCACTGATCAGATGTCTCGAGCGATGGCGTCGGTGATGCTGACAAGCTATGGACGACAGACTAGTATTGGCTCAGAGTTTAATAAAGATTTACCAAAATATACAGCAGTGGTCACGGGCGAATTTACTGGTAATAGTAATCACACAGATTTATCTTTATTTACTCCTGTTGCTAATGTTTTTGAATATCAATTATTTGTTGTACCATCGAGCTCTCCTGAGTATTTAGTTGATATCAATAGCTATGGTTGTAGTCATAAGATTCGTCCGGAGTCTTTATACGGTAATGAGGTTGTAGCAACCTGTATTTCTACCGCTGCAGCGCCTTTAATCCCTAACCCTGGTGATAAGGCTGTGTTGAGATATTGGTATGTTTCAGGAGCTCCAGCATATAGTGGTTTAAGCCCCGCTAGCCTTTGTGGTAATAGAGTATATGATCCAGGCGAACAGTGTGACGATGGTGTTTGGAATGGCCAAGCAGGCCATTGTAATAGGGCTTGTGACGGTACAACACCGGGGAATGGTCAAGCGTTTTGTGGTGATGGTATAGTAAGTGGCCCAGAGGTTTGTGATGAGGGTGATCTTAACGGACAACCAGGACACTGTAATTATAGTTGTAGCAGTGCCTATACTCCTCCGGCTCCAACTACGAACTGTCCTACAAATTTTACACCTCAGGTCGGCAAATGTTTTAGTACTTGGTCTAGTACGGGAGAATTAGGTTGTCTTACCCAGTGCACATCCATTATTAGTCAGTATCCTAATTCTAATTATACCTGTTCTCAGTTATCGGATAATCGTTACCACTGTATAGGTAATGATTCAAATGCAACTACTACCGTAGCTACTCCTCCTGCGACGACTTCCAAAGTCCAGCCGGTTAAAAGAGCACCAGTAGCTGCCCCTGCTCAGTAACTAGAAATTAAAAAATGACTTCCAACCGGAGGTCATTTTTTTGTCTCAGGGATATGGTATAATTATAGCCAGAAATACTATATGAAAATTATAGATCGAAAGGGGGTGGATTTATGAAAATATTACACATAATTGCCTTTATCTTATTGGTTGTAGGAGGTTTGAATTGGTTGTTAGTAGCTTTTGATTTCAACCTAGTTGAAACTATTTTAGGAATTGCTTCTATGCCAACGAAGGTGGTTTACGTTCTAGTTGGTTTATCAGCTATCTATTTGCTCTTGACCCACAAGTCAACCTGCAAAGCTTGCGGAGCTAAAACAATGTAAGACAATATAAAAATCTGCCAGTAAAGAGGCAGATTTTTATATTGTTTAAAACACTAACCTTTTGCGAGGTCGGCATCAAGCGGACGAAGCAATCTAGTTTATTGCCCAGTACAGACTAGATCGCTTCGCCGAATGAGTACACTCAGACTCGCGAAAGGAAGAATAAACTTAGTGTTTATTTAATAACAACAGTAGTATTCAAATCCGCCCAGTTATACAGTCGTTCCATATTAGCATAGCTGACGTTGACACAGCCATGACTCATGGGCTGTCCAAACTTATTGTGCCAGAAAGCTCCGTGGATATAGTAGCCGTATTTCTTCTGGACAAATAGTAAGTTCCATTTGGTGTTGGGGTAGTTATAGTTTGCGCCACGATAGTTGACAGTTGGACGTTTTTTTAAAATTGTGAAGGTGCCTGTGGGGGTAGGAGTGTATTTTAAGCCGGAAGAAATTTTGAAAGAATCCAGAGTCGTACTAGCGAAGGAGTATTCTAAGGTTTGAGTTTTCAGATCAACGCGAATAGTTTTAGCTACCGTCTCCAGACTTGCTGAGAGAGGACTGTGGCTACTGGTAACCTCTTCTCCATCTTTGAACCCATCACCATCAGTGTCAGGATTTTTGACATTAGTACCAAGCTTCATTTCCCAGTCATCAGGCAATCCGTCTTTGTCAGTATCCAAATCTTTAGCTAGTTTACGCTCACCGACAAGGGGAGAGTAATTATTTTTCACTTCTTCCCCATCTAGATAGCTATCGCCATCGGTATCTGCTAGCACAGGATCAGTCCCGTAGATGGAGAGTTCTTGTTCGTCGGTCAATCCGTCATTGTCTTGGTCTACTGATTCGGCATGAGATATCTGGACAGACAAGATGACAGAGAAAAGTACTAAAAAAATAAGCACTCGATAATATTTCATGCTCTAAGTATAACATAAAGTTGTAACTGCGGTTGATCTTCTATTTTTTTGAAGTTTTGCCAAATACGTAGGCCGCCAGTGCGCTAGCAATTGGAACAGCTAAGACTAGAGCCATACTTCCGACAAGCGCGCGAATAATTTCTTCTGCTATTATTTCGCTGTTAATAATTGCCCAAACCGGTTGGCTAGAATTGAGTGTGAACAGTAAAAATAATGGAAATGAAGCTCCGACATAAGCTAAGGCCAAAGTATTAACCAATGAAGCAATGTGCTCACGTCCGAGCTTCAAACCTCTACGATATAAATCCCAACCTGTGAGCGTCTGGTTTACCTCTTTTAACTCGGCAATGGCGGTCGTCTGCGCTATTGTTATATCATCAAGAACACCAAGAGCTCCGATGATCATACCGCCTAATAATAAACCACTAAGATTAATTGTTTGTTCTGAGTTCAGTTGGAGCATAGCTGCTTCTTCTGACCCGAGACCAGCTAATCTTGTTAGGCTGACAAATATGGTAGCAATAACGGCTGCCAAGATGACAGAGATAAAAGTAGCCAGCGCAGCTATGGTAGTTTTTTTATTCCAGCCATGCCCAAGATAGAACATCGGTATGATGAGCGCGCAGACTCCTACCAAACTGATCAGCAAAGGATTGCCGCCGTTGAGTATAGCTGGAGCGATGAATCTTATTAAAGTGAACAGACTGATAGCCAGAGCTAAGAGTGATAAAAATCCTTTCCAGCGACTAAGTAGTATTACAGCTAGTAAAAAAATCACAGTCACAAGCCCCAACATAGGGAGTCTATTATAGTCGGTGATAAAGTAGTCAACAGACTCGTTATCAACGGTTTTCAAAATAACCACCTTATCCCCGATTTTTGTTTTTGGTTGATTGACAATTTGAATATCAACTCTTTCAGTAACTACTACAGTATCTTCACTGGCTTGTGGAGGTGTTAAACGGATAGTAATATTTCTAATTTCAACATCATTACCGCAAGCGTTTATTTCTTTTTGATATTGGATATTTTCTACTGTACCACGGAGGTATGTTTGTATACCAGTATAGATAGGTGGATTCTCCTGAGCTTGTAGAGGCAAAGCAAGAGTTAGGCAAAGTATTAAAATAGAGACAATTCTTTTCATAATAAACTTATAGTTATTTGCTTTCCAAATAGATTTAAAAAGCATAGTAGAATTACAATACTAGTATAGAATCCAATGGCGTTAAACTACTCTAAAAATAATAGGGACGCCATGATTAGTACGCCAAAGACGATAGCTAGGACTTGAGCTAGTGTATCTCTGAGACGAGTGTGCTCTTTCAACTCTGGTAAGAGATCGCTACCAGCGATGTAGATGAAGCCACCGGCGGTGATGGGGAGAAGATAGGCGACTAATGATTCATGATTACCGATAAAAATAAAAGGAATGAGTGCGCCTACTATAGCCGTTAGAGCAGAGAGGAAATTCCACAGTAGAGCTTGTCCTCGTCGCATGCCAGTGTGCAGGAGGATGGCGTAATTACCAAACTCCTGCGGTATTTCATGAGCAATGACAGCTATGGTGGTGGCAATTCCAGTGGTTGGATTAATCAAGAAAGAAGCGGCGATTAGTAGTCCGTCGATAAAATTATGTAAGGCATCCCCAAAAATAATAGTATAGGCGTAGGGTTCGATACCTTTAGCTTCTTGGTGATGAGGATGCTGCGGCTCATCGACTTCATGACTGTGACGCCATTGCAGAATCTTTTCTAAACTAAAAAACAATAATATTCCGCCGACAATCCCGTAGGCTACTTGTAGTTTAGGGCTATCGTTGTAAGCCTCTGGCAATAAATGGATAAAGGTGTCACCAAAGAGTGCACCAACAGACATATAGACCAAAAATAAAACTACTCGTTTCATAGCTTTACCTTTGAAACGGATTGTCAGCACTCCGACCAGTGAAATTAAACTCACTACGAGAGTAGCTAAGATACTAGAACTAAAAGCATTCAGCATAGCTTATATCGTACTGGAGGTTTTTGGTCGTGTCAATTCGTGACTCTATTTGCTGCGGATTATTTTTTTAGTATTTTGCTACCTACTAGTGATAATTATCAACTATCAAAAAAAGGCGCTCCACCCTAGCCCAGAGATTGGGTTGATGGAGCGCCAGACAGAGTTGAGTCTCAGACGTGGTCGTTTCTGATTCGTCGACTGATGTCAGTTGGCCGTGTAGGTAGCCGCTTGACCCAGAAGTACATGAGCAGGAGAAAGCCAACAACGAGCAGATAGCCGATAGCGCCGAAGAGCTGGTTGCCAGAGACGAAGCAGACACCAGCTACCAGTACCACTAGCGAAGCTGTAACCAGCCAGGCACCAAAAGCATCGCTCATCGTTGCTTTTGGCTTTTCTTTTGTAGTCACAGAAACCTCCTCGAGTGAGATAATGTTGTACGAATTATACTTTGCTAGCCTAGACCTTTGCTTGTGTCGCGTCAAGTAGGTTACTCAGCTCGTATTAGATTACCTTCAGAGTCTAACTCAACGAAATGGTGAGCAGTACCGTTGCGATAGTTTTGGCATTGATTTTCAGGTTGATCGTCTGCATCGGTACGTGGATTATGAGCAACGTCTACTACCCAATCATCAATCACGCGTTCACTGAGACAAGGGCCAGAAGAAAAATCTTCACCGAGTGCCAACTTTTGTTGGAAAATATTTTTTGCTTGAGCGATTGCTAAATCACGTTCCGCTGTCTGACCTTTGGGGATAGCGCCAAGTCCTGTCGTTGCGTCCACGGTGCTGTTAATATTTTTTTGCACCTGACAGCCTGTGAGTAGCAGTATTAGAATGATGAGAGATAGTTTATTCATCTGACACTATTATCCCAGCACTTGGATAAAGATTATCACAGCAGTGATGATGAAGAGCCAACCAAGAGTCAAAGCTAATAATTTGAGCGCTTCAGATTTTTTGCCATCGAGATATAGCATGATTGGTTGACCGATTATCAACGTACCTTCAATAGCTGCTGACAAAACAAAAAGTAAGAGGAAGGTAGTTGGTGCTAGGAAGGTATCTTCTTTTGGTATTAATGGCATGACATTAAACATCGACCAAGCTATCACGAGGATATAGAGCGAGCCAGCGACGGCATTCACCAAGGCCTGAAGTGGTAACGATTTTAGTTGTTTCATACGAGTTTTGGTTAAATGTTACAGTTTTAGTATAACATAAAACTTCAGTGTTCAACTGAAGTTTGCTGGCGTAGAGATTAAACGCTTATTTCTCTATTGTCGACGGTGAATTACGGTCAATCGTTGAGTCTGGTGTCGGGGTTGAAAGTCGTATGCGACGTTTTTGATATAACGGATAGAAGTACAGGTAGAGTCCAGTTAGCATCATGGAACCAAGTACTATAACAAAGATTAAACTTAACTGATTGTGGACATAGCGGAGCATACCAAGATCAAGATTTAAAACCTGACTAAATTTAGGATATTTCATTGCTAATCCAGTTACGCCCATTATCAATATCAAGGTAGATACCGCAAGTAAAATAATTCGGTGTATTTTTCTAGAATAGATATATAATGTTTTACTAATCATAGGTTTCAATCGTCATCGTCATCATCGCCCCGTTGGGTTGTCACAGGAGCAGGGGCTTGCTCAACGTTTTGTATTTGTTGTGTCGTTACGTTGCTATTTAATACTCCTATGCGGTAATTGTCTAATATTGAATAGGCGTTGGTCGAATGTGACCCACTACCACCACGCGTCTGAAAGGCCTGTGTCGCCTCTTGGCCACAGTACGGAATAATCCGATTGGCTCCACCGGGGTGTAGGTTCAAATAACCAGTGACAGCATATACTGTATTGGAGATAATCAACCAACAATTCCCTGCTGTCGAATGCGAGGAGACAGTAGCTACAGTTAGTGTGGTGCCAGCTGTTGGATTAGTTGTTGCTGGGAGTTGCTGAGAAGGAGTTGTGGGTGTGGGAGTTGTGACAGTAGTTTTATTGATAATCGCTGATTGTGAAATTGGTTGGCCAATAGGACCAACGAGAAGTTTCGCTAGATCCTCCTGTGCAAAGACTGAATGTGACCCACTACCACCACGCGTCTGAAAGGCCTGTGTCGCATCTTGACCACAGTACGGAATAATCCTACTGGCTCCACCTGGATGCAGGTTTAAATAACCTGACACATCGTAGACAAAACCGCCAATAGTAATCCAGCAGTCCTTCGAAACATTATGGGTTGCAACTAGGACGCTATTTAAAGTCTCGGTTGGCTGTGTCTGGTCGGCTGGAAGTTTTTGTGATGGGTCTATTTGGGCGACGATTCCTTGGTTAGCAATCGCAGTGGACTGCAACTGATACTGCTGACCGTACCACCACGTAAGATTGAGTATGATCAGAATACTCAAAAAGCCAATAATAAATTCATTTTTCATAGAAGTAGATAATATAGTATCAAATATAGGACGCAGAGAAAGGTAAATAATTACTAGCCATTGTTTAAGTTGAAATCGGGAATCAAACAATTTTAGTATAACACAACCACAGAGGGGTGAAGCAAAAAAGATTGACAGGGTCTGTATTTAATGGTATTTTCATTGAAGTTTTTCCTATAAAACTGCCAGGAATCAGAATCGAGTCCCCGTAGTTCAATGGATAGAATAGAAGCCTTCTAAGCTTTAGATCCAAGTTCGATTCTTGGCGGGGACACCAGTCTTAATTAATTGATTAATAGAATAATAGAGTAATTGACATAGTGATAGCTGATATTAAAAATGGGGTGATTATTAAATATTCTTTATGCATCACTCTCAACACAATGCTTATAAGCTAAGCTATCAACTATCAAATGTTATTTGGTCTGTCATAGGCAACTGGAAGTCATTTGAGAAGCAAACAATTGGCAACCAGTTAATGAGATCAACTGATTCTATATCAAGCAATATAGCTGAAGGCTGGGCTCGCTATTATAAAAAGGATAAGATACTATTTTATAACTACGCGCGTTCTTCGTTGGCAGAGACTCAAGATTGGATTAGTAAGGCTATCAATAGAAGATTAATCACTATTGATAAACAAAGAGAAATTGAGAATATCTTAGAAAGTTTACCTAAGGAGCTCAATGGTTTGATCAAAGGAACAAAAGAAAATTTAAAATTTTAAATAAATAAAAAAGACCCCTTCCATCAATTAATCAATTATTCAATTAGTCAGTTAATAATCTACCTATGGCGGCTATAGTTCAATGGTAGAACACTGGTTTGTGGTACCAGTTACGAGGGTTCAATTCCCTCTAGCCGCCCCACGGAAACATTTCTCTCACGAGAAGTGTTTTTGTTTTTCTCTGAATCACGATATACTATAGTCACTTTATGTATACATCCTTTGGTTTAATCGCTGCGTTCATCGCTTTTCTCTGCTGGGGCTTTGGCGATTTTTTTATCCATCGTTCGATACGAGCTGTTGGCAAAATGGAAGCTCTTTTTTTTATTACTGTTTTTGGCGCTGTAATTTTATTGCCGTTTATCAAAGATGAGATATTGATATTTTTATTTGAATCTCAGGCGACTCTCCTGCTTTTGACGGCCGGCATACTGAGCTTCGTCTCGGCTTATATGCAGTTTCGCGCCTTTGAAACTGGTAAGTTAGCTGCAATCGAGCCAGCTATGAGTATTGAGCTACCTGCTACCATTGCTATTGGAGTTTTATTAATTGGCGAGCGTCTAACTCCCTGGCAATTATTGCTACTGACAGGAGTTTTCATCGGTGTTCTCGTGATGTCTATTCATCAGCATCATCAACATTGGTGGGGCAGGCATAAATCACGGAAAGTTGTTCTAGAGGCCGGTGTTATGATGGCTAGCTTCGGTGCTATTGCGATGGCTGGAACAAATATTATGACTGGCTTAGCTAGCCGTGGTTCGTCGCCACTAATGACTATTTGGTTCATTCATACATTTCTGGCTATAGTCAGCTTTATCTGGCTGTGGTCAACAGGATCGTTACCAACATTAATGCAGGATTTTAAATCTCAGGCTAAGGTTATTATTCCGATGGCGATTTTTGATAATGCCGCTTGGATTGCTTTCAGTTTCGCTGTCTTATCTATCCCCATTGCCTTAACGATCGGCATTACTGAGAGTTATGTAGCTTTGGCCGCTTTCTTGGGCTTACGTTTTAATCATGAGAAATTAGAGCGACACCAGATCGTTGGTGGCTTGCTGGCAATAACTTGCAGTATAGTTTTAGCCTTAATAAGTAATAGTTAATATGATGATCAAATACTCTATTATCATAGCCCGCTTAGCTCTTGCTCTTGTTTTTATCTGGTTTGGAGCTCTCAAGTTTTGGTTTATCAGTCCAGCCGATGATTTGGTTAGGGAGCTTTTGGCAGTATCGATGCCATTTATTCCCTTTGCTCCGTTTCTTATCTTCTTAGCTGCCTACGAAGTAATTATTGGAATACTATTTTTGATCCCACGATTGGAACGTTGGGCTGTGGGCTTGCTCCTGCCACAAATGTTCGCAACTTTTGGTCCGTTGGTTTTGTTGCCATCGATAACCTGGGCTGGCTTGCTACAGCCGACACTGATTGGTCAGTACATTATTAAGAACCTTATTATAGTTGCTTTGGCTTTGCTACTATTTGCAGTCGCTCGTCAGCAGAAATTAGACCGCAGTAGCTAGTAATAAATTTAGTGGAAATAAAAACTACCTGACGCTTTTATCTGGTAGTTTTTATTTAGATATTTTCTTCGTGCGGTATTGTCCGGGCAACATTAGCTCGTTTAATCAGTTCTTCTTGGAGATATTCAGCTACGTGTTTATCGATAGCGGGGATAATATTTTTTGATTCATCATTAGCATCGCCTGCATCTTGGGTGCCACCAGAGAGGATGATGAGGCGACTGAGACCGAGTAGTCGAAAAAGTAAATTACGGCGATTGTTTATATCTTCCATCTGTCGGTACGGTACTGCATCGACATGGATATCAATAATACCGGTTTTCACTTTGAGAGAATGATCATCCAGACAATAGGAGTAACCAAAGTATTGAAAGAGTGTGCCGATCAAGCCTATCAGTAGAGTTAAGGGTAACAGCAAGAGAACTCCCAGAGTGACTTGGTCAAGCATCAGCGGTGTGATGAAATCTGGCATAACTATCATGATGCGCGCAGCGATAACCAAAGCCAAAAGGAGTAGGTTCAGCACAAACCACTGTCCATGACGTAGAAAAAAGAGGATAAAAGCTCTGCCGCCGAGGCGTTTGTAAATCTCTGGTGTCATAATTTCATTGATATTTTAGCAGAATAATTCATAGATTCATAGAGTAATTGACTCATAGATTAATTGTTCAGACCGTAGGTGGTTTTTCCAATTAATCAATTATTCTATTAGTCTATTAGACAATCTGCTATAATACCCCCATGAGATTTTTCAAAGCCCGAAAAATAGATTTGACCCAAGAAGGACTAGCTAAATTTTTAGGCACCTTAGAAGCCCGTATTTTGGAGCAGGTTTGGGAGCAATCAGGTATCAATACTAGACAGGTCTGTGATCTGCTCAATCAGGAGCAGGAGATTTCCTTCAATGCTGTACAGACAGTTTTAGGACGACTGGTTGATAAAGGTATTTTGAAGAAGAAACGTCAGGATGGTGTCTGGTGCTATCAGGCAACTTATGATCGAGCTACTTTGTACCGTTATATTTCCAGCGATGTAGTGGAGTCGTTGTTACAAGAAAAAGATTTATTTGGCGTCGCAGCTTTTGCTCGTCTCGCGACTAAGCTTTCGGCAGAAGAGAAAGCTAATTTGAAAAAACTTTTACGATGAAATCATTAGTGATTAAAAATAAAGGACAAAAAATTGTCCCGTTGGTTATCATTGTTGGTTTGTTGTCTTTACCTCTCTTGATTTGGTTATTCTTACGTCAAGAAATACAATCCGCTTTCATCTACTGCCGAGAAACAATTGTAGTTCAGTATGGTTCGCATCAGCTACTGTTTGTGAGTTTAGCGGTGCTGACCATGTGTCTGGCGATCAGTGGTATTAATTTGGTAATCTTATGGTGGAGAGAGGTAGCTCAGACGCGAGCCATACGACGCTGGGCTTCCTTGAGATTAGTTGCGAGTCATGAAGATATTACTGTGGTGAAGGCCTCTGAGCCTTTAGCTATTACCATTGGCTATGTACGGCCGACCATTATCTATTCTACAGGCTTAATTGCATTACTCCAGGAAGAAGAGCTGGAGGCGGTGTTAGCTCATGAGATCGCCCATCAGACGCATCGTGATCCCTTACGTCGTTTAGGCCTTTATAGTTTGATGAGATTTTTTTGGTTCTGGCCGGCACTGAGTGGTTTGACCAAATACTATGTTACTCAGCAGGAAGCTAGAGCCGATAGCGTTGCTGCTCAGAGTGTCGGCAGTGCTGTGGTGGTCAGTAGTATGAAAAAAATAGTAACTACCATTGTCACGCTGCAAAGGACTAGTCTCAGTAGTTGCGCTTTCTCTTTTAGCCCCGAGCGCTTATTAGCCGCGCAGACCGGTACAGGGTACTATCATTTTCAATTTTCAATCGGTGAATTACTAGGGTCGAGCATTAGCTTGATTATTATTTTGTTCGTTGTTATGTTTGGCACCACGGCTGTTCAGGCTCAGGGAGAAGCAGTGAACCATAACCTGCTTTGTCAATATGTAGCCGAACATAATGTGATGGTAGGTTTTAGTCCTTTATTGACACAATCCACGGATAACTTCGAACCAGCACAAGATGCTTATCTAGTTTGGCGTCCTTAGATGGTTGCAAAACTACAGGCTGTAGTGTATAATTATTTTATTAATTAAATAAGTCAATAAGTCATGGAACAAAGATTTATGAATAACTCTTTCATCCAAGGAGTTGTCGTCGGCGTCGTTGTCGTCGGTTTATTGGGTGGCGTTTATATGCTCGGAGCACGTAACGGTGGTGGTTTGTCATTAGGTACTGGTAACACAGTAACCAACCCGACACCGACAGCACCTACAGGTGATCCGAACCAACCAAAGTTAGGAGAAGTAAAACCTATTAGTAAAGATGATCACATCGTTGGTAAATCCAATGCCAAGATTGTTTTACTAGAATACTCTGATTTAGAATGTCCATACTGCAAGACTTTCCATGCAACGATGCAACAGGTTGTCGATGCCTATGGTGACAAAGTTGCTTGGGTCTATCGTCATTTCCCACTATCATTCCACGCTAACGCTCAGAAAGAAGCTGAAGCTTCAGAGTGTGTCGCTTCTCTGGGGGGTAATGATAAATTCTGGAAGTTTGTTAATGCTATCTACGAACGTACTACTGCGAACGGCACAGGATTTGCTCTGGATAAGCTAGCACCTTTAGCGAAAGAAGTAGGTGTTGATGAAGCTAAGTTTACTGATTGTTTGAATAGCGGTAAATTTGCTGACAAAGTTAAAACTGATCTAGCTGAAGGTCAGACAGCTGGTGTCACTGGCACACCTGGAACTATCATCATCGTTGATGGTAAACCACAAAGCATCATCCCTGGTGCACTACCATTCGCTTCCATCAAAGCTACTATTGACGGTCTATTATAATTAACAATGGAGGTTGGAGTACTCTTAGCCTTTGGCGCCGGTTTCCTGACATTTTTTGCCGGTTGTTTACTCCCAATTTTACCAGCTTATCTTAGCTATCTGGGCGGCCTCTCCGCTTCATCTCAGGATGAAGACAGGGAGAGGCCGTTTTGGTTACGCAAAGTTTTCATTAATAGTTTATTTTTTTCTTTAGGGTTTATTGTTATCTTCGTTGCTTTCGGTTTGGTAGCGACGACGATAGGCAACAATATCATCAAAGACCGTCAGCTCTGGCAACATGTTGGTGGTGTTATTCTGATAGCGTTAGGCATTTATAATTTGGAGTTAATTCCCTGGGCACGATTATTTGGTTCGGTGCAGTTCCGACCGCCGATGGCCCGTGCTCGTACGCGTTTGGGAGCTTTTATTTTAGGATTAACTTTTGGCTTTGCTTGGACACCGTGTATCGGTCCAACACTGGGGGCTATCTTGGTGGCTGCTAGTCTGGGCACATCAAAACTTTACGGCATAATTTTGCTCGTAGTTTTTGGGTTAGGTTTAGCTTCACCTTTTATCATTTTTGGTCTGGTGGCTGAGTCAGTACGCAATAAACTATCAATAGTTAATCGTTGGGCATTGTATATACGTTGGTTTTTCTCCCTTATCATTATCATCATAGGTGTACTAATGCTGACAGGGCATATGAGCTATATTTCTTCTTGGTTTTTGGAGCGGGCTCCGGCGATTGTAATTTAGGTCAGAAAGTTGGTTCTATGTTAAAGACCTCCAATCATATTGATCGGAGGTCTTTGGTTTGTGATTTGAGATAGTACTCAGATAATTCTGATAACAACGCCAAAGCGGTTGAGGTATCCTAGGTGGATGATCTGGCCGTTACTCCAGTAGAGCAAGTCACCGGCACGAGCCAGTGATCTATCATGCTGAGTGAGTTTCAGATTACTATCGGCATCCCAGATCATCTGCGGGTTGCCATAGTATTGTGGCTGAAGCAAATCGCTGGCGAAACTCCAGTTGTAACCATGAGCCATCTCATGAATCAAGAGATCTGTGCCCCTCGGATATTCACCGTACTGAGTTGGGAGCCATTCTATGGCACTGATAATGCTCAGACAGCTGCTACGCGTCATAATGTCACTACGCATTTCAATCACCACGGTAGTCAGGAGTGCCACATAGAGAATGCCGGCCAGCAAGACCCTAGCCCACAATTCTTTTTCATGTCTGTACATGGATAGTCCTCCTTTGAGGTGAGCTGGCGAAGAGATATACTCCCTTCGACACGGCTCTATTCTCAAAGGGAGCTACCCCACCACTGGCTGATTTGGAACAACAATGAACAGGTACTCCAACCCTAGCAGGAGGGCTTTGATTTTGCAACAGCTCTATTTGGCAGCTATATTTATCTGTCATAGGATGAATATGTCGACAAAAATAAAACTCCACTTCAACTGGTGGAGTTTTATCTTGTAGGTTAACGACCTTTCTTTTTCGCGGCCATTTTTTTCATTAGACCGATAGCAGCGATAGTAGCAGCTGCAGCAGCTATACCCTGAAAAATTTTCTTCTTCATCTTGGGATCAAGCTTGGTATACATTTTTTTCGCCTGAGTAGCGTGATCAATCACTTGGTCGATCATGCTATTGATATCGTTAGCGTCATCAGCTGCATTCTTGATGATTTTCTTAGTTGCCGTTGGCATATGTGTATGGTTAATGATTAGTATTTTTAGCATAACATCAAATGTAGAAAGGCAACAGCTTTTTTGAGGTAAAAAATGTTGTAATACTTTTCGTTAATTTGAAAAAGCCCGTCAGCTATTGGCTAACGGGCTCGAGAACTTTTCGGTCATGATGACCAGGCTGTTCTCCTTACCTTGGTGAAGTTACTTGAGAAAGTTGATCCCCTGCTGAAACCGGAGTTCCAGCTGAGGCGATTGACCCTCCACGATGTGGTGGTTGAGTTCCAGTCGGGATCTCCAACCCAACTGGCGCTGGATAGAGAAGAGACCACCGAAGCGATTGCTGGCATTGACCTCTTCGAACTGTGCGCCGACTGACCAAACTTCGCTGAGTTTGACGATGCCGTTGAAGTGCAACGCGGTGTTGTCATATTCACGACGGGCAAGTGCAAAGTTCAGTTGCAGCGGTCCGTGCGCTGTTCCGATGAAAATCGCTTCGTAGTCACGATTTCCACGCGGCTCAACCTGACCAACCAGACTTACTGTCAGGTCGGGAGCCAAGTTGAACACAATGCGTCCAGCCAGATCGAGATCACCGTCGACGTTTTTGTTCAGAACGCCCTCGCCGTTGTAAGCGGCAAGGTGCGCCGAGAAGCTCTTGTCGGTATAGCCGACCATCACGCCCTCGTCCACGAACTGAGGGTTCAGCTTGAGGAGCGGGGTCGACGGAAAGAAAACATTCCACGGCCCCGGATGATCATAGGTCGTCAGCGTCAGCAGGATGCCGGCATCGACCTTGAGCCCCGAACCCAGGACGTAATTGACGTCCAAGATCTGGGGTTTGTTACTGACGAGGTTGTACTCACCGACGAGCGTCAGGCGCTCGTTGATGACCTTCTTGCCCAGCAGCCGAGCCACGGGGATATCGAAGGCCTCGTTATCGCCGGCGATGCTGCCCGTGGTCTGGAAGTATCCCCACAGCAGGTTGGTGTTCGACTGGGCTTCGGCGGACTGACAGGTGATGCTAACGCCGAGGAAAGCCACCAGTGCGATCAGGACAGACTTCATGAACTGCCTCCTTACGGTTGAGTTGGAATGCTATTGTATTTCGTCTACGCCGCTGAAGATCTCTAAGGGCCAAAAGGCCGAGAGCTACGATCTGGGAGATTATCAGACAGGTCCGATAATAACCACAGACAAGGTATCTCTATATTGATCCGCTAGACAGCTAAAGCTGGAGTAGATCAACCAGATCTCCATGGGTGTAGACGAAATATGATTTATAAATGTGCGTTACTTTTCTGAACCAACCATCATTGATGATGAGTTCGGAAGAGCGGACGATACACCGAGGTGTATCGTCCGATCACTACTGTCGTGTTCAGGGTTCGTCAGTTGGGGTAGCTTTCACCAACCAAAGGAAGTCGTTGTGGTAGATGCCTTGTGAGTCATTGTAGTGTACGTTAGTCACAAGCACCTTTTGACCGGCACGGACATCAACAGGATGAACCGTCTTAATCGTGTATACGGTTCCTTTGGGGTCTCTTGCTTCAAAGAAGCACAGGCCAACTTCCGAAGCCTCGCTGATGATACCTGTGACGACTTCATAGGTCGCGGGCTTGGTCCAGGGATCGGTCAGGATTTCAGTGGGTTTGTAGGGCTCCACCGGAGAGTCGACAGCGACCTGATCGCTGGCGATCGCCGTACTGCGATCGGGCCAAGGAGCGGTCGTGCCCTTGGTCTTGTCGATGTAGTAGTACAGCGCAATAACGACAACTGCCAGAAATCCAACGAACTTCCATGTACGCATAAAACGGGGCATGGTAGAAACCTCCTAAAAGAGTGAATAGCTATACAGTAGTGTTATATGTAAACCGCTAAGCTAGCGGTGTTTTCGAAGAACGAATTACACGTCTGAGACTACTAGATCAAAGTCTACTAATCTCGGATGTGTGGAGGAAGCGACGAATCGCTTCCTCCGATGATTACCTCTGCTGCACCCAATGAATATGAGACGGATGAGTTGAGTGGAATTCGGACGTAACTCCGTCTCCCAACTCGATGAAAGACTGCCGAATCATTTTTTCGGCTTGGAGAAACCCTTCCGCCGCCGACGTTTCATCAGCAAATCGAAATTTCTCCAGAAAAACACCCGCCACTTCTGGTTGTTCCGTCTCGAATTCTTCGTCTCCGAAGGAGACGACCCAACCTTTTTCTTTTTCGATCATACCGTTACATGACGGTAAATCGAATCCAGGGGACCAGAGGAACAAGTCGCTTCCTCTGAGTACGCATTCGAGCCCTCTGTAACTGTTGATGCATGCGAACATTTTTGCCTCCTCCCACCGAAGTGGGGATGTAAGTCTGGCCGGTCTGCGCGGAATGCGTGACCGGTAGAGCCAATCCCCTTCGCTGCGGGGTAGAAAAAACTTTTTATTTGAATGTAATGAACTTAGTACACATCTGAGATTATTAGAACGAAGTCTACTAATCTCGGATGTGTGGAGGAAGCGATGTTCTGCTTCCTCCAATTTGAACCATGTTCAGCGTCGCAGCCAGAACAGCAAGAAAAATGTTACAGTTCCGATGAGCCAGATGATCCCACCTGATACCAGGATGAATCTTACTCGGCTGACACGTAACTTGCTACTGCAACGATCGATCAGGTCAGGCCTGATATATTGATTGCTGAAATGCACGTAGAGCAAGATGGCCAGTGTGGTTACTGACATCCCACCCAAGTTCGAGAAACAGAGGTAAGCTATCGGCTCAAGCAGACCTCCTGGTCCGGTATAGGGGCAAATCAAAGCATCGCGGAGCATGAGACCAAAGATTAGAATCACGACAGGAATTGAAAATCCTGTCGGTACATCTAGACTTCTGCGATTGAGCATTGAAACCTCCAGAAAACTGGTGCACAGCAGTAAGAAAGATGTATGTAAATTGTCTTAAAGACAGCTTATGAAAAGAACTTAGTACTCTTCTGAACCAATCATCTTGTATGATGACAAGCTCGGAAGAGTGGAGGAAGCGACGAATCGCTTCCTCCATGAGAACATTTCGGTCATGTTGACCAGGTTGTTCTCCTATACCTTGTTGAAGTTACCTGCTGAATTCGGGAGACGACGGACCGTCGGTCATCGGGGGCTCGTCACCTTCGACGCTCACTGAGGCGGCATCGGGGGTGAACGGAACCTTCCTGACTTCCGGCGCCTTGCGCTCGAGACTGTCCTTGATCAGGCCAGCCATGAGCACGTTGACGAGAGTGTTACCACCACCGTCAGCACCACCGCCAGCCACGACGTCCGGTACCAGCTTGAAACCGCTGGTGGACAGCGCGCGGGCGACTTCGATCATGGCGAAGTTGCCGGATTCCATGGAGTCGATCTTCTGCTTGATGACCTTGGCTTCGGACGTTCCGACAGCCATGATCTTCTCGCCTTCAGCGGCGCCGACGGTCTTGAGGACCATAGCGTCAGCTTCAGCGACGAGCTTCTTGGACTCGGCTTCACCCTTGGCCTTCTCGACGGCCGCGTTGGCCTCGAAGGTCTTGATGGAAACCTGCCGTTCCGCCTTCACCACGTCGGGCTGTGTGTCCGCCATGGCCTGAGCCTGCTGCAGATCACGCCGGACATCCTGAGCCTTCTTCTGGGAAGCATAGGTAACTTCCCGTTGTTCGGCCAGCTTCCGGTCGGTCAGCGTGGTCATGAGATCATCCGGCGGAACGATGTCACCGATGAGGGTGTCCACCGCCACGACGTTGTACTCGTTGAGCGCTTCGGAAATCTTCGTGCGAGCATCGGCTTGACGTGCTTCGCGACCGCGCAGGAAGTCGATGACATCCGACCCCTGAGCAGTGTTGCGGAAGTAGTTGCCGATGATCGGCTCCAGCACCTGTGTCACCAGGTTCAGGACGCTGCCGAAGCGTGCGATGACCTTCGGCGCTTCCTTGCCCGGAATGTGGATGATCTGGGAGACGTCGAGGTTGAACTTGAAGCCGTCCGACGACCGAACGGTGATCGTCGACAGCTTCTCATCCAGCTTGTGTGCCTCGGTCTTGCCCGTGGCCCAGTTCAGGACCACGTTGGCGGTCGGCACGTTCTCGACCTTGTGGGTGTAGGAATTGATCGGGTACTTGCCAGGATCGAGTGTGTCGACCCAGACGCCCTTCTCCCCCCGAGTCACCAGATTGCCGTGCTTGAAGGCCTCACCGGTGACGTCCACGCCTGCCTTGCCCACGTAGGCGATGACAACGCCGACATGAGCGATAGGAACGGTGGTCATCTCTTTGATTTCCACCGTGGCGAAACGCGGGTTGATGAAGTAGCGACCAGCGAGCATCACCTGTTCCTGGAGGCCCTTATGACCTCCATTGTCGATGAAGCTCTGGCCATCCTGGTACATGTTGTGGCCGACGATCTCGTTTCCAGCGATGTCGCCAGTTGCGAGGGGCTTGCCTTCACGCGTCGTCACGATGCCGACCATGTTGTCCTCGATCTCGAGCACATTGGTCATGACCACCGTGAAGAGTGCAGTGTTGATGCGGTAGGTGCCAGGTGGGATGATCGTGATCTGAGGACCACGCTCTCCACCGTTTTCCAAGAAAAGCCGAGCGCTCTGGAAAGAGTCGCACTCGATTCTCTTGGCGAGCACGCGACCGCCGGACAGCGGCTTACCGTCACGCGACTCGACGACTCCGAGGCTACCCTCGGGGATTTCCAGGAACTTCACGCGTTCCACCTCATACTGCCACGGCCAGAAGCCGAAGTGCAGTCCGGGCGCCAGCGTGTCGGCCTGGTAGCCAGCTTCGCCCTTGAGAGCGATGATGGCGCCGTCGGGCAGGGTACGGTTGCCTCCGAAGAGGACGAACTTCTTGTTCACCACGCCGAGGGAATCCTCGGGGATGATGACGACTCCGAAGAGTCGCACCCAGATCCGGTTGGTCAGGATCAGCAGGAACAGGACGATCACCCCGATTGCTACGGGGACAAAGGGTCCGAGCAGCTCTTTCACCAATTTCTCCTTTCGAGAGTGTTTTTGCCGCGCTTTGCGGCGTATTTCTGGAACTATAGGAAAATTGACTAAACTTTCTTACATTTTAACGAACCTCCTTGTGAGAGCCCGCCCTTCGGGTTTACAAAAGAATGTATTACCTTAGTACATATAATCATATTTGTCAAGAGTAGAATTGACATTTTGTGCTAATGTTAGCCATTTACATTTAAAAAGTGTTTAATATTAGCCAAAATTTGATTTTAGGCTGAAAATGTACTAAACTCATAGGAGTTAAGTATGAGTTAATAGATCCCTTTTCGCTAAAGCTTCAGGGGATGTCGTCTATTTAATTTTAACGTGCTCCATGTTTAAATTAAGCACTCGCGTACAATATGGACTTGAGGTAATGGAGGCTTTAGCTACTAAGCCTGATTTCGTCTCTTTAACTGATCTATCTGAGGAGATTCATCGCTCGGCTAATTATCTCCAGCAGATTATCAAACCATTGAAGGAAGCTGGTTTAGTGATCAGTAAAGAGGGTGTGACTGGCGGTATCAAGTTAGCTAAATCACCTAAGGCCATTACCTTGTATGATGTGTTAGTTGCTCTCGATGGTGAAGTACAACCTATCAGCTGTTTGTCAGATGATCACGCCTGTCCCACGAAGCAAACCTGTGGTCATCGGAAATATTGGAGTAAGGTGACAGATATATTAGAAGAACAATTTAAGAACACTACTCTCATTGATTTGAAATAATATGGCGCTAGAAATAAAGAATTTAGAATTAACCCTTCGACAAGCTCAGGGTGACAGTGTTGTGAAAAGTATTATCCATGATTTGTCGTTGACGATTAATATGGGTGAGGTTCATGCCATCATGGGACCGAATGGTTCTGGTAAAAGTAGTTTGTCGCAAGCGCTGATTGGAAATACAAAATATGAAATTACTGCTGGTCAAGTTTTGATAGATGGTAAAAATTTACTGGAGATGAAACCTGATAGACGGTTACGTCAGGGACTATTTCTTGGTTTTCAGTATCCACGGGAGATCGAAGGTGTACGCATCTCTACTTTCCTCAAGGCGATATACGAAAATAAATGTAAAGCGGTGATGGGTGACAAGTACAAGCCTACCTTGATGATTCGTTTCACCAAAACATTAGCAGGATTGATGACTACTTTGGGCATTGATACATCCTACATGCATCGCTATCTGAATCATGGTTTCTCCGGTGGTGAGAAAAAGAAGTTAGAAATATTACAGATGCAAATGGTTGATCCGCGTTATGTGATTATGGATGAGATTGATTCTGGTTTGGATATTGATGCCGTGCGGGTTATTAGCACTGCTCTGAATAATTTTCGTTCCAAGCATACAGGACTGTTACTCATTACGCATTACGATAGGATTCTCAAACTGGTGAAGCCGGACTTTGTGCATATTATGGTTGATGGCAGGATTGTTAGGTCGGGTGGGCCGGAGTTAGCACAGCAAGTGGAAAAAGCAGGATACGAAGATTTTAAAGTAATACCGTAGGTACGGTAAGGGCGATTCATGAATCGCCCCAACAAAGCCGTCCGGCCCTCTTTAAACTATGCAGCAATCAACAACAACCAAAGAACACATCTTCCAAGAATTAAATCGGGATATTTTTGATCATGCGGATTCGGCGGATTATATGTCTGTGGCTACAAAAGGGTTATCGGAAGCTTTGATTAACAAGATTTCAGATGATAAGAACGAACCCGATTGGATGCGTGAGTTTCGTTTGAAAGCTTTGAAAATATTCTTGGAAAAAGATATGCCAAAGTTTGGACCTGATCTATCCAAAATTAATTTTGACGATATTATTTATTACGCGCGACCGGGAGAGATTAAAGGCACTGAGAAGTGGGAAGATGTAGCGCCGGAGATTAAGAAAACTTTTGAGCGGCTCGGCATTCCGGAAGCTGAACGTGAAGTATTGGCTGGAGTGGGAGCGCAGTATGAATCCAACACTGTTTATCATAAGTTGCAGAAAGAATGGGAAGATTTGGGAGTAATCTTCGAAGATATGGACGTGGCTCTGCAAAAACATTCTGATCTGGTGCGGGAATACTTCATGACCAAATCAGTGCCACCAGCTGATCATAAGTTTGCTGCTTTGCATGCTGCGGTTTGGTCTGGCGGAACATTCCTCTATGTGCCCAAAGGTGTAAAAGTTACTAAACCACTACAAGCCTACTTCCGGATGAACGCCCGCAAGATGGGACAGTTCGAGCACACGTTAATAATTATTGAAGACGGTGCGGACGCTCACTATATCGAAGGCTGCAGCGCGCCGAAATATAATAGCGGCGAGATCTCTCTACACGCTGGTTGTGTGGAAGTTATCCTTAAACCTCATAGCAAATTCCGTTATAGCAGTGTCGAGAACTGGAGTCGCAATACCTACAATTTGAATACCAAGCGTGCTATTGTCGACGAGTACGCGCACATGGAGTGGATTGGAGGCAATATGGGCTCTGGAGTGACCATGCTTTATCCCTGCAGTATCCTACGCGGTCGTGGAGCTTCCTGTGACCATTTGGGCTTAGCTTTTGCTAACAAAGACCAAGTACAAGACACAGGCGCTAAGGTGATGCATCTGGCCTCAGATACATCGTCACGGGTTATCATGAAATCAATTAGTAAAGCCGGCGGACGATCTGTCTATCGAGGACTTTTGAAAGTCGCTAAGGGCGCCAAGAATGTCGTGACTTCAGTTAACTGTGACGCTTTAATATTAGACGACATCTCTGCTTCAGACACAATCCCGGATATGCAGATCAGTGAGAGTGACGTAACGATTGCGCATGAAGCTTCGGTTGGTAAGGTTGGCGAAGAGCAATTGCTATATTTAATGTCTCGCGGTCTAACCCAAGAAGATGCCATGAGTATGATCGTTAATGGCTTTATCGATCCGATTGTGAAACAGTTGCCGTTGGAGTATGCGGTTGAGTTGAATCGATTGATTGAATTAGAAATGGAAGGGTCTGTTGGGTAATCCATGTACCCGTAGGGACCCGCTTCGACGAGCGAGCGAGGCGAGCAGGTCGCGACCTGTCCGTACATTTTTTATAAAATATGTCAGAAATATTTAAAACATTACAGACCCTTCCAGTTCCAGCTAGGCAAAAGGCCTGGGCTGATGTTGATTTTGGTTCGACAGAAAAAAGATTAAACGGTGAACAAATTATAATCGATGAATTACCAGACACTATCGACTGTCAGAAGATTATCATTGAAGCAGATTCAGATATTCAATACGTCATAATACAGAACGACCCCGCTGAGCGGGGTTCATTCCGTACGCGACAATTTTATCTACAACAGAACGCTAAATTAGAACTAATTACAATTATTCTAGGAAGCGCAACGTCAGAATTAATTCAAGAGGTGTATTTGCAAGGAGCTGGCGCCGTCAGCTTGCAAAAGGTTGTAGTGATCGGCACAGGTCAACAGAAAATAAATTTGATTGCCAATAATATCCATGTAGCGCCAGATTGCCATTCCGACATCACAGTAAAGACAATTCTCTCCGGATCAGCAATTTCTGCTTTTAACGGCTTGATCAAGATTCATAATGGAGCTCAACAGACCAACGCTTATCTTCGTCACGATACCTACGTGTTATCCGAGACAGCCAAGAACATTACTATCCCTGGACTGGAGATAGATGCTAATGATGTGAAGGCTAGCCACAGCGCCAGTCAGAGTAAGCTAAAGCCTGAAGATTTGCTCTATCTGACTAGCCGCGGTTTGACGGAAACACTAGCAAGGAGTTTAATACTAGAGGGGTTTGTTAATTCCATAGTAGGAAGTATTAAGGAGAAGGTAGTAAGGGATGAGATGGTAGAGTTACTGATAAAGAAATTAAATAATCTATGAATAATTCGGAGATTATAGTAGTTGAGAAAACCATGTGTATTCTGATGGATAATCAAAGTCGTCTTCTTGCTAGCAAAGGTTACGACAAGGTTAAAAATGAGGTGTTTTATCGGTTGCTCGGTGGTAGTTTGAATTCTGGGGAAGATCCAGAGGTGGGTATTCGGAGGGAAATTAGAGAGGAGCTGAATTCAGAATTAGATGAGTTGGAAAGTTTGGCGATAGTTGATAACCCATTTGTCTATGAGGGTCAGTCTAGACGTCAGACGATATATTTATTTAGAGGTAAATTAGCTGATAAGAATATAGAGAATAAAGATACAGTCCACATTGTTGAAGAAAAATATAAGTTTGATGCTTATTGGATACCAGTCAAAGATGTGCTTGAAAAAAAGATTATACTATATCCACCATTTGATCAGGATAAATTTTTGAAATGCTAGACGTTCGTCAAGATTTTCCAATTCTAAAAAGACAAGTTAATGGCAAGCCATTGATCTATCTTGATAATGCTGCTACCACCCAGAAGCCCAATGTAGTGATTGAAGCTGAGGTTGATTATTATCGTCAGTATAATGCTAATGTTCACCGTGGCATCCATGCTTTAGCCGAAGAAGCTACTACAGCCTACGAGAATTCACGTGAGAAAGTTTGTCAGTTATTGAACGCTGTCTCCACCAAAGAAATCATCTTCACCCGCGGTACGACAGAAAGTATCAATCTGGCCGCCTATGCTTGGGCCAGACACAATCTGAAAGCAGGGGATGAGATCGTTGTGTCCATTGTTAATCACCATTCCAATATCGTGCCGTGGCAGATGATCGCCAGAGAAACTGGGGCGGTAATTAAATGGCTTGACCTTGATGGCGAATTTAGAATTAAGAATGAAGAATTAAGAAATTTTCTCAGCAGTGGGAAAGTTAAACTTGTGGCTCTGACACATGCTTCTAATACTTTAGGTTTGTTGTACGACGTCAAACCCTTGATCAAGCAAGCTCATGAAGCTGGTGCCTTGGTAATACTCGACGGTGCGCAGTCAGTACCACACAGCCAGATTGATGTGCAGGATTTGGATTGTGACTTTTTCGCTTTCTCTGGGCATAAGATGTGCGGTCCAACCGGCATCGGTGTCTTATACGCCAAGGAAAAGATTCTAGACACCATGAAACCATTTCACGGTGGCGGAGAAATGATCAAAGCAGTGACCAAAGAAGACTTTGTAACCAACGATCTACCATGGAAGTTCGAAGCTGGTACACCAAATATGGCTGGAGTGATCGGTCTCGGCGTAGCGATTGATTATTTACAAAAAATTGGCTGGCCTGCTATTCATCAGCACGAGCAAGAATTGACGCAGTATGCTCTGGAGCAGATGAAGCAAATTGAGAAATTACATATCATGGGTCCGACGGAGGCGGAAAACAGAATAGGGGTTATTGCCTTCATTATTGACGGTATGCATCCACATGATATTGCCGCCGAGTTAGACAAACACGGTATCGCAGTACGTGCTGGGCATCATTGTACGCAGCCGTTGCATACACAGTTAGGTTTGAATGGTAGTACGAGAGCGAGTTTTTATATCTATAATACGAGGGAAGAGGTTGATAAGCTCATTTCAGGGATACGAGAAGTAATTAAAATTTACACTTAAGCCTATCATTGCGAGCGAATTGTCACCCTGAGCTTGTCGAAGGGCGACAATGAGCGAAGCAATCCGTCATAAGGACAGATTGCTTCGCCCCGAGTACGGGACTCGCAATGACAATAATAATATGGACCCACACGCCCAACAAATAATCGAACTCTACAAACATCCTTTAAACTTCGGCAAAGATGAGACTGCCGATATTATTAAGATTGGGATGAACTTATCATGCGGAGACCAAGTGAGTATGTATATTAAATTAAGAAATAAGAAAGAAGAATTAAGAGTAATTGAATCGATTACTTTTGAAGGTACTGGATGCTCCGTCAGTGTGGCGTCGGCATCTCTACTAACGGAAATGCTAAAAGGAAAAACTCTGGAGGAGGTTTTGAGCTGGGGAGCGAAAGAGATTGAGCAGATGTTGGGAGTGGAGATGGGACCGAGTAGGTTGAAGTGCGCTTTACTGCCGCTGGATACTATTCAGGAGGGCATTAAGGAATTTAGAATTAAGAAATAAGAATTAAGAAAATAGGTCAAAAGGCAAAATTCAAAAATATAATAATAAATCAAAAATACTAATATGGCGTTATCAACATATCATCAAAAGTATGCAGATCAATCTGCCGAAGAGATACAAAGAAAAGTTGAGGCAAAAAAGGAGGAGCTAATTGCCATTTTTCAAGAGACCAAGCTGCAAACAGATAGTAATCCTGTACGACTTGCGGTGCTGGGTTGTGGTGATAGACGCTTCGTTGCGCAGCATAAAATCATTTTTGAAGCAGTCATCGATAGATCAGTGGAAGTCAGCACATTTGATATCACTATTGATCACCTTCAGGGCGAGTCAAATATTTTTCAGCATGATTGTACTCTTCCTTTACCAGATCAGCCGTATGATATTACCTATGCGCATGTGTTATTGAAGTTTATCGAACTTTCTAAACAGTTTGACCTGATAAAAAATTCTTATCATGCTTTGAAGTCCGGTGGTGTTGCTATACATTGTTTTGACACGGAGGAAATTACCGCTTCAGATACTAAGCTTATAAATGGTCAATGGGCTGTCCCATTAGAGGAATATAAAAAACAGTTGTCTGAGTTAGATATTGAACATAAGGAAATCCCCATTAAGTATGGAATTGCTTTAGTGCTGATACGGAAGTAACTCAAGAGTTAGGAGAGTCGGTTGAAGTGCGCTTTACTGCCGTGGATACTATTCAGGAAGGCATTTGGGAAAGTCAAAAGTAAAAAATCAAAACTGAAAACTAAAACTCAAAACCGGAAAAGTTTTGAGTTTTTACTTGTATATTTTACTTTTGACTTTTTAGTTTTGAGTTTTCCAATCTTTTAGAGCCTGTTCAACGGCTTCATGTACCTCTGTCATATGCACCCCAGCAGCTTCACGTTTGTCGGAGTTTAGTACACAGCTAGAACGGCGTGCTTTGGCTGCGGTTTTCATGAAGTCGTCTTCGTTAGCAAAAAATTTAAATTCTTTGGTGGAGATACCGGATTTTTTAATCAGTTCTACTGCTTCCTGCGTTGTAATAAATCCCGGATTGGTCATATTATAGGTTCCGAACGGGATTTTTTTGTCAAAGCATTCATAACAAGCTCGGGCAAATTCATCTATCTGAGACAATGAGTTAGTAGCGTTTAATAAGGTGTCGTAGGTTATCCATTTGGTTAGAATATTGCGATTGTTGTCTACATTATTAAATGGCACGCGCAGTCGCCAGAGATAGCAGGTAGTGGCATCAGCTAGGATTTCCTCAGCTAGTGCTTTGGTACCAGAGTAGAAGCTACAGTTGTTATGACGGAAGTCAAAATTTGGCACATCCGTTTCTCGGAAGCCCTGACCGTCAGGACTATTACCTTCATAGATACAGCCAGATGATACATGCCCCCACGGCAACTGCAACTCATTGCATATTTGCATGGTATGTCCGGGGAAGATGACGTTACCTTCTAATGTTTCCAACTTATGTAGTTCACAAGCATCGACATTTGGTTTGCCCGTATAGCCAGCACAGTTCACCAAGAAGTCTGGTTTGATATCAGCAATAATTTGGCGCAAAACCTCCGGCTGAGTGTAGTCTCTCTCTGAGCGTGGAATATTTTTGAAAGCGATATTATTCTGTTGAAAGAATGTTTGAAAGGCTTGGCCGACGTAGCCGCTGCCGCCTAATAATAGAATCATAGTCTATATAATAGCCGTAAATGGGGCAACTGTAGGGGCGACTCTAGAGTCGCCCGTCCCCGTTCGTCGGCCATAAATTTAATGTTAATTAATATTGCCAGCCAAGTGTTTAATAGATGTTCGTTTAGTATATCCCATTTTGTTTTTGATTTCCTCTTCAGATAATCCTTGTGTATACAGCTTCGCTAGTCGTGCTCGGCGTAAATCATTGGCTGTTAGGTTTAATCCTGCACTGTGAGCATATTTTTCAATCACTCTCTGAACGGAACGGCTAGTCATGGGTTTGGGCTTTTTCACTTCTCTACCGCCGACAGCTCGATCATGGGAGATGAAAATATAGGGGTTAGGATAGGATCCGCCTGTGGTGGAAGGGCGTAGGGTTAAATAATCTTGGATATATCCTCTGACAGATTGAGAAAGTGGTAATTCATGATGACCCTGATGATCTTCATAGCGAATTTTATTCTTTTTCACCTGTTCAATTCTCAGATTTGCAACGACTGCCAGCTTCAACCCAGTCTCTAGCATGAGACTAATTAAAGCTTGGTCTCTTTTTTTGATAATCAGAGGAGCGCGAGAGCTCATGACTGACCGTAGAAGTTTAGTAAGTTCTGCTGTTGTTGGCAAGGTGGGTTGAGTTGCGTCAACTTTAGTCAATTTGATGGCTTTGGTGACTCGCAGGTTAACATTATGGGTAGATAGATATTGCAAAAAGTTTCTCAGAGCAATTAGATGATAGTTAATAGTTTTTTTATCTAGTTTTGTCTGACGGCCTTTGAGAGTTTTGAGATATGTTCGGTAATTAATAATTAGTGAATCAGTAATTTGTGCTGGTGTAGTTACCTTAGACCAGCGCAAAAAACGGCGTAGGTATAGTTCATAATTACGAACGGTTAGAGGTGAGCGTTTTTTGATAAATTCCCACTCTTCCAGAAAGCTCAGTAACAATTTTTCTAAGGTATATGATGCCATGGCATTATTTTATGACACAAGACATAAATAATCAATTACTTCCCCGCACCCCTGCCTGCGGTAGACGGGGGAGAGGTGAGGTCATGTATTACATTTTAAGCTTGACAAAAGTCTATCCTAGTGGTAGTTTACGACTATATTAATTAATCAAGGACTGTCTCTGGGTCAGCCTATCGCTTATAGGTTTATTCTCGGAAACAGCCACGAAATATACAACAATGCTAAGCAAAAAAAAGAAGGATCAGATTATTGAGCAGTTTAAGACGCATAAGAACGACACCGGTTCATCCGAGGTCCAGATTGCTATCTTAACCTCAGAGATCAAAGAATTAACTAAGCATTTGAAAGATCATCCTAAGGATTTTTCTTCTCGCCGAGGTTTGCTACGTAAAGTATCTCAACGTCGTCGACTGCTACGATACTTAGAACGCGAAAGTGAGAAAGCCTTCGATAAAATTGTTAAAGGTTTGAAACTCAATATTTCCAAACGTGAACGTAACACAGAAATGATGCCGGATGATGCTCTCCTCGAAGCCGCTGAAGAAGCTAGAAAAGACGCAGAACTATAAAATGTAATCCCGCATGTTACCAAGGTGTAATCTGCGGGATTATTTCTAAAATAAAATATGATCAAACACAAAGAACAAAGAGTAGGAGTCTTCGTTGACGTCCAGAACCTATATTATTCAGCTAAGAATCTTTTTCAAGCCAAAGTAAATTTTGCCAAAGTCTTAGAAGAAGCAGTGGCAGGCAGAAAGTTGGTTCGTGCTGTCGCTTATGTTATTAAAGCACCAAATTCTCTGGAAGATAATTTTTTTCAAGCTTTGGATACCATGGGTTATGAGATTAAGTCTAAAGATTTACAAGTTTATGCTGGTGGAAATAAAAAAGGTGACTGGGATGTTGGCTTAGTCATCGATGCTATCCGCATGTCGCGTAACTTGGACGTAGTCGTTTTGGTTTATGGTGACGGTGACTATGTACCGGCGGTAGAATTTTTACAGAATAATGGTGTGATGGTTGAAGCGGTGGCTTTTCAAGAAACAACTTCATCGAAACTGATTGACCAAGTGGATGATTTCATTAATCTTTCGGCAAGTAAGAGGAAGTTTCTTATTAAATACTAGTGCAGTAATTAGTAACTAGTAATTAGCAATTAGAAGCAGCCATTTGGTTGTCCCTAGTTACTAGTTACTAATTACTAATATCTGATCGACAGACACATAGGCCCTGTATCCCTCACAAGGAAACACGAGTCTAAAGCCTGTTGGTCAGCGACCAGAGGCCGCTACGTCGTAGCGGTTGATGGTAATAACAAACCAGCCTTTGGCTGGAGAAAGGAATCTGACCAATGAACTCCAAGATACAAGAATTTAAGACCGAGATTGCTGGCAAAGAGCTGATCGTTGAGATCGGTAAGTTTGCGCCTCAGGCCAATGCCGCCTGTACTGTTCGTTATGGCGATACAGTAGTATTAGCTACTGTCGTGACCGCTTCTCAGCCACGTGAAGGGATTGATTATTTTCCTCTGATGGTAGATTTTGAAGAGCGTCTCTATGCTGCTGGTAAGATCAAAGGCTCTCGCTTCATCAAACGTGAAGGTCGTGCTTCAGATGAAGCAGTTCTGACCGCTCGTCTAGTTGATCGTAGTATCCGTCCGTTATTTAAAGAATCAATTCGTCGTGACGTGCAGGTTGTTCTGACCGTACTCTCTGTTGATATGGTTAACGATGCTGATATTCCAGCGTTGACCGCCGCTTCAGTAGCTCTAGCTATCTCGCCGATACCATGGGCTGGTCCTCTGGCTGGTGTGCGTGTCGGTCGGATCAATGGTGAATGGGTTTTGAACGGTAGCTATGAAGCAAGAGAAAAATCTGATTTTGATTTAGTAGTAGCTGGTACTAATGACGGTGTGATTATGATTGAAGCTGGTGGTAGTCAAGTACCAGAAGATGTCTTTATTGAGGCTATTAATTTCTCCCACAAACATTTGAAGCAACAAATTGCTTTCATCAATGATATTGTCAAAGCTGTCGGTCAAACAAAGACTGAAGAAGTTGTTGATGCGGAGGCGAAAGCACTGGAAGATATGGTAACGAAAAAAGTTACTGACTTTTTGGCGACCAAAGATCTGACAGCGATGTTTCACCCTGATAAGTTAACCACTAAGAACGCCATGAGTGCAGCCAAGATGGAGTTAGATGCTCTGCTCAAAGCTGACAGTGAAGTTTCCAAAGACGCTCGAGCTAAGGGTGTGTCACTTTTTGACACCGCTATAGATATCGCTTCCAAGCGCTTAGTATTAGATCACAATAAGCGTGTTGACGGTCGTGGTTTAGACGAAATTCGTTCGCTCTCAGCTGATGTCGCTGTTTTACCGCGTACTCATGGTTCTGGTTTATTCAACCGTGGTGAGACTCAAGTGCTTTCTATTGTCACATTAGGTGCACCTGGAGATGAGCAGACTCTAGATACGATGGAAGAGACCGGCAAGAAGCGCTACATGCATCACTACAACTTCCCTGGCTTTGCCGTCGGTGAAGTTAAACCTATTCGTATGCCTTCTCGTCGTGAGATTGGTCATGGTGCTCTAGCGGAGAAAGCTTTGGAGCCAGTTTTACCAACCAAAGAGCAGTTCCCTTATACTATTCGTGTTGTGTCTGAAGTTCTCGCTTCTAATGGTTCATCCTCACAGGCTTCTATTTGTGGCTCTACCTTAGCTCTGATGGATGCTGGTGTACCAATCACAGCGCCTGTCTCTGGTATTGCTATGGGCTTAATCACCAATCCTGATAACCACGAAGATTATCGTATTCTGACAGATATCCAAGGTCTAGAAGATCACTCTGGTGATATGGATTTCAAAGTTGCTGGCACTCCAGCTGGTATTACTGCTATCCAACTAGATATTAAACTAGGATTTATTACTTTGAAAGTTGTCGAAGAAACAATTCGTAAAGCTCAAATCGCTCGCATGAAGATTTTAGATGTGATGCAAGGAGCTATCAAGACTCCACGAGCAGAACTATCTCAGTACGCACCACGTATTATCAGTTTACGCATTGATCCAGAGAAAATTCGTGACGTCATCGGTAGCGGTGGTAAGATTATTAATGAAATTATTGATACCTGTGGTGTAGATATTGATATCGAAGATGATGGTCTGGTGATGATCACTTCGACTAGCGCTGAAGGCGGAGAAAAAGCTCGTCAGTGGGTTATTGACCTGACACGTGAAGTAGAGATTGGTGAAGAAGTCGAAGGTCAGGTAGTGAAAATCGTGGCTGACAAAAATACTGGCGCCGAAATTGGAGCAATTGTGGAATTTGGCAAAGGACGCGATGGTATGGTCCACATCTCTGAGTTCCGCCATGAGCGCATCCGTACTGTTTCCGAGATTGTGAAGGTTGGCGACATCATCAAAGTGAAAGTTGTTGATATTGATAAAGAAAAGAATCGTATTTCCTTGTCAGTCAAAGCTCTAATTCCTCGTCCAGCGGGCATGTCTGAGGATAGCTACCCACCGACTGATCGTCCTCGTCGCCCATTCACTCGTCGTTAATTTTAGTTCGCTATATCTTCTATGGTAGTACGTCGCTCCTGGGTGCTCGCAGCTGCGAGCTTGATAGCTGTGGTTTTAGTAGCCTTTGGCTACTGGCTCTGGCGACCAGTCCCACAATTGAATAGTTATCTACCGACCAATAGTCATCTGATTATTGGTTTTGGTTCTGATTATTTGCACGGTAATCTGACTGATATTGGGCAGATACCGTTGGCAAGCTCACGACAGGAGCTATTAAACTACCTCACAGATCTAAGCTCCATTGAATTTTCTGAAGTTGATGCAGCAGTGTGGGCAATAACTGATGATTTGAGCGATCAAACTTTATTGTTAAATTTAAAGCATGGTCTTGCTAAGAATCAGCAAGAAGAAATTAGATCTCGAGTCATCGGTAAACTTGCCTTAGCTTCCCAATCAGCTTGGCGGCAGGTTATGTTCGTAGGATCTGTAGTTATTATCACCTCTTCAGATAACTATCAAAGACCAGCTAAAATAAATGTGCTCGCTTCCCAATTACCCGATGCTTCAGCTTACTTATTATGGGACCGAGTATGGCCTAAAAGTCTAACAATAGCTAATTTTGATTTTTTGGGCCAACAATCAACAGGACAAGTTCAGTTTGATAACAAGAATAATCTACGTCGACTGATTGTTCGTCTTCCATTGACAGAAAAGTCGGCGCAGAAAACTATTACCCTACCTTTAACTGATAACTTTGAACTATATTTGGACGGTCGGACAGAAGAGTTGGCTCAACTAAAAGATTTTTCTGTTTTACGACCATGGTACTCTACATTAGAGCAACATTTAGGACAAAGATATGGCTTAGCACTGGAAACAGTTTTGAAAAGCTTTGGAAATAATATTACTTTTCTCCTCAAGCAAGACTCTTGGTTGGTGCAATCTTCAACTTCCTCTCTGCAACAAGTAGCGAGTAGTATGAGTGGTTACTTGTCGCCAATGGTTAAGCGAGGCTCGTTACCTGATGGCAGCGCATATCGAGAGCTAGTCCGCTCAGAGGGCCAATCAAGCACTACAACCATCGCTGGACAGCCAATACTTGTCTGGACGGCTGGTCCAGACCAACTTCTATACCAGTTTGATCAACCAGAACGGTCTACTATCAGTAATGATCAGGATCTTTTAGCCTCAATAATCAGTTCAAAGGAGGCCAGAGGGTCCTGGCAAGCTTGTTTACCTCCAGAGAAGGTCGATTGGACCTCTATAGCTTGGCTCCAAAGCTCCTTAGAGCAAGGAACTAGCACAATTTTTGCTTTACCAAGTCCTTGGAAGTCCGCCGGAGTGCTGTCAGGGTATACCGAAAGCTTTCAGGAGTATGTTTTCTGTCTTTTATAGAAAAATCTGACTTGTTAATAACTTTCAGCTGAAATGTGGATAAGTTGTTGACATTGTGTACAACTTTTGTCAAAGAAAATTATTATTGTCTAGAGCATCGCAGTAATGTGGCTAACTCAAGCCACATTTTATTATTGACCCGAGTGCTAAAATGTGCTATAATGGATGTGTAAGTTCATTGAGTTGATCTTACATCGCACATTTTTTAAACAATCATCTTCTGTTCTTGTCAATTTTGAGCTTAACCAACAGGCTCAGCGGAAACAAAAACAAAATCAAAAAAAGGCCAGTCCTCATTTATGGAGACTCAAGCCAAAGAATGGAAATGATTCAGTCCTCACAGTTGGAAGAGGAACAACAATGTCATTTGGACACAAAATGATACAAATTGAACCCATCAGAGGTTCGAGCCGTATCTGGTTCAAGAGACAAGGGCAGACCGCCCACTTAAATTAATTTTTTTAGGGGAATAGTGTCTGCCTTTTAAATTACTCAAAATTTATAAATTTCTAAGCACTCTTTCTGATAAAAAGGCTAAAATGAGCCAAATTATCAGGGTGGACAAGCAAGTAAATCTATAGTAATATTGTCCTATTAACCTATATTTATGGCTTTGACACCAACATTTTTAACAGAACAGAAAGCTAAACTGGAAGCTCGTCGAGCCGAGCTAATGCGTGAATTGAACGAAGACTCTACGCCTAATAAGAATTCTGCTGGTGACTTCGACGCCAAGTTCCCTGATTTTGGTGATAAGGAAGACGATAATGCAGCAGAAGTGGAGATTTTTGAGCGTAATCTCTCAATGGAGAAGAATTTGGAAGTATCTTTATTCAATGTAGACAAGGCCCTAAGAAAGATGGAGGACGGCACCTTTGGTATCTGCGAGAAGTGCGGTAAGGAGATTGCTCAGGATCGTCTTAATGCTTTCCCCTCTGCTACCGCCTGTATGGATTGCAAGAACAAAGGACTCTAAATGAAAGTACGGTTAGTCTGTTTGGCAATATTAGCTGTCGCAAGTAGACTGATTGGAATAGTGTTATTACAAACACCTCTGGAAACATTACAAGGTTTCGGAGGTTTTTTAGTTGTAGTGAAAAATTATAATGCAGCTTTTTCAGTTAACTGGCCCGTCTGGATTTTTTGGCCACTTGTAATTTTAATAATTAGCTATATTATTTGGCAGGCCTTTGTCCTGTGGCAGAAAAAAAATCCAGAATTTTTCATCTGGGGTTTGATTGCCATCGGAGCGATAAATAATTTGATTGATCGTCTCCAATACGGAGCAGTGATTGACTATCTTCGTGTTGGTTGGTGGCCGGTTTTTAATCTGGCTGATAGTATGATTGTGATTGGAGTCATTTTATTGGTTTGGAAACAAATCAAAATAAAAAAACGGAGTGACAATTTTTAAGACCACCCCAGGTCTGCGACCTGCCCCTCCTTTTAAAAGGAGGGGAAAGGGGTGGTAGTCTCTCCGTTTTTTTATTTACTGTATCGCTTCTCCGCGTGAGAAATATCCCAGATGATAACTATTGATAGTTAGTACTTGGTTGAAACTATAACCTAAACCAGTTAGAACATCGCCTGAAATGAAAGGGTGTAAAATATCTCCCTCTAATTGATAGACTGTTGTGCTACCAGGTTCTTTCACCAGATCAGCAGTGAAATAAGCATTGAGATCTTCTTGATTGACGTAGACTACATCACTCCACTGATAGCCATAGGCGTGAAAAATTGCCTCACTTGGTAGGGGAATTTTTAATCGACGTAAGGTATCGACATAATAAACAGTTGGACTATTTGGTGTACGAATAAGAACTACCGCTGGATAAGTTTGTAGCTCTTGGTTACTGATAATTCTAATTTTTTTCCAATCATAACCATAGCTAACAAAAGCTTCTGGTGACATGATAGCATGACGCGTTAATAAACGATTATTTTTTTGTTGTTGAATTTTGCATTGATCGGCTATTGGGGCGCAATTTTGAGCTTGGCCCATAGCTATCTTAGGGTCGTTAAATTTAAAGGAAATAGCAGCACCACCAGGACCACGGTCGGCGTAGTAGATATCTATTTTATGGACTCCTTGCGAAATAGTGATGGAGCCATTTTTTGTTTTGATACCGTGGGTGCCGCTATTATTGATAACTACCTTGTCGTCTATCAAAACCCAAGCATCATCATCTGATCCAATGGTGTAACTATATACCCCAGTGTTTGCAACGGTAATATGATTGGTCCAATGTACTCCAAAGAAGGAGTTGTGTGGATTGCCTTCTTTCGGCAAATCATCAAGTGGATAGAAATTACTACTAAAAGCTATACTGTCATTTACACCCGAACGAACATAGTATTTTTGTGCGTACCAGTCATGAACAAAAGGTGAGTCAGTAGTTGGTTGTCCACCACGACCACTCATGTCGGGATGACTTTTGTAATAATCATAATAGTCAGCGCGCCAACTCGAACCACTGCTAACGAGACAGGCAGAATACGCCTCACAAGCTGAGCCTTGAGCAGTGTTAGAAACTAAAGCGTAGACTGTATTGGCATCAGCAGTTCTTACTAACGATAGAGCTGGTGTGTAGGCACGACTTGGCCCTTGGGCAGGAGTAATAATTGTCTCAGAAGAAGTGAATTTTTTGGTTCTAAAGGTTAAGTTATCAATTTTTTTATTACCACCGAAGGGATCTTTTGCCTCGACGCTTAAAATATAGGTACTGTCAGATTCTAAACCAGTAATTGTTAGGCGATGATTGTTTACTGAGAAGCCACTACTCTGCAACTTACCTGATTTACCCCCGGTCTTACGATAGTTCAGCGTTACTTTA
>CAZASM010000005.1:0-45677 GCA_964487895.1 uncultured Gammaproteobacteria bacterium
TCGAGCATTACTCGAGCTATCTATGGACCCCGAGACGTAATAGTCTTGGGTTTTATTTTATATCATTTCTGAGCTCGATGACAAATTCTAAACCCTAAATCCTAAACTCTAAACAAATTCCAAATCCAAAAGCTCAAAATTTTAAACAAAGATACTCACGAATTTTTTTTGGAATTTGAGATTTATGATTTGAGATATCCTTCGGATTTAGAGTTTCGGGTTTCGAATTTAATTTAGAAAATTAACATTAGTTTTTAAAAACCATCACACAAATCATATGTCAAAAAATGAACAATTAGATAACCTCCGCCACTCCGTCGCTCATCTCCTCGCCGCTGCTGTCATGGAACTGTGGCCTGAGACAAAGCGCACTATCGGTCCAGCTATTGATGACGGATTTTATTTTGATTTTGAATTCAAAAAACCAATTTCCGAAACAGACTTTCCAACGATCGAAAAAAAAATGCGAGAACTTCTACCAAGTTGGAAAGGCTTCGAACGCCACGAGCTATCAGTTGATGAAGCAAAAAAAGAATTTCGGCATAATGAATATAAACACGAGCTGATTGATCAATTTAGTGGTGAAGGACAAAAACTAACATTTTATCGCTCAGGCTCATATTGGGATCTCTGTCGTGGTGGACATTGTGAACATCCAGAAGCTGAGATGCAACACTTCAAACTTTTAACTATTGCTGGAGCTTACTGGCGTGGTGATGAAAAAAACACCATGTTGACACGTATCTATGGCACTGCTTTCTCGACAGCGGAAGAACTTCAACACTACCTCGATATGCAAGAGGAGGCTAAGAAACGTGACCACCGTAAAATCGGTAAAGAGCTAGATTTATTTGTCTTCTCTGAACTAGTTGGTTCTGGCTTACCCATGTTCACACCTCGAGGGACAACTATCCGTCGAGAACTAGAAAGCTATATCGGCACACTACGTGAGGAACAAGGATTTCAGAAAGTTTGGATTCCTCATATTGCGAAAACAGATTTGTACAAAACTTCTGGTCATTGGGATAAGTTTGAAGATGATCTATTTCATGTCAAAAGCAAAAAAACCGAAAGTGGCTTTGTCTTGAAACCAATGAACTGCCCGCATCATGCGCAGATTTTCGCTGCCAATAAACGCAGTTATCGTGAGATGCCGATTCGCTATGCTGAGACGACAACAATCTATCGTGATGAAAATACCGGTCAGCTTCAGGGTTTGACTCGTGTCAGGTCAATTACCCAAGATGACTCTCATGTTTTCTGCCGTGTTGATCAAATCCAAACAGAATTTGACATTGCTTATGGTCTAATTACCGAGTTATACCAAACAATTGGCATGGAGCTGAAAGTTCGTCTCTCGACCCACGATCCGAAACAACCAGAAAAATATCTCGGCAGTCCGGAAACTTGGAGCCGAATGGAAAATGAGCTACAAGCAATGTTGCAAGATAAAAAACGTGAGTATGAGGTTGGCGCCGGCGAAGCAGCTTTCTACGGACCGAAACTGGACTTCATGGGCGTTGATTCACTCGGACGTGAGTGGCAACTAGCTACTATCCAAGTAGATTTTAATCAACCAGAGCGCTTCCAGCTGGCTTTCACCAACGAAAAAAATGAAGATGAGCGTCCAGTGATGATTCATGTGGCTGTCATGGGCTCAACCGAACGTTTCATGGGTGTTCTGATCGAACATTACGCTGGCAACTTCCCTGTCTGGCTCGCTCCGACACAAGTAGTACTATTACCAGTTAGCGATAAGTTCAATGAAGCAGCCGAAAAAATCGCAGCTAATTGGAAGAAGCTCGGAATTAGAGCCGAGGTTGATAGCGCTGCTGAAACCTTAGGCAATAAAATCAGAAAATCTACTGCCTTGAAAGTACCATATCAAATTGCTTTTGGTCAGAAGGAAACAGATGGCGCTGACCTACAAATCCGTGTTCGCGGTCAAGAACAACAAGTGATGATCAGCGCGGAAAAATTCCAATCTGCTCTGCAAAAAATTATCTCAGAACGTTTGATTGATCTATCACTATAATTGGTAACTAAGAGGCCAAGACCTTTAGCTCCAGGCAATGAACTAAAGGTCTTTTGTGCTATAATAGCTCTATGTCAACCAAAGCTGAAAAACGCCAAATTCTGAAAGATAAATTGCGAAAAAAAAGAGTTTCTCTGTCCCAACAAGTGAAACGTCGGGTTAGAGTAAAGCCAATAAAGGTCTCGGTAGCATTCAAGGACAACCCTCCCCGCTCCGCCAGCGAGGCGAGGCGAGGGGTTGTCCATCACCAATAACAAAATGAATAAGCAAAATCTCAAACTTCTCCCTAAACCAAAAGTGATTGTTATCCTCGGACCAACAGCGTCTGGCAAATCACGGATGGCAATTAACCTTGCTCTTCAATTTGACGGCGAAATTGTCTCTGCCGACTCTCGACATGTGTACAAAGAATTTAATATTGGCACAAATAAAGAATCCTCTGAGGAATTAGCTCAAATCCCCCACTATCTAATTAATATTTCCACACCTACAGAGCAAGTCTACCTGCCAGATTACCAACAGCAAGCCTTCGGAGCTATCGATGGTATTATCAAAAAAGAAAAACTCCCCTTCCTTGTTGGTGGCACAGGGCTCTATCTCTCTGCAGTGATAGAAAATTATCAAATCCCCAATGTGGCACCACAACCAGAACTGCGCAAAGAGCTAGAAAAACTGACAACAGATGAACTGACCTTTCGGTTAAAAAAAGTTGACCCTGAAGGTAGTCAATTAATCTATCAAAATAATCGTTTAAAATTAATTCGCGCGATTGAATTTGCCGAGGTCAGCGGTCAAAGTTTCATTGCCAACCAACGCACTGCTCCGCCGAAACATGACTACTGTGTCATCGGGATTGAAGTGGAACGAGAAAAACTCTATCAGACCATTAATAAGCGAGTGTTTGAAATGTTGGATCGTGGACTAGAACAAGAGGTAAAAAAACTTTCTGCCAAATACGGTTGGGACTCACCTGCGATGCTATCGATCGGCTACCGTGAATGGAAAGAATATTTTGAGGGAACCAAAACTAAAGATCAGGTGATTGCCGAAATCCAACAAGACACTCGAAATTATTCCAAACGTCAGATGACGTGGTTTTGGCGCATGGAAAAGAAAAGTAAGATCAACTGGGTTGAGACTGAAGCTGAAGCTAAAGGAGTTATTAAGAAATTTTTAGATTCATAATTACCACGCCTCGCAAATATCTCAACGAACAAGCCGCTACCGTGATGAGACACAACATGATAAAGAACATGCTCTTTACGGCTGAGTAAATTGTGTGAAACTAAGTTAACTATATTAATATTCTGCTGAAATTTATGAATGGTAACTCTTCGAAATCCATAAGCCAGTATCTTCTAGCATTCCTATTTGGAGCGGTGCAACTATCGCTGTTTTTTGGCGTGTTTTCAATTAGCCCAAGTGATAAACCGACCTCAGCGTGGAATATTGTAGTAACGTGCTTAATTTTGCAGTTTGCGATTTTATTTGCTGTACTGTATTACCATTTTCGCATGAGCAATCTTAAGGGTGACTCCCTGAAAGCATTGGTAGCGCGAGGAAATTTTGGTCTAGTTTTATTATCTAGTATCTCTGCGATAGCGTCGCTGATGTCTACAGTCTTTCTAGATCTACCTATTTTATTACCTTTCAGTATTATTATAGTTTTTTCGTCTACTTTTATCATCCCTATTAGTTTTCGAGCACTTACTATTAAGCGACCATTAATTTTAATTATAGTTGCAGGATTTTTCTGTTCATTAATATTGGGTTCGATTCTGTTATCAATTGCCCCCAAGAGGCCTCGTCTTTCTGAGGAGAGTGTTTATTTAAAAACAATGCGGTCATTCCCCACACTTGAGAATAAACTTACTTATTGTAAAAGTCTACATTATTATGCTGATGCTTGCCTGTCGAATGCTTATTACGAGGAAAATAAAAATGTTCTTGATCCAGAATTGTGTCGGAAAATTTCGAATCAACCATGGCGCTATACATGTATCATGGATATTGTTATGAAGACTCATAATCCAGAGCTATGCTTGGAGATTTCTCACTCCGGTTATCGTTCGCAGTGCGTCATTGTGCTCGCCCAGGAGACGCGTAATAGCGATTATTGCGATTATACCGTCGATAAGGATAAAAAACTTTGCGTCTTTCGAGTGCAGGAGGCTATTGAATTCGACTCTCATAATAACTAATGTGCACGGGTTAGTGCACATAGTTTTATTGAGCAATTACTGCCGCACAACCGGATAAAGAACATGCTCTTCAACAGACATCTCCTTTGAGTATGAGCCTCTACGGTACGATACAGTATAAAGAAACTAGCAGTGTCGTCAAATTGATATCACAGGATTAGAAAACCGCGGTTCGCAACAAGTGCGAACCGCGGCGTGTTTCATGTCTGCTTAGCGTAGATGTATCGATGAACCCAAGGATACACCGGCGGATAATAGAGATAGACCACCGACCATACTTCTCGAGCGCATCGCTTACAGCTAGCCTTCAGAGGCCGATATGAAATGAGATTGGAGCATTCAGTGCCCGCGACAGGCTGACCCTCAGTGACGATACCGAGTAAGCTCAAATGCGTGCCATGTCGGTATAGTATCAGACTCTGCTTCCCGAGACTGTGAATATCGTACTGTGGTTGATGCCAACTCGTGACACCTTGATCCATGACCGCATAGAGGGAAGCTGACTCCAAACAACTATCTGGAATCTCATATAGCTGTGATACGGCCTCTGCTGAGATGTGATTTTCGCCTTGCCAGAAACAGCCGGTGAGAGAGAAGACTGCCATCATTAAGACCAGCAAGATGGATTGTCTCATTGCGATACCTCCTTCGTGAAATCTAGAACTTGAAAACTCTAAGTCGCATTTCACGAATCCAAAGACCAAACGAGACTATCAGCTCAAACGCCCCAAAGCAGAGCGACTGAACTATGACCAGCAGCAAAAAAGCTCCTATCAGCAGCGGCACGCAAATAGTGAGAATAGCCACTAACAGACTATTAAAGAGCAAGGTTTTCACGACCAACCTCCAGTCCAGTACACAGAAAATTAGAAGAACAGATTTTATCAAACGTATATTAAAAAGTGGGTAGTGTCAACTGAACCACCCTGGAACTGCAGCTTGATGAGACACGAGGCCATTAATTATCAAAAGCGACTAGGAGATCCCCCGCCTGCTAACGCCTGAGCGTAGCGATGGCGGGCAGGCTCCTATGCCACGTTAGTAGTTCGTCGCACGATAATGGTCGGGATAACAGGGCGGTGTAAGCTACCACGCTACCAATCTACGATACTACTGACATAATTTCTCCTTAAACAACTTCCCTAGCATTTCCGGATTCGCTTTACCTTTGGAAGCCTTCATGCCTAGACCGATGAAAAATTGCAAAAGTGTTTCTTTGCCAGCTTGATATTGCGCGACCATCTCTGGCTGCTCACTAATAATCTGTTGTACTATCGACTCCAGGGATGCTTCATCATTGTCTTGATGCAAGTCCAACGACTCGGCGATAGAGTGAGGATCCTCTCCTGTTCGCATCATTTCGGCGAAAATCTGCTGAGCTGCAGAGCTATTAATCTTGCCTTGATACAACATAATAATAAACTCAGCTAAATCTTCTGGAGTAATCTTCACAGCGCTAACACCGTCGCCACTAAGGTTTAAATGTTTGAATAATTCTGTAGTGATCCAAGAAAAAGCTAAGCGAGATAATTTTTTACCAGATTTCTGCCACATCTCGTCTGTTGTACCATCAACTTCACCAGAAGCCTCAAGCCAATTTTTTAGTTCACTAACCACATTTTCAAAATAAGCAGCGATGTTTTTATCTACTGACAATACTTCTGCATCACTGTAAGATAACTCATATTCTTTTTGGAACCGCAAACGTTTAGCATGCGGTAATTCTGGCATATTATTACGAGCTGACTCAACTTCTTCTGGAGTGATAGCTACACGCGGCAAATCAGGCTCAGGGAAGTAACGGTAGTCATTGCTCTGCTCTTTACTACGTTGCATCAAAGTTACTTCCTGTTCATCATTCCAACCACGGGTAGTTTCTTCTTTTGGTTCATTAGTAGATTCCCAAAGTGTTTTTTGACGATCAATTTCAAATGTTAAAGCTTTTTCCACTGAACGAAAAGAGTTCATATTCTTCACTTCTGTCTTAGGATAGAATTTAATATCACCGACTGGCCGTAGAGAAATATTGGCATCACAACGCATCTGACCCTTTTCCATCTCTGCTTCACTGACGCCCAAATAACGAGCGATTAAACGAATCTCTTGTAAAAATTTCTTGGCCTCAGCAGGACTACGGAAATCCGGCTTCGTCACCATCTCTACCAAAGGCACTCCAGCACGATTAAAATTGACTAAGGTTGTTTCGCCCTGATGAATATTTTTGCCCGCGTCTTCTTCGAGGTGCAGCCGTTCAATACCAAAACGTCGTTCTTGGCCATCTATGTGCAGCAGAATATAACCGTCACTAGCCAGAGGCTCATCATATTGAGTAATTTGATAACCTTTCGGTAGATCAGGATAAAAATAGTTCTTGCGGTCAAATTTTGATTTACGATTAATATGAGCATTCAAAGCCAAAGCCAAACGCATGCCTTGCTCCACCGCTGTTTTATTAATCACTGGCAAGGTACCTGGATGTCCAAGACAGACTGGACAGACATTGGTATTAGGATCAATACCATTACCTTGGTCACCATTAGCACAACTACAAAACATCTTGCTCTTGGTTTTGAGCTGCAGGTGAATTTCTAAGCCGATAATAGGTTCTAGTTCCATCTGTTATATAATAGCTTTCTGTATCTCATCCCAGACTAACTGCGCAATTTCTTCTCGTGACATAATAGTACCATCCTTCACACACTCAATCAAAGTAAAATCGTCAAACTTATCAGCAATTTCTAGATAAACCTGCTCAGCCGCCTTCAGATGATCCAAATTACCCTCATGTAAATCTCGTTTAGCACCGTTCTCAATATACGCACGGGTAACTTTCTTATCCACCAATTTCTGACTAATCTCTGCGGGCACATGTAGGATAATATTTACTTGGGGCCTAGGTATGCCTAAAATTTCATATTCTAATTCATGAAGCCAGTGAAAGAATTCGTTACGTTCATTACCATCGGTTATTTTCGCACCTTGGTGACCCATACTGGCGGTGACGTAACGATTAGATAAAATAATATATCCTTGGTCAAGCTTTTCTTGTAGTTCAAAGCTGGCGGCGAAACGATCAAGCGCATAAAACATAGAACCCTTCTTCGGCCCGACAGCTTCCAGACCGCCGTAATGTCCATTGAGGTATTGCTCTACAAAATGAGCCGAAGATTCTCCATAACGAGGAAAATCAGCAACAAATATCTTGTGGCCTTCAGCTTGTAGGCGATCGGCTAATATTTTTACTTGGGTTGCCTTACCAGAACCGTCCGTACCGTCGATGACAATCAATTTGCCTGTCATACGCTCTTCCGTTTAGCATTGCACAGGCGACACAATGGCAGGTAAGCTTCTTTACCACCAACTTCAAAGCGTTCCTTGGAGCGAGACTTACGATAGGTCCGGGTAGCATTATCTTTCAAGCAATCAGCGCAGATAGCTTGCAGTTTCTCGATGTGTTCAGCGATACCCATTAGCTCTTTGGTCGCTTCGAAAGCTTTATCTTCTGCGTCCAGATCCAGACCAGCGGTAATCACTTCTTTACCAGCAGCAGCTAGCATCTCAGCAATAGCGGTCAGCTTCTCCGCTGGGAAAAAATGAATCTCATCAATACCAACTACTTCAAAATCCGCAGCAGCAGCTAACATATGTTCCGGATCTTCGATAACAATAGAAGCTAACCGGTTGTTATCATGAGTCACCACATCGGTTTCGCTGTAGCGATTATCTAATTTTGGTTTGAAGAGAATAACTTTACGATCGGCTATCTGAGCACGTTTCAGATACCACAGTAGTCTGCTGGTTTTACCAGAGAACATGCAACCGGAAATGACACGAATGCTTGAATTTGACATTGAGGTAAGGTAGTAAGTATGAAGTATTAGGTAGTAAGTAGAAGCAACCTCATACTTACTACTTAATACATTCTACTTGTTAATTAAATTTTCTGTTCTGAATCATTAGCACTTTTCTCATCTAACAATTTCTCCTTCACTCTCTGCCTAGCCTCAGCATCTCCTCTGCTCCAGAAATAATCATTATGATCTACAAACTTCATGCCCTCGGCGCGCCACGGTGATACTTTGGCAATTTCTTGGTGTAGCAGCTGACAAACTTTACGATACTGCGGATGGCCCTGCGGCGTAGTGCGCAACTCTAACAAATGATACGCCTCACGTTCGTTGAAAGCAATCACCCAACGAACTTTGTGTCCATGAAGTGTAACGTAGGAAGCTTGATCAGGAAAATCTACCACCAACTTTTCGTACAAAGCAGCAACCTTCTCATGACAAGCTAACAGCTTATCGGCAAAACCTGCTGTGGTAATATCATCAGGCACGATGAAGCCAAGGCGTGGACTGAAACGCTGACGTAGCTGACTGGTCATCCGGTGGCGTTCTAAATCTTTGTAAGTACCAAAATCAGTAATCAAATCAAAGGTGTACATATAGCCACTTTCCAAAGCTCTGTATGGCCTGTCACGACGCGTAACCCTATCACCAATGTAGGCTTGGCGAATCTTCTCCTGCGTCTCTGGTGGTAGCTTACGGATAATCTTAATCAGCTGACGCAATGGATGTCGAGTGTATTCATACAACATCAAACCATAGGTCAAATAATCTTGCTCGCGTTGTAATAAGTCCTTCAGTTGCTGTAACGAAACTAATGACTGGCCAAAAACTAACGTATTGATATCTTCAGTAATTTCTAACTCGCCACGACCCATCAACACAACTGGAACTTCTTCCATCGGCTCCATCGCGGTTAATAAATTTTCAGCCACTGTTTTCATCTTTTGGCGAGTGGCGATACGATATTCACTTTTTTGCGCTCGCTTAACGTAATGCGGAATAACTTGATCCAACTGTTTCTTGGCGCGCTCAGCTAAATTCTGCGCTTCCGGCAAACTAGCTGTCATTAAGTGCGACAACACACCTTGGAAAAATCTGCCGTTGCCAAAAAGACCTACATTGGTTAACGTGGCAAGTGGTAATAAACTACGCAGTGAGTCACAAGCTTTGGTGCGAATATCCGAGTTATAGGTAATAGTAAAAGCTTTCTGATCTTTCTCTTCAGTTAAATCGGCTAACTTTTGTTTCTCGCCTTTACCTAAAACGTCATACTCAGCTTCAGCAATCGGTTTCAAACCTTGATAATACGTCTTCATCGGCTCAATGAGATCACAATAGGTTTGGAAAACAAAATCCAATGTTTGTTCGTATTCAGCACCAAGTTGCGAAGCCATAATAATCGGGTCACGATAGTAACGGAAATGTCCAGCTTCATCTTTTTGGTCATAGAAAACGTAACGAGTTGACTGCTCAATCGGTGAACCACCAATACGACGATCTTCAATTTCCTTGGTAGCTAAAACAGAAATATTTTCCACTGACAGATGTGCGCCCTCTAACTCACCAACAGAATCATCGCCATAAGCGATCAAAACGCGTTCGATCAACTCTGAAGCGTGCTGAATATCCACCAAACCTTCTTTGATAAACTCTTTCAATAATACTTCGCGGAAGCCGCCTTTGGCACGACTATAGCGAGCATAGACAGAGCCGACTAAACCCATTAAATTTGTAATACAAAAAACATCACCATCAGTGTCGGTAACGTATTTTTTTAGAATCTCTTTTTCTTCAGGGGTGAACATAAGTTTTTAGTTATAAGTTGAAAGTTGTAAGTTTGAAGACATTATCTTCCGGTGCTTCCAAATTTTCCCTCTCCTCTACTCGTATCACTAACATCCTCTGTCAGTTTAAATATAGCCGTTGCCACTGACTGGAATAAAACTTGTGCAATCTTATCTCCCTTTTTAATTTCATAAGACTCTGTCGAGGTATTGAGTAGCACCACTACCCATTCGCCGCGATAGTTCGCATCAATGACACCAGCTACACAGGTAATCCCGTGAAGTGAGGCCATACCGCCTCTATCCCAAACTAAAGCCACATATCCATTGTCAAACTCTGTACTGAATCCTAAAGAAAAAATATGTCGTTCTCCAGGCTGCAAGACTTTATCTTCCAGACAAAAAACATTGGCACCAGCGTCGCCTTCATGACTATACACAGGCATCATTGCCTCCGGATGTAATTTTTTGAACTTAACTTCCATGTTGCAGTTTAGTAATTATCTCGTCGATCTGTTGCTGTAGCTCTTCGACAATACCATTATTATTTATTTTAAAATCCGCTGTTGCCATAACTTCGGGAATGGAAAGCTCCGTCTCTGCTAAATGATCATGGAGAAATTCCTCCCAAGTTTTCGAGGCATCATCAGGATTCTCTCCCCGACCTACTAGACGCTGATAACGTATTTTTTCGTCTGCTTCAATCGCTACTAGTTTAAACTCTGGAATAGTACGCAAATGAATTATATCTGCCATCCGTCGGATTCCTTCCACAGCAATAACTCCGTGCTGATCATTCCTGACATCTTCAGCCATCACTTTCGCTAATAAATCTTCACCAAAGCGTTGTCGGAGAATAGTAGACAAATCCTGCATGTTAGCGCGATTATGAGGAATATACAGCCGTTGCAGGACATCGCGCAAGACAGTAGAAAAACGGTAATTGCTGGCATCATACTTACTTGTCAAATACGAAGCAACGGTACCCTTACCACAGGCTAATTGTCCGGTAAAACCTAAAATAATCTTAGCCATTGGTAAGTTTGACATCGCCTTCAGCGGCTTTCTTATCATCTATCTCATGAGTGAACAGCTGAGACAGACTATCATCCCACTCTTTATTTCGTTCATACATGACTACTTCTACTCCAGCCTCTCGTAAATAATCCAAAGCTTGAGCTCCGCGATACAACTTACCAACCACTATGCGTTTGATACCGACAGCCACTAAATATTTGGCACAATGGATACAAGGGTTATAGGTTGCGTACAGAGTACCACCTTCGGTGCTTGATCCTTGTAAAACAGCTACTTGCAAAATAGCATTATGCTCAGCGTGAATAGTCCGAACACAATGACCTTCTTCCATTAGATGTCCTGCTTCCAAACAGTTCACTTGGCCTGACGGTGCACCATTGTAGCCAGTAGCTATAATGCGGCTTTGTTTGACTAAAATAGCGCCAGCGGCTAAACGATCACACGAGCTACGAGTGGCCACAATTCTGGTCATGGCCATGAAATAGTCGTCCCAGGATGGGCGGTAATTTGACATAGAAATTAACTGTTAATAGTTACGGCAAACTAGCTGTATTTTAGCAAACAAATGCTCCAACTCCAATGTCTTGACCAAGTCACAAATACGTAGTATAAAATAGGTGATTTTGTTCATGTAGTAGACGTCGTTAACCAGGAGGATGCTCGTGTCTGAAATGATTACGACAGGCGAAACTCCACAAGTTGACTGTCACCACATACACCCCAGTACTGGACGTCGGTGTATCACCAAACACTGTGTCACCTGTGGTGATCTGATCAACACCAAGGCCATCGTAGTGCCCAACTGTGACAATACCCACGCAGAAAAAATGTCTCGTCAGAACTTCTGCGGCATTTGTGGCACGAATCTACAATCTTGGACTCCCCAACCGTCCTGATCAAGGACAAAAAACGCCCCGACAGGCCTAGGCCGACGGAGCGTTTTTCAATTAGAAACCACACTATAGACTAACTTTGACTGTAAATAATTTCATTTGGCAAGCATGAAACACCCTGCTATAATTGCCAAATGAATGAACAATTTGACCAAACTCCACCTACTCAAGACTCCACATTAGAACAACAGGAGTTGCTACATGAGACAACTGCCTATATCAACGCCGGTGGCAGAGGCACCCGACTAGCAAAACTACTTGAACAAGCTACAGGCGAAACAGATAGTCTGCCCCATAGTGAGGCTCGAGGAATCACCAAATCGCTTATTACGATCGGCGATGAGGCTATTATCGATTATCACGTACGTCAGCTTACCGCACTAGGTTTTCATAATATTATTATTGGGGCAGGCGATCATGACAATATTAGAGAACATTTTGAAAGCTCTGAAAAGGACCAAACAAATGTAGAGGTGGTCGTCACAAAAGAACAAGAAGGTACAGGTGGCGATCTGATCAAGGCTGTACGGGAAAGAAGTGATATCGGAAAATTTATCCTCATACAAAATAGCGATACTTTAATTGAAGCTGATCTGGCCGACATTTTGAAAGTACATAATGAGAAACAAGCAGGTGCGACCATTGTGGTAACAGAGAGAAAAAATGTTCCCAATGAAAACGCTTTCTCTATCGACTCGAAGGGACAGGTAATCTACACTAAAGAGGCAAAAGTCCAAAACAAACCCGAGCCTGATGATCAATCTGTTGCCTATAGGGCTAGTAGTACTGGTTTAGTAATAATTAATAGTGACATAATTGGCAATTATGACTGGCAACCTGGTGATGGTTCTTTATCGCTCTACAGTGAGATTTTAGCCAAGGTAGCTGAAGATAATAGATTGTACGCACACAACATTGGTGAAAATTTTTTCGTCGATATTGGTACAGAAAAAAACTATAAAAAAATTCGTAGACACCCTATTATTACCCAGATTTTAGAACAACGAAACCTAAAGAAAGAATAGTTATTATGGCATCATCAATTAAAGACTGGATCGAACAGTCGCGAGAACTAGTGTTTAAGAAATATAGTCGTGCGATAGAAAAAGTCGACTTCGAATTACCCTCCGGTAAAATCAGTGATTTTTATATTAAAAGTGAGGACCAAGTCATTTGCACCTTAGCAATAACCTCAGATAATCTAGTTATCTTAGCGCGTCAGTTTCGACCAGGGCCACAAAAAATACTCAATGAGCTTCCTGGTGGTAGGATGGAGAAAGACGAGACACCAATTCAGGCAGCTGCCCGTGAGCTTCTAGAAGAAACTGGCTATCAAGGAAAGATGGAGCACGTCACTACTGCTTTTGATTGCGCCTACTCAACTCAAATACGTCATTGTTTTGTCGCCACAGATTGTATTAAAGTAAAAGACCAACAATTAGACGAAGATGAGTTTGCTGAAGTGGTGCTTCTTCCACTCAATGAATTTCGTGATTTATTACGCTCAGGCCAAATGACAGACGTAGAGGTTGGCTATCTTGGTCTTGATCATTTAGGACTACTATAAAGCCCAGACAAAAAAACTGCACCTCAGTGCAGTTTTTTAATTTCGTAATTATACTACTTGTTACAAACTCACCTTCACCGATGGTCCCATTGAGGTAGTCAGATAGACAGCTTGGAGGTAGTTAGCCTTCAACTTAGCTTCTGGCTTAGCAGCTTTCAGTGCTGCGACGAAAGCTTCGAAGTTTTGCTTCAATTGTTCTGGAGTGAAAGAAACCTTACCAATAATCACGTGAATATTACCAAAGGAATCATTCTTGAAAGAAATCTTACCTTGCTTCAATTCGGTGATGGTCTGAGTAACTTTGGTGGTAATAGTACCGGTCTTAGGATTAGGCATCAGACCTTTCTGACCTAAGACACGAGCAATAACCGCCAAATCTCGCATCATATCTGGAGTAGCAATTGCCACATCAAAGTCACATTTACCGGTTTTTTTGATCTCTTCGATCAAATCTTTGTTACCAACCAGATCAGCACCAGCCTTTTTGGCCTCAGTCACATGCTCATCACCGACAAAAGCAGCAATGCGGACCTTCTTACCACTACCGTGTGGCAAGCCAACCATAGCACGAACCAACTGATCGCTCTGCTTCGGATCTATACCGAGCTTGGCGTGGACCTCTACTGAAGCATCAAATTTAACTTTGGAAGTTTCCTTCATCAAAATCAAAGCTTCATCGATAGTATAAACTTTCTTAGGATCTACTTTACCTTTAGCCTCTTTCAGGCGTTTACTGATTTTCATAAGCGTGTTATTTATGTGGTGATAACGTGCACCTTTGCAGATGAACTTCCACTGTAATTAATAATTCTATTTAACGGTCAACCCCATCTGTCGCGCAGTACCTTCAATAATCTTCATAGCCGCCTCAATATCATTAGCATTGAGATCCGGCATTTTGATTTCAGCAATCTGTCGTACTTGATCTTTAGTTACTGAGCCAACTTTCTCCTGTAATGGCTTGCCAGAACCTTTTTCAATACCTGCAGCTTTTTTCAGCAACTCTGAAGCTGGCGCAGTTTTCATGATGAAGTCAAAAGTACGATCTTCGTAGATAGTGATTTCTACTGGAACAGTTGTGCCCATCTTGTCACGAGTTGCCTCGTTGAAGCGAGCGCAGAAATCCTGAATGTTGACACCTTGAGGTCCAAGAGCAGTACCGACTGGAGGAGCTGGATTAGCAGCACCACCGGCGACCTGCAATTTAATTTTTGCTTTAATTGCTTTTGCCATAGTGATTATTATTGATTACCAGCTAGTCAGAAGCGAACCAGCTCGTTACTTAATACTTTATACTTGCTACTTAATACTGTTTATAACTTCTTCACCTGTAAATAATCCAATTCAACCGGAGTTTCGCGACCGAAGACGGAAATCAGAACTTTGACCTTACCGCGAGCACCATCAATCTCATTAACTTTACCTTCATAATTTTTGAACGGTCCGTCGATAATTTTAACCATGGTATTAACCTGCACATCAATCTTGTATTCTGGTTCTTCCACACCCATGCGCTGTTGCAAACCTTTAATCTCTTCATCAGAGATAGGTGTCGGAGTTGTACCAGAACCGATAAATCCAGTTACATTCGGAGTATTACGCACAACGTACCAAGAAGCGTCGGTCACAATCATACTAATCAAGACGTAACCTGGGAAAATCTTTTCACGAACTGTCTTACGCTTACCGTTTTTGATCTTAATCTTGGTTTCCGTTGGAATCAAAACATCAAAAATCTTATCTTCCATATCCATGGACTCAATACGCTGTTTCAAATTACGAGCGACGTTTTCTTCATAGCCAGAGTAAGTGTGCAAAACGTACCAACGTTTACCCTGTTGTAATACTTGTTTTGGCATATTATTTCAAAACAGTAGTTAAGATTAGAGTCAGTAGATAGTCCACGCCGCCCAAGAAAACAGCGACAATAAGAGAAACAACGATGACTTCAATTGTATACTGGATAGTCTGTTTACGACTAGGCCAGACCACTTTCATCAGCTCCAAACGAGAAGCTTTGAGATAGTTGATAATTTTGTTCATTTTTTTGCTAATGTAAGCCAAATTTATATATTGGCTATTTTAAAACCGCTCGAGGCGGTAATAACTAAAAACATAATACCAGATTATCTATCAATAAGCAAGGGATAAAAAAAGACCCGGTAGTCTCATTCTCTTCGCGACGAGAATGCTACTACCGAGTCAGTACGGCCTACCTAGACCCTGACGGGATACTGCTCAACATCAGAGCTTCAGCTGAGGTAACAAATTACCCTGCGCAGGTCACTAATTACCCCTGTTCAGGTCATTAATTACCCCTTAAGTGGGTTGACTCGATAAAAGCCTCGACAACTCCGTTGGAGGTCCCCCCTCCTAGAACTGTCGGACTTCTCGAACCCACACGCGACGCGGACCGCATCTCGCGTTTGAACGAACTATTAAGAAATATGGTAATCCTCTGCCTGAAGTTTGTCAAACTAGCCTAAACGCCCAATAATATACTCAGCGCACTGGCGCAACTGTTCGGCCGATGAGCCCGGTGGTGTCAAAATAGCCTGTATTGCTGTCAACTCCGCCTCAGCTAAAAGTTTAGCTTGTTCTAAACCAACCATACTAACGTAGGTCGCTTTATGATTCGTCGCATCTGTCCCCACTCCCTTACCAAGTGCTTCAACGGTACTCGTGACGTTTAAAATATCATCAGTGATTTGAAAGAGCACACCTAAATGTTCGCCGTATGATGTTAACGAAGTTAAAATAGACTCGTCAGCCTGCCCACAAATTGCGCCCATCCGGATACTAGCTCGGATCAAAGCTCCTGTCTTGGCAACATGCATAGCTCTAACCTGATCCAATGTTAATGTCTGACCCTCACCTTGCATATCTAACATTTGGCCATAGACCATCCCAGCAGGACCAGCTCCGACAGATAATTCATCAACTAATCGAATACGAATATCTGCAGGCAACTCTGCTTGACTAATGAGTTGAAAAGCATAAGTTAATAAACCATCACCAGCTAAGATAGCTGTAGCTTCATCAAACTGTTTATGATTTGTCGGCTGACCACGACGTAAATCATCATCATCCATTGATGGTAAATCGTCATGAATCAAAGAATAAGTATGCAGACATTCCACCGCAGCTGCGATTGGTAAGATTGAATTTAGATCGCTACCACCACAAGCTTCATAGCTAGCAAATACTAATAGTGGTCGGAAGCGTTTGCCATCGGCCAGGAGGCTGTAGTTCATGGCGTCATACAGTCTATTATCTCCGTCAGTATAAATAAACAACTGCCGCAGAAAATTATCTAACAGCTCTTTTCTTTGTTGGATGTAAGCTGGGAAATCCATAGTGTAATATGTGACGAAGAAGGACAGGTCGAGCCCTGTCCCTACCTAATTCCTAATTTCTAATTACTAACCCCTACCCTAAATATCTAAATTCTTCACCGTCTTAGCATGTGTCTGAATGAAACGTCGACGTGGTGCTACTTCGGAACCCATCAAGACATCAAATACTTCATCAGCCTTGGCCGCGTCATCTATCGTCACAATCTTCATCATGCGCGCTTTGGGATCCATCGTTGTTTCCCACAGTTGCTCTGGATTCATTTCTCCTAAACCTTTATAGCGTTGGAGATTTAATTTTGGACCTTTTTTGCTAGAAACTTCTGTCTCAGCAAATTCACCTTCATCCCCCACTGCTTCGGATAAAGCTTCAACCGCTTCTTTCAAATCTTCATCTTGAATACCAAATTCTTTCTTAATCACATCCAAAGCGGCATCATTATAGACGTAACGCACTTCTTTGTTAATCTGCACTCGATACAACGGTGGCTGAGCAATATAGAGATGACCAGCCGTAATCAAAGGCGAAAAATAACGATAAAATAAAGTCAGCAGTAATGTGCGAATATGAGCACCGTCAACGTCAGCATCGGTCATAATTACGATACGATGGTAGCGTAAACCAGCTAAATCAAACTGCTCACCAATATTAGTACCCAAAGCTACGATCAAAGATTTAACTTCGTTATTAGCTAACATTTTGTCTAACCGCGCGCGTTCTACATTTAAAATTTTACCACGTAAAGGTAAGATAGCTTGGAACTTACGATCGCGACCACGCTTGGCACTACCACCGGCACTGTCTCCCTCAACTATGTAGAGCTCTGACTCCTCAGCATTACGAGAGGAACAGTCTGCCAGCTTACCTGGCAAGGTTAAACCGTCCAATGCGCCTTTACGTAAGACAGTGTCGCGAGCAGCTCTTGCTGCCATGCGTGCCTGAGCAGCCAAAAGACATTTACCCATGATCTCTTTGGCATCGCGAGGATTCTCCTCCAGAAAAGCGCTGAAATAGTCGTGGAAGACAGACTCAACTACGGCACGGACTTCTACGTTGCCTAATTTGGCTTTAGTCTGACCTTCAAACTGAGGATCACGTAATTTGACACTAATGACAGCAGTTAAACCCTCACGCACATCTTCGGCAGTCAGATTCTGATCTTTCTCTTTCAAGAAATTATTTTTGCGCGCATATTTATTCAGAACTCTGGTCAAAGCTGATTTGAAACCAACCAAATGCATTCCACCTTCTGGGTTGTGAATATTATTAGCAAAAGTATAAACCATCTCCCGATACTCGGCTGAATACTGAACCGCTACTTCAACTTGAATATTATCTTCAGTTTTATTAACATAAAAAACTTTCTCTTGTTTGGTCTCAGCGCTGTGATTCAAATATTTAACATAAGAAGCAATACCGCCTTCAAAATAGAAAGTGTGAGACTTCTCCTGACCTTTCACTCGTTCGTCACGAATGATAATTTTAACTGCTTTAGTCAGGTATGAATGTTGCCGCAAATGATCGATAATTATCTGCCAGTCAAATTCTAAAACGGAAAAAATCTGGTCATCAGCTACGAAATATTGTTTCGTACCGGTACCAGTGGATTTACCTACTGCTGCTACTAATTTCTTCGGTTTACCTCGTTGATATTCTTGCATCCAGAGTTTACCATCGCGTTTCACTTCCGTGCGCATATATGAAGACAGCGCATTAACCACAGAAACACCGACACCGTGTAAACCACCGGAAACTTTATAACCTTCGCCACCAAACTTACCTCCAGCATGTAAGGTCGTCATAACTGTTTCGAGCGCAGACTTTTTAGTAGTTTTGTGTATATCAACAGGAATACCACGACCATCATCCTCAACAGAAACCATTCTGTCAGGTAACAAACAAATAGTCACACCACTAGCATGCCCAGCCATGACTTCGTCAATACTATTGTCGACCACTTCCCAGATCATGTGATGCAAACCTTCAGATGCCGTATTACCAATATACATACCAGGGCGCTTGCGCACTGGATCCAAACCTTCTAAAACAGTGATCTGATCAGCGCTATAAGCGGCGACTGATTTCTTCTTTTTTTCTGCGTCTTTCGCTACCATAGATAAGGCTTATTAGCTTAAAAATAACGTTTTAATAGTATCATAAAAACGACTCGAAAACAAGTCGTTTTAGACCCCAAATCTGGGCTTATCTTAGCGCTGTTCAGCTCGAAACTTGGTCTTGAGATTTTTGACAATTTTTTGCATCACTGTTTCGATATCCTCAGAAGTTAGGGTCTTCTCTGGACTACGGAAGGTGAGAGAAAAAGCTAAAGATTTTTTGCCTACTCCTAGCTGTTTCTCAGATTGAAAAATATCAAATAATTCAACTTTTTCGATCAAACCTGAAGTTCCTTTGACCTCACGATAAAGATCACTCCAAATACAGGATGTATCAACGATAACCGCGATATCTCTCGTTACGTTGGGATACTTTGGGAAGGCGCTAAAGACTCGTTTCCAAGCTGCTTGTTTGATTAATTTAGCAAAGTTAATCTCCCACCAGACTACTGTTGCGCTATTGAAATAATCAACCCTCAACTCTGGTGCTAGTAATCCAAAGCGGACTATAGTCTGATCATGACTTTTGAATTCATAAACTTTATCAGCCCACGGTTCCGAAGCTGCCACGACCAACTCCCCGTCAATCGTATAATGGGCCAGCAAATCTAATAATAAACCTTTAGTTTCTAAATATACCTGTTCTTCTGATTTTGCTTTACTCAGCACTACTCCAGATAAATATTTAGGCTGTTGGGGTAGCCAATGCTTGTTTGTAGCATCAGTTGCAAAGTCACCTTTGCCAGAAATAAAGACGCGACCCAACTCAAACAATGAAACTTCCTGAGACCAACGAGAATTGCTTTCTAGCTTGTCTAGTAGTCCAGGCGTCAGAGAAGTGCGTAGATATTTTTGATCTTCTGTGAGATAGTTGCGCAAAGGTAGCTGGCCAGTATTCAATCCTAATCGCTCAGCCCAAATAGTTGAGGCAAAGGAATAGTTCTGAGTTTCAGTATAGTGGGCATTAGTCACTAAGATATCTTTCAGTTGACGCTCTAATAATTGCTCAGGATTACGATCTGGTAATTCTAAAGCGACACGCGGCAACTCAGGTATAATATTGTCATAGCCAAAAATACGAGCGACTTCCTCGACTAAATCCTGAGGAATAGTAATATCCTTGGTAGCGCGCCACGATGGTACTGTCACTTCCCACACCTTAGCCTGTTGTCTAACACCAAATTGCAATCTTTGTAAAATATCTTTAACTTCTTTGTCGCTAATAGCAGTACCCATCAGATGAGCAAATAAATCCTTCGGTACAATAATGGTACGGTGATAATCAGGACTATGATCAATATCTAGAACTTTGCTGACAACACGTGTCTCAGGTTGTAATCTTTTAATTAATTGCACAGCTAAAGCTAAAGCCTGAGGTGCTAAACTAGGATCAAGAGATTTCTCATAGCGTGCCGAGGCATCAGACCTAATATTTTGTTTCACAGAAGTTCGACGAATCAAACTGGCAGGAAAAGTAGCGCAGGTAAGAATAATACTCGTCGTGTTAGTTTTGATAGAACTTACTTCACCACCCATAATGCCAGCGATGTCTAAAGCTTTTTTGTTATCAGCAATAACTGGCGTACCAACCTCTAATTTGCGCTTAACTTGGTCTAAGGTAATCAGAGTCTCTGTTTTGGTTAATAATCTGACAGCTAGTTGACCATCGACAGCTGAACGATCAAAGGCATGCATCGGATGTCCCAGCTCCATCATGACATAATTGGTAATATCAACAATATTATTAATAGAATTCATACCAACTGACTCCAGAGCTTTGCGCAACCACCAAGGGGAAGGACTGACTACAATATTATCCAGTACTACAGCGGTGAATCTCTGACAAACAGTAGGATCAACTGTCGCACTGAGCGCGACCTCATTCGTATCACTGATAATCGCAGGGATACGTAGTGGCTTACATTTGACAGCAAAAATAGCCGCCAACTCTCGAGCCAATCCATACTGGCCCCAAAGATCAGGACGATGAGTCATGGACTTATTATCAATGGCTAAAATAACGTCAGTTAAATCTAAACTTTCTGCTAACGATGCGCCAGGTTTAAAATTGTAATCAGACAGATCAATAATCTCATGCTCAGAAGTTGCTGGAAATAATTTTTCTAAACCGACTTCGCTAGCTGCCACGATCATACCATGGCTCTCTTGACCACGAATCTTGGCCGACTCCAAGGTCACCAAATCTCCTTCACCGTGCCAACGAACTCGGCTGCCAACTTTTGCCACAGCAACCAACATACCCTCGCGCAAATTACTACCACCACAAATAATCTGTAGTGTCTCACTACCGACCGTTGTTTTACAAATAGACAAACGGTCAGCTTGCGGGTGTTTCACTAATTCTTTTATTTGTCCAACAACAATACCGTCCAGATTTTTTGCTTGCTTGGTAACTTCTTCTACCTCAACTGTAGACATAGTTACTTTCAACGCTAACTCTTCCGCCGTCATAGTTGGCAGAGTAACAAATTTTTCAATCCAGCGGAGAGAAAGATACATACAAAGTCAAAAGTTAAAAATCAAAAGTAAAAAATATGGTGTTTAAAATTGCTGTAAGAAGCGAATATCTGAGGACATTAATAAACGGACATCATCAATACCGTACTTCATCATAACTAAACGACTCAAGCCAAGACCAAAAGCAAAACCAGAATAAACATTCGGATCAACACCACCTTGGCGCAAAACTTCTGGATGAACCATACCACATGGTATCAGCTCAACCCAGCCTGATTGTTTGCAAACACTACAACCTTTACCTTCACAAATCAAACAGCGCAAATCCAGCTCAAAACCAGGCTCGACGAAAGGGAAATAACCCGGACGCAAACGTACCTGCACTTCCCGTTGAAAAATACTTTGCAATAGTGTCTTCATCACGGCGATTAAATTGGCTACGCTGATATTTTTATCAATCATCAGACCTTCCATTTGATAAAATGTATGATCATGTGATGCATCGGTTGACTCATAACGAAAAACTTTTCCCGGCACCACACCACGAAAAGGAGCTCCATATTTCTGCAGGGCCCGAACCTGAACTGGTGAGGTATGTGTGCGAAGTAAATAGCCGTCTTTCATCCAGAAGGTATCTTGAGCATCGCGAGCTGGATGATCATCAGGAATATTGAGAGCGGTAAAATTATAATACTCCGACTCTACTTCTGGACCATCAAGAACTTTGAAACCCATCTGGCGAAAAATATCTTCTAACTGTCGTTGAATAATGGTCAGCGGATGTAAATGACCAAAGGCTTCATGTCGTCCTGGTAGAGTTGGATCAAAATCAGTCAATTTAGTCGCTACCTTCACTACTTGTTTTTCTGCAGTGGCTAACATTTCGCTTAACTCAATCTTTACCTGATTCGCTAATTGGCCCAGACGTGGCTTCTCTTTGGCTGATAGCTCTTTCAACCCGTGGAGCAGTTCGTTTAATTGACCCTTACGACCTAAATAGGTATTACGTACCAATTCTAAACCTTCTGCGTCAGTAACTTTTGCCACCGCCTCTTGAAAATCTTTCTTCAGTTGTTGTAAACGTTTATCCATAATTATTCTTGGCGTTTTTGTTGCCAGACAATAAAAGTAAATTCAATCATAGTAATTGCTATCAACAATAAAAGAAGTAGCCACCAGTAGAGAATTCGTTGCGACTGCAGAGCTAGGGCAATTATTAAACCAAAAGACCAGAGACAAGCCTGACGGAAAGCTGTCGAGACACGGTAGATATGAGCTCGACGGTGTCGTTGTAGCAGACTACGAACACCAAACCCCAAGACAGAAAAAGTTCCAAGTAATGACAGAAAGAGGCTGAGATAAAAAAAGGTCAGCCCCAAAGCTCCAGCGCTCTCAGGGTTAACCGTCGTTACCACCAGTAGCCAGCCAATCCAAGCCACAACCGTGGTAATAGACATTAAAAATAAATAGGCTTTCAGAGTCATGATAGCAAAACTATAGCAATATTACAGAGGAAAATCAACCTAGCGCGTAGTTTGGTAGAGTGGTAGTTTAGTAGCTACCTACCAATCTACTACTCTACAAATCTACTAACTAATAAACCTCAACTTAATTACTGCCTCCGTGCCAAGCTTTTTATTAATATACTCCTGAATCTCAACCTCTTTGGTCTTCAGCTCTTGAGCTAAAATCGGTGAGAGAACTGCGATAGTCAATGTTTGATCTTTTAAATACAACGCCTTAGCCCGATCTTTCATCTTACCCTCCCACAGTGTTTCGGCTATCTCATCAAAATACTGCAAAGACATGGCCGCTTCTACTTGGTAGGTCAGGCCTTTTTTCTGCACGTGGTGACTAAGGATGGAGGAGAGGTTTTGGAAGGGCATGTTAGCTTGTAGCTTGGTAGATTAGTAGATTGGTAGATAGCATCAATTAACTTCGGAGAAATTTATTCAGCATTTTCATTACCTGTGATAATAGATCTTCAACAGTCGCAGTTTGGGTACCGTTTACCATATTGAGTCTTTTTATAATTTCCATTTGTGTTTCAAGCTCCGCACCTGAACCGTAGGCTATTCGTAGAAATCTGATAAAATCCTTTGAGCTACTGCCTCTTCTATGTCCTTCAGCAATATTTGATGGTATTGATACAGCCGCTCGACGTAACTGAGAGGTAATACCATACACTTCTTCTCGTGGGAGGTCAGATGTTAGATTATAGACATCAACTACTAACTCCATCGAGCGTTGCCAAACTAACAGGTCTTTATACGTTGTCATACTTATTCTCTAATTATTAGCTCCCTGTTTTTAGCTAACAATTCTCGAGTGAATCACTATACTATCACAAGGCCAACTACCAAGCTACCACTCTACCAATCTACTTCTGTGCAAACGGACAGATCTGATTAAAATCACAGTTCTTACAATGCATTCCTGGCGTAGCAGGAAAATCTGAAGTCTTAATACTATCTGCAGTAGCTATAATCCACTCTTTCACTTTGGTCAAATCGGATTCAGTAGCTTGAAAAGATATCGGCTTATTTTCATTTAAATAATAAAACTGTAAGCTCTCGGTCTCGGCCTGGAAAATCTCTTTAGCTGCCAATTGGTAGATTAATAATTGTTTTTTATCTTCAAAAGTGATTTTCTCTTTCACCTTGCCGGTTTTATAATCCATAATCCGCCACTTACCTTCTTCAGCCGGATCCACGCGGTCAATAACTCCCCGCAGTGTGTATTCCCCCACTTTAACGTTGAAACCTTTTTCAAGAAATAATGGCACGGGAATCTTGGGCTGAATCTGACGATAAAAGTCCTTCAATATTTCTTTACCTTTGGTGTAATATTCCTGCTTATTTTTCTCATCAAAATACCAATCATCGAGCCACGAAGTTTCATATATATCCATTAACTCTTTCAACGTCACCAAAGGTTTTTCTTCCCTTACTTCCTGCTCCTTACTACTAACTCCTGCAAATAATCCAACTTGCTCTCCCGCGCTACTTCTTTCAATAACTAATTGGAAAAACTGCTGGAGTGTCTTATGCATCGTCTGACCAAAGGAAAACACTGCCGCGCCTTTGCCTGGAATCTTGATCACATGCGCATAATAATATTGCAATGGACAGGTTTCAAAAGCTTTGAGCTGAGTGAATGATAATTTAGTTGGTAGTTTGTAGCTACGTCGCTTGGTAGTGGAGCTCCTTCCTCCCTGCTCCTTACTTCCTACTCCTAAATCTTGATTAACTTCCTGAATTCCTAATTCTTCATTCTTAATTTTTAATTCTTCAATAAACCTTGATGGTTTACGTTTCTTCGCTCCACCATAATCCTCCGCCAGCGTTAGGAATACTTTCTGCTTAGCCCGTGTCAAAGCAACATACATCAACCGACGCTCTTCTTGGAGATGAGCATCGCCCTCTGGCAAGGTGTCTTTGATCAAGGCTTCCGGTATCTCAATCGGACTGCCGCGCTCAATGGACGGGAAGCGTAGATGAATCAAACCAACGATAAAGACGTAATTAAATTCCAGACCCTTGGACCCGTGAATAGTCATAATTTTAATCGTCTCCGGACCTTCTTCGATATCCTGTGTCAGACTACCAGCCTCACCTGATTCTAATTCTAAATTAATATATTCCACAAAATCATGAACCTTAGCACCAAGATGTTCATCTTCCCAACTTCTGATTTTTTTATAAAATTGGTTGAGTAATAATAACTGTTCTTTATTGTCTTCGTTGTCTTCTAAGGTCAACCATTTCAAGTAGCCACTGTCTTCCAAGAAATGATAGGTAATAGCTGAAACTGACAAGCGTTCTGCCAAAAGCTTATGTTTGTCTAAGTTAATCAATATTGTTTCTAAACCATGAGCCCCGGCTTCTGACAGCTGAATCTGTCCGTGATAATTTTTACAAGCATGATACAAGCTCCAGGTTTTCTGTCGCGCTAAATGATTAAGATTAACAATATCCTCATGTGATAAACCACTAAAACCTAAGGATAAAATTTTATATAAACTCGGAGACTCGTGGTAATTATCTAGCAGTTTTAGATAGTTCAAGATATTCAAAATAATCTCCTGAGTATATAAACCTTTGGCAGCGACGAACTGATGCGGTATTCCAACCTGACGAAAATATCGCACAAACTTTTGCGCTTGGTCGTTATTACGACTCAAGATCGCCACCTGCCCCCAATTGAATTCAGTTGTAAGTTGTAAGTTGTAAGTTTTTAGCTTGAGAATTTCTTCCAGCACGCCACGAACTTCATCTTCTGCAGTCGCATACTGCTTAACAATAACTTCTCCAGCGTTATCAGAATGCGAAATTAATTTCTTACTCAGTTTATGTTTCTTATTTTTTGCTAGCTTAACTTCCAAACGATCAGGATTATTCAACTGAATAAAATCATAAGCTTTATCTAGAATCACTTGCCCACTGCGATAGTTATCAGTTAAATAAATCTCCGCTGCTTTGGGAAAATCTTTTTTGAACGCTAAAATATTGGAAACCGAAGCACCGCGGAATTTGTAAATCGCCTGATCATCATCACCAACTACCATGATATTCTGCTGGTCACCAACTAATATACGAACTAGCTCATACTGCGCCCAGTTAGTATCTTGGAATTCATCAACCAGAATATATTTGAACTTTGCCTTATACTGTTGCAAAATATTCGGACGGGTTTTGAATAACTTCAAACAATAGTTAATCAGATCACCAAAATCTAAAGCATTATTCTGTAATAATAATTGCTGATAGGTATGATAAGCATTCGCTACTTCATTTAAACGATCTACTTCCTGTTCAAAAGCTTCCTTGTCTAAGGTTTTATCTGCGTCAAGTTTCAAACCTTCGGCGTATTTGAGATAATCTTCTGGATATACTTCCTCATCTTTACAGCGTGAAAAATGATTAACCAAAGCGTGGATGAAGCTGGTTGGATTACCTAACGGACGATAATAATCTAAATCAAAGTCCGCTAAATTTTCACGCACCAACATCCAAGATGATGTCTGGTCCAGTAAGGTAAACTCTCGAGGTATGCCAATCTCCAAGGCGTGTTGTTTTAATACTTTTTCCGCGAAAGCGTGAAAGGTCTGAATCCACAGATCGACATAACCCAGAGGTAATAGCTTATCCACCCTCTCTTCCATCTCAGCCGCTGCTTTGTCGGTGAAGGTTAGAGCCAAAATTTCATCAGGCTTCGCCAAGCCCTTATCTATGAGCCAAGCAATCCGTTGGGTAATAACAGTCGTCTTGCCCGTACCAGCGCCAGCGACGAGAATAACAGGCCCAGACGGATGCTGGACAGCTAATTGCTGGTTAATATTGAGCTTAGAAATATCCATAGTCTGGGGCTATTGTAGCGAGCAGATAGCTTTATTGCAATAAGCAAAACCCCGTTAGATAATTTCGTATCTAATGGGGAATAGAAAAGCCCCACGTGCCATGGGGCTTTTGCTGGTTACACCTTTGGGGCTGGATCGTCAGTGAAGAATATGGCGCACGAATGTTGCCCTGCATGCTCAAGACAGAAAACCGCTCTGCATGCTCGACAGGTCACAGCTGGTTTCTCGGGACAAGCATTCGGTCCATCACAATCAATTTTTACCGCGTAGGGTAAAAATCTGTCCTGAGTCTCCTCAGAATTATGATGGCTGTTACACTCGCCAGGACTTATATCTGGAGAATCTTCAGACCATCCCATCTTCTCTCCTCACACAGAGCTAAAGGAACTTATTTGATCGGGCAAAAAACCTACCCAACCACGACTTATATCGTCCACATCTTAATGATTTGCACTTATTCTGTCAAACAAAAAAGCCCCTAATGGAATGGGGCTTTGATTGATTCCTCTTCTTCTGCCTGCTTACCAGGGCACATGTGCTTACGACTATCAGCATGATCCCGGCAGAAACGCTGGCGACAGTCAGGACAAGTCTTGCTGTGCGGATAGTCGCATCCCGGCTTATCGCAGTGCGAACACTTGATACCTGCCATATAGTAACCTCCTGATGAGTGAATGAACGTCAATGAGTAATAGTTGGCAGTGTAGCGTTATTCTGCTGTTTGTCAAATTTACCACGTTAGATACGAAGTTATCCAACGGGGTAAACCCCAGATATGAAATTATCTAACGGGAAATAGAAAAGCCCGGCGTCGTCACGGCGCCGGGCTCTTGATTAGCAATCAGATGATAGAATTCAGATAATGCCTGAGTACAGTCATCCTTGCCCCGAGCAAGGTACACCTCCCAGGCGGGTGGCCGGTGGCCTGATCACCTCCTTTCGGGGCTAGTTCGTCAGAGGATGATGTCCTGTCCGAGAACTGCCGCGGGGAATGATGTCAGATGAAGCTCGTTAGCTACCATTAACGCCTCCGGGTTGGGGTTACTGAATCTACACAGGAACCGATTTACCTTTCCCTCCTTTCTGAGGTAAAAACAATTACAGTATAGCAAAAAAATAATTTTCAACAAATGAAACAGGCGGCAACCGTTGCGGTTACCGCCCTTATTACATGTCCTCCTAATTGAGGTCAGCTGCTAGGCCACGCCGACCTTAAGTCTGTGGTCGGGCGTCGCATCGAGGTACGTCTGCATCCCATCGTTGCAGAAATAGTACATCCTGCGGGCTTCCTCCGGTGACTGTCCCTCATAAAAAACGTGATACAGCAGGCCGATCTTCACCGCCGGAGTACGGAAACCGATGCGCTCTCGCAGATGGCGCTTGACCGTCAACTGCGATACAATCTGATCCCTCACCGTCATCCTTGCCTTCGCAGCGATGGCACAGGGGTAGTGATTGATGAGCAGCACCTGACCGATGTGAGGCTTGGCCTCCAGAGCTTCCAGGATTTCGTCCTGAGCAAGGCCGGCATTGCGGACATTACAGAGGCCATCCGCTTTCAAGGGACCACCGTTGAAAGCCAGCAGGTGAGGATCCATCGACTCGAAGGTCCTGAAAATGTGACCAATCTGATCACGTGAGTGCTTGCAATCTCCACAGATCAGGATCACCAAATCACCAGCGCTGAGCTCGGCATTGATCCTGTGAACCTTCGCTGCATCCATATGCTTGAACTCGCCGGCTGCCTTGGCCTCGAAAAAGAACTTCAAATCTGCGCTCAAAACCCCTACCTCCGTGTTGTCGACCGCCCTAGACTAAGTGCTGTGAACCGCAGAACGAACATTTATTTTGCTCTTTTTAATAAGTTTGTCAACCCCGTTAGAAATGCATTTCTAACGGGTTCAAGATAAAACTAAAAATACCCCAGTAAAACCAAGGTATTTTATTCATTTCCTCTGCTTGAGTTTTAAGCTTTGCCTGAGTGTAATACTTCCATTTCACGGGTATGAATATTGACTACAGCCGTCAGGTGTTGCAAATAAGGAATTATTTCTGGTACCTGCTGACGGATCACCTCCATGGCATAACGATGTAGGAATTCTGACTTAGCTTTTTTAAAAGGCTTATCCAAGGCATGACGATAGGGCGATGAAGCCAGCAAAACAATCTCCTCTTCTTTGATGCGGCCAGCTTTCAAATTATTAAGAATAATATTAGCAGCCACTGCTACTGCTTGATCAAAGTCAGGATCGAAGGGTCCAATGATCAAAGCTTTATTAATGACATGCAACCAATCAAAACCTCGGCCGATAGCTAAGACTGACTCCCGATGATCAACATCATCTAACGTACGATCAATCTTTTTCATCTCTGCTATGTGCTCTACATTACCTTGAATCAAAGGCATGAAATCTTTGACAATGCGCTCGGGCATATCTGGATACAAACGACGTAGCAAACTAAATATTGTCTCATCGGTGGTGTCAGTCAAAGTAGAAACATCGATCACTTCGCCATTCTCACCATGCAAAATCAAAGCATCCCAATCTGTCTCAAAACCTATTTGGATAGTGTAGGCAGTCGGACGTCCGAGAATTAAATCACAGTGTTTTTTCAAATCTGCTGTATAAGCAATAGCACCCTCTGTGTCATAATTAAATCCACGACAACCGCGATGTTGCTCACCGCGAGAATAATGATAAGTGACAAGTAATAATGCATTACGTCCTTTGCTCAAGGCATAATCACGCCACTCTTGGAGCGCAGGGCTAAAAGCGGGCCAACCAATATCAAACTTACCACCAACATTACGCCAAGGCTGAATTATTCCTAACGGAGTCTTGGTAGCGACTGGTAAATGCAGACGACCGTCCATACATTTCAAACTACCAATCTCAGTTGGATGCTGGGCGCGATATTGGCGACGTGCCGCTGCCATCCCAGGATCGCTAAACAAGCGTGAATGTTCTTTATTGAGATCGATAAGATTTTTGATACCTTTACTCATAAAGTTAAAAACATAATTTAGAGCTATATTTATACCACCATCAAACTAAATGGTCAATAATATAGACAAGATAACTTGACCCCGTTAGATAAAGCCATCTAACTGATTTGACACTTTATATGTATTATGGTATAAAGAAAAACTATCCAAAACATGGATAAGTTCCTCCTCTACCCTTTAGGAGAAAGCTATGCCCAGATGGTGGGAAACGCTCGACGTTGAACTGCGGGACTTCATTATTTCCCTGCAGACCAGCCGTCTCATCCCCTGCGGCGAGCCGACGCAGAACACACTGCAGACGCTCTACTGCTATACGGCTCACAATGGCAACTGCGTCACGAGCTTCAATCTGCCGAGACTCCGCGCCAAGCTGAGCTGGCTCATACTCGGCGTTCCACAGGTTCCTGTAGACCGTCCGCTGTAACCGTCACCACTGAAACTTCGAAACCGCCCCACCTACATCGTTGACCATCAACAATCGGGGGCGGTTTTTAAATTAATTTGAATGATTCTAAAATATTTTTGTATATTGGAATCTCTTTTGTAAATTCAATGTTCCACTGTAAAACAAAATATCTATTTGCATATGGGATATAATACGAATCTACTACATCAAAGGGTTGCTCCCGCTGATAGACAAAATCATACCCATTAATACTAACTGTTTTGCGTGTATTAAACCTATCCTCACGTTCCACTATTGATGCTGGCATAATTGTCATTGTAGGCAACCCAGCTCCAGTTGCCTGATCATTACTAATCGGACCTATTGAAAGTATTTGATTTTCTTTATCTACTATTTTAACTCGCCAATCTTTCGGGTAGCTAAACGAATACGGATATTGAGGGTTAGCGTAGATCTGCCAATCAGGCTTCTCACTTGTTAGTTGCTGATTAATAAAATGAAATGACGATAATATCAAATCTATTGTCGGTTCTAAATCGGTAGTACGGGAGATGACATATTGGTTATTACCAGATTTGAAAATTATAGTCGTAGGATGTCTATCCACTAACCTTAAATCACTACTTTTATAGACTGTCACTTTCTGGCCATCAAGGAGAGATGTTTCTTTCTTACCGATCGTAAATGGGTCCGAGTTAAAAGCTGATCCGGGTTCATAAGAATTAGGATCGTATTTATCGATACTAAATCCGCTAGAACAAACATACCACTGACATTCTTCTATGGGGACAATATTCACGCCACTTGTGGTAGGTATAACTTTCCACTTATCAGACGGGTATTGAAAACTATAGCCCGCTTCTTTATTGACATAGGTTGTCCAGCTCGCCACTGAATCTGTGAATTTGAAGGTTGAAATTAAGGCATTAAAATCAACATCTGTTAAATCTTCGCCTTGACGCAATTCATAAACTACAGTTCCCTTGGCGACGAGCACGACTTTATTTGAGACTGACGTAGGATCAAGATAAGAAATCGTATCAGGAATACCAGTTATCTTCTCTCCCTCTATTCCATCAACAATAAATGGTTTTCGCTTAATCTTTTCCATCTCAACCGGATGAATACGGCGATAGGCTTCCAGAGCAGATTCGTTCCCTGTACGAGGATATACGCCCACACGAAATTTGGTAAAAGTGTTTGAAGCTGAATTACTACCTGATCCAGGGATCTGATAGGTCAAACCATAATATGGATAACTTTGTTGTCCAGAACCAACCCCACCTGTAATCATATACCATTGCGGATATTGATAGCTAAACCAATATTTGGCGCTTGTAAAGGTATTAAGAGGTTCAACTTTGGCCGAAGGATTATTGAGACCAGACGTCACTACAATCGAATAAGCAAATAAAATAATAGACCCCAATAACAAAAAACCAACGATGATAAACAAAACTGAATAGAGACGATCTTTGGGACTCAACATAATTAAATCATTAATACTAACACGCTAAGTATAGTCCGTGTAACAAAATAGGACAACCGTTTGGTTGCCCTATTAGATTATTATGCTTGTTCTTCTCTTTTAATCCTGATTCCGCGATCTTTAAACCGACGCAATACTTTAATCTTCGACGTCTCACGCTCAATCAAAGCACGGAGCATTTCATAATTATGATCGTGGACTTCAGTTGTTTCGAGTGCCTTCTCTGCTCGTTCAATCGCTTCTTTAACCTTCGTCTCATCAATCTCATCCGCCATATGCGCTGCATCAGCCAAAACAGTGATACCGTCAGGCGTTACTTCCACGAAACCACCTTCCACAGAGATTAACACATCTCCTTCGTCAGCTTTAGCCTCGATGGCACCAGCAGAGATCATACTAATCAAAGGAATATGGTGCGGCAAAACAGTAACCTCACCTTGAGGAGTTGGGAGACTGATTTGAGAGACTTCTCCGTCGTGAAGAATTCTATTCGGAGTAACGATTTTTAAATGGAGTTTATTCATAAGTGTATCATTACCTCCCCGCGCCCCTCCTTAGCAAGGAGGGGAAAATTGCGGTAGAAGCTTTCGGTTTTAATTTCCAACCTCGTCAATGCTACCAACCATGTAGAAAGCTTGCTCTGGTTTATCATCGTGTTTACCTTCTAAGATTTCACTGAAAGCGCGAATCGTTTCATCTAACGTGACATATTTACCAGAACGACCCGTGAACTGCTCAGCCACGAAAAATGGTTGTGATAAAAATTTCTGAATCTTACGTGCGCGAGCTACAAGTATTTTGTCGTCATCAGACAACTCATCAATTCCAAGAATAGCAATGATATCTTGCAAATCTTTGTAGCGCTGTAACACCTGCTGTACACCACGAGCTACACGATAGTGCTCAGGACCGACTATCTCAGGATCGAGAATAACTGAGCTAGAATCCAGCGGATCTACAGCGGGGTAAATAGCTAACTCGGATAACGCGCGAGATAGTACAACAGTAGAATCCAAATGAGCAAAAGTTGTAGCAGGAGCCGGATCAGTCAGATCGTCTGCTGGTACATAGACTGCTTGGACAGAAGTGATTGAACCTTTGCTCGTTGAGGTGATACGTTCTTGCAACTGACCCATCTCTGTCGCTAATGTCGGCTGATAACCGACCGCTGATGGCATACGACCAAGTAAGGCAGAAACTTCAGAACCTGCTTGAGTGAAACGGAAAATATTATCGATGAAAAGTAACACATCTTTGCTCTGAGCATCACGGAAATATTCTGCCATAGTCAACCCTGTGAGAGCAATTCGCTGACGAGCTCCAGGTGGTTCATTCATTTGGCCGAAAACAAGTGTAGTATTTTTCAACACTCCTGACTCTTTCATTTCATGATAGAGATCATTACCTTCACGCGTACGCTCTCCCACTCCGGCGAAGACTGAGAAACCACCATGCTCAGCTGCGATGTTACGAATTAATTCTTGAATCACGACTGTCTTACCAACTCCAGCACCACCGAAGAGACCAACCTTACCACCTTTGACGAAAGGACAGATCAGATCAATGACCTTGATACCAGTTTCGAAAATTTCAGATTTTGTAGACTGCTCAGTCAGATCAGGCGCTGGACGATGAATTGGCCAATGCTCTTTAGTTGTAACTTGCTCTTTACCATCAATTGGTTGACCAAGAACGTTAAACATCCGTCCCAAAGTTTCTTCGCCTACTGGAACTAAGATGCCTTTACCAGTATCACGTACTTCCACGCCACGTGCCAACCCATCAGTTGGACCCATAGCTACAGCGCGCACTGCTAGACCACCGAGATGTTTTTGTACTTCAGCAACCAAAACTGCTTCACCCAAAGTAATCTCCAAGGCATTATTAATAGCTGGCAGTTCTGTTTCAAACTGCACATCGATAATCGGTCCAATAATCTTTTTTACTTTTCCTTTGTTCATGTTGTTAATTTAATTCAAACTTTAATTTATAAAAACTACTAGTTGCTTAGTCCTTCTGCTCCCGCTGAAATCTCCGCAATCTCTGCAGTAATACCAGCCTGACGCACACGGTTGAAAGCTAAGGTTAAACTATCAATCATCTCAGCTGCGGCGTCACTAGCATTACGCATCGACATCATCCGAGCTGAATGTTCGGAAGCTTCGGATTCCAAAACCATCTGATACATTTGAACTTCAACTAAACGAACTAACGCTGCCTCCATAACAGAATCGATCGATGGCTCAAAAAGGTATTCTGAAAAATTTTGCTTCTGACGCTTCGTATCATCCTTATCAATACGACCAAGGAAGCGACTAGGTTTAACCAAAGGTAACAAGTGTCGGACTCGAGGCTCTTGACGTAAGCTAGAATGAAAGTGGGTGTAGGCAACTACTACTTCATCATATTTCTTATCGATGAATCCTTGGATCAAATGTTGCGATAATGGCACGATATCGGCCACCTCATCAGTAATATCATCTTTAGGATAATCAGCCGAGACATTCATTCTGTTTGAACTGAGACTTTGAGCCGCCTTCTTACCGAAAGTGATAAAATCAATAACGATATCTTCTCCCCAACCTTCTTTTTCCAACAACTTTTTCACTTTCGCAATCACCTGCAGATTAAACCCACCGCATAAACCACGATTACTACCAATTACTAAGACGCCAACTTTTTTTACTGGACGTTCTAATAATAATGGGTGAGCCTCCTTATCAACACGCTTGACCAAATTCAAGACTAAAGTCCAAGCTAGATCAGCGTAGGTGCGACTAGCTAGCACACGTTCGACTGCTTTGCGCATTTTGCTAGCCGAAACCAACTCCATCGCTTTAGTAATTTTTTTGGTATTACCGACAGATTTGATACGGCGTTTGATGTCTCGTGTTTGGGCGGGCATTTTAGTTTAGTAGTTTGGTAGATTGGTAGAGGGGTAGATTAGTAGTTGTCAAGAACTGCTACCAAACTACCAATCTACTTCTCTACTGACTAATCTCTTTAATCGCTGTTTGTAATTTCACTTCGTCTTCCTCTGATACTACTCCGCTGGCTGCAATCGATTTCAACAGTTCACCATAATTAGCATCCAAGTGTTCAAATAACTTTTGTTCAAATTCACGTACACTCTCAACAGGTACTTCGTCTAATAAACCATTGACGACAGAATAAAAAATAGCTACCTGATGTGGAACAGCAACCGGTTTGTATTGTGGTTGTTTCAAAATCTCAACAATACGTTTACCGCGACCGATACGTGTCTGAGTCTCAGCGTCAAGATCAGAACCAAATTGCGCAAAGGCTTCTAACTCACGGAACTGCGCCATGTCGAGCTTCAACTTACCGGCAACTTTTTTCATCGCTTTAATCTGCGCAGCAGAACCAACGCGTGAAACTGATAAACCGACGTTCACAGCTGGACGGAAACCTTGGTAGAACAAATCAGCTTCCAAATAAATCTGTCCGTCAGTGATAGAAATAACGTTGGTAGGAATATAAGCTGAGCCGTCACCAGCCTGTGTTTCGATGATTGGTAAAGCAGTCAATGAACCGCCACCGTTTTCTTTGTTGACGCGAGCTGAACGTTCGAGTAAACGAGAATGTAAATAGAAAATATCCCCAGGATAAGCTTCGCGTCCTGGTGGTCGACGTAGAAGCAAAGAAATCTCGCGGTAGGCTACAGCTTGTTTGGAAAGATCATCGTAAATAATCAAGACATCTTTACCATGCTCCATGAAGTACTCAGCCATGGCACAACCAGCATACGGCGCGATGAAAGACATCGCAGCTGGATCAGAAGCTCCAGCGACAACTACTGTTGTATAATCCATTGCACCTGCTTCTTGCAGACGGGCAATGATCTGAGCGATCTTGGATTCTTTCTGACCAATTGCCACGTAGAAACACAAAACCCCGCTATCTTTTTGGTTTAAAATTGTATCAATAGCAATAGCAGTTTTACCAGTCTGACGATCACCAATAATTAACTCTCGTTGACCGCGACCAATCGGAATCATCGCATCAATAGATTTGATACCAGTTTGTAGCGGCACACTGACAGCTTGACGAGTGATGACACCAGGAGCAATACGCTCTACTGGATATGACTCGCTAGTTTTCAAATTACCTTTACCATCAATAGCTTGTCCGAGAGCATTAACCACGCGACCGATAACTGCCTCACCAACAGGCACTTCCAATACTTTACCAGTAGAACGTACTGTGTCGCCTTCTTTCAAATTGGTATATTCACCGAGTAACATGACACCGAGTATGTCTTCTTCGAGGTTCAGTACTACACCATCAACTTTTTTACCATCTTGACCTTCGAGCTGGACCATTTCCATCGCCAAAGCTTGTGATAGCCCGGAAACAGTAGCAATACCGTCGCCAATAGTAATAATCTGACCAACCGTTTCTTCAGCAGCTTCAAATTCAAAACTCTCTAGTTTCTGTTGTAAATTTTTGACTAAATAATCGTATGACATAGATTAATTGAATAATTGATTAATAGAGTAATTGTTTAATTGACTAATTGGTAGCACTATGGTTGTTCCAATTAATCGATTATTCTACTGCTCAATTAAATGTTGTTTAAGTTCTGCCAGTTGTTTATTAAATGTTAGGTCTAATTCGGTATCACTTGACTGAATCTTCAGGCCACCAAGGATGGATGTGTCTACTATTTCTTCTATTTGAATTTTTTTGCTGAGCTTCTTTTCGTAATTATGGGCAATCTTTTTTATTACATCAGAGTCTAATGGTCTGCGGGTTCGGACTGTGACCAGCTCAATGCCTTCTTTCTCTCGTCGCACCTGCTGTAGTTTTTGCATAACATTCGGAAGCTTAGATAATGTTCCTTGCTGTTTCAACCAACCAAGGAAGTGGTCAACAATGCCATCGACCTGCTTCGGACTTTTGTCCTCTGTGGCCAAATATAAACTTTCGGCTAATTGTTTGTCAGAATATTTCATAACTATAATTTCTTAATCATTTCGTTAATGTATTTCTGATCAGTAGCCTCATCTAACTTATGATGCAATATTTTCTCCGTTGCCACAACAATCATCTGCGCTGCTTCGGCCTTAACTGCTTCTAGCATCGCTTGCTTCTCACTCTCAATCTGAACTTTAGCTTGAGAAACTACTTGAGCTACTTTTTGTTCGGACTCTTTGACAATAGATTCTTTGCGACCTTCAGCTTCACGTCGAGCAGTAGCGATAATCTCAGCTGATTGATCCTTAGCTTCTTTGATGGCAGCTTTAGTTGTCGTCGCAGTGGAAGCGATATCTTCTTCAATCTTTTTGGCTTGATCTAAACTTTTGGCAATCGTGGCACTACGCTCTGTCATGGTCTTTAGTAATGGTTTCAGACCAAAGCGGTAAATAACAAAAAAGACAATAGCAAAATTTACCAGCTGCGCTAACATCAACTGCCAGTCTATATGAAATGTTTGGATTAACTCCTCCATAAATATGTAATTAATAGTTCAATCCTGTATTCCTTAATCATATAGAAAAAGAAATACAGTCAAAAATCCCAATTACTTAATACTGAAAGCAATGATCAAGGCGTAAATAGCGATAGCTTCAGCGAAAGCTGAGACCAATAACATCGGTACCAAAATCTTACTAGTAGATTCTGGGTTACGACCAATGGATTCCATAGCTTTAGCACCGATTTTACCGATGGCGAGAGCAGGTCCGATAGCGCCAATAGCGATGGCAAACGCTTTGGCTAGTGGTACAAAGTCCATACGATTCTCCTTAATAATTCCTTTGGATTGGACTGTTAGTTTTATTTATAGTCCCCTGGGAAATTATCTTACCTAATTAGCTTGTGATTTGTAACGATCCGTTAGGAAAATGTTACAAATCACAAGCTAGTCAGCTAATGTTCGGCCGAATGGTCTTGTGAAGCGATAGTAAAGTACACCAAGGTTAGAATGGCAAAGATCAGAGCCTGGATTAGACCAACGACAACTTCTAAAAACATGAAAGGAATCGGTAAAATGAAAGCGAAAATAGTTGCCATCGCCATCAATAAGACTTCTCCAGCGAAAATATTACCAAATAATCGAAAGGACAGAGAAGCTACTTTAGCAAATTCTCCAATAATTTCAATCAACCCGACAAAAAAGTTTATCGGGTTAACAATAATTGCAGCTTTATTATGTCGCATATCAGCTGGAATCGCTATCAAAGTTTTCAGATTAATAAACTTATTGAAATACTTCCAACCACCGACAATCATAATACCAAAGACATTAGCCGCAATGACAGAAAACAAAGCCAAAGCTAAAGTTGTGTTGACATCAGCGGTAGCCCCGCGCAAGAATGGCACAAAGATTCTATGCCCTTCTGATAGTTCCACGAATCCAATCGAGCCAACACCTGGTAACAATCCCAGCCAATTATTAATTAAAACGAATAAGAAAATAGAAAAAACCAAAGGAAATACTTTGGTAGTGATACGACGATCATTAGTCACTGAGTCAGCTAGATTCATGGCACCTTCAACAACAACTTCAGCGACATTTTGTAACTGACCTGGAATTTTCTTGATTTTCGCTTTCAGAACTAAGCTCAAAGCTAAAAGAATAAACAGAGCTAACCAAGAATTAAGTAAAGAATTAGTAATAGTGAAACTACCAATGTGAGCTATCGGCTCAGCAAAGATAGTGGTCTCATGTTGAATTTCTGTTGTGACAGCTTCTCCAGTGACCACACCAGCTTCAGTTGTTACTTTATTTTGTTCCGCTTCCAGACTCATGATTGTTTTTATCTTGATCTTCTTGTTGTAAATAATTTTGCGCCATGCGAATAATACCAAATAAGGTGACGGCGAAAGCTAAAGCCATGGCTGAAATAAATATCCACGGGGCTGTCTGAAACTGAGTATCCAAGGCTTGCCCACCAAAAACAGCTAGTAAAGCTGGGATGACAATCCAAGCCGTAGCTGTGCCACCAACTTCTAAGGCGATAGCGTAATTACTTTTGGTCGCTTTTGGTGGAACTGATTCAGTCATAAAATAATTCAAAAATGACTTCTAAAAGTCACTTCCGAGCGCCATTAGTATAGAGGAAAAAGCCAAAAGAATCAATATGTTTTTTTGACCACCAGAAATAGAGTAATTTGCTAGTATAATTTTAGGCTAATATTAGCAAATTTATTGTTCTAGCTATTGACATATTTGCATATATATGCTATTATTTTATATTACTTAGCTACCCAGCTGGGTACACCTTTAACAAAAAATCTAAGCACTCCGCCTAGATTCATCTAACCCTTAATGGAGGTTACAGAACATGAAGCGTTTCTGGCTGCTCTTGGTCGCCCTGATCGTACTGATCGTGCCGGTCGTCCACGCCCAGCCCATCTACTTCGATGAAGGGCGTGGCCACGTATACCAGGCCATCCGACCCGGCGATACTCTGACCAGAGTCGCAAAGGATCACATCCCCGAGATGATCGCCCAGCTCAGGGAAGCCAACCCCCACGTCGTGGGCGACCGCATCTACGCTGGAAAGTTTCTCCAGCTGCCGGATGTTTGGTTCGCCTCCGGCGCGTCTACGATTCCGGCTCCGTCTACCACTCCCACCAAGAAGGAGATCAACATGAACGACCTGCTCACCCAGATCCTGCTGTGGACGGTGCTGATCGGCATCGCCCTCGGCATCCTGTACTTGATCGGGCGCGGTCTGGGGATTTTCCACTCCCATCCGCACCACCACTACTATCGGCCGGGATGCTACCCGTGCTACATGCCACCGGTGACTGTGGCTCCGATCACAGTCAGCCCGATCCACGTCACCGTGGATCACGCGTTCCCCGCTGGTGGAGTTCCGGTCGCGGTCACCATGACCACACCGCCGACTCCCACGACCACCATAGTGACTCCGTAGCCAACACGGCCATGTGAGTCTCACGCCCCGGTTTCAATCCTTCGAGGATTGGCCGGGGTGTTTTTTATTACTTTAGATAATCCACCCAAGCTTGATATTCCGCTTCAGTGACAAACATTTCTTTTTTTACATCCTCCGGCTTGAGCCACTCAAATTGCAAATGTTCATTAGATAGTTTAATCTCGCCGCTCAATAGTTCAGCTTCAAACATAGTTAAAAATATTTTCAGGTCATAGTCAGGAAAAAATCTCCGAGAAACAAAAGCTGGTTTACCCAGTTTGTATTGAATCTCAGATCCTAACTCTTCTCGAATCTCTCGATCTAAGATACTCATCAAATCAACATCTTCTTCACCAACATCAATCCTACCACCAGGCCAGTCATAGTACGAACCACCAGCAGGATTATTAAAATGTAAAAATAAATATTCGTCTCCGCGACGAATTAAAGCTTTCAATCCAACGTGGTATTGTGCAATCTCTCGTTTCGTCATCCTATTCGTCCAACCGCGGTTTATCCAACATCGCAGTTTCTTCCAAGCCACTCTCTACTTCGGTAATTTTCATCACATCCTTATCAATCTTTTTGAATTCATTTTTTGTCGTCTCATACGTTCCAACTACCGTATTGAGCTGAGTACCCAGTCGTTTATAAAATGTATCATAGTTAATCAGATGTTTCTGCATCAGCTCAACATTTTTGCGGATTTGCTTGGCTGATTCATCAAATTTTAAGGCGCGCAAACCAAAGAGTACAGTTTGCAAATAAGCTAAAAGATTCGTCGGTGAGACAATAATAACGCGGTATTTAGAAGCGGCACGTTGTATCAAATTCTCACTCGACTCGTCTAATGAACCTACTTTATTGATTAACAAATCATAGTAAATAGCTTCGTGTGGAATAAACATAAAAGCAAAATCTAACGTGCCTTTGTCAGGTCGAATATATTTACCTGTCTCTTGGATACGTTTTTTCAAATCATTGACAAATACTTTTTCGTATTTATCCCGCTCTTCATCAGTTGTTGCTTCCACCAGACGATTATAATTTTCAATGGAGAATTTAGCATCAATCGGGATCAAGCCGTCACTAGCTTTCACCACTGCGTCGACAATTAACTCCTGCCCATCATCATCTTTGCCTAAATGGTATTGAGTAATATAGGATTCAGGTGGCAAGACGCTTTTCAGTGTCTGCTCTAGGAAATATTCTCCCAGAATACCGCGCTGTTTAGGATTTTTCAGAATATCTTGCAGGTTTTTCAATTGGTCAGAGAAATTCAAAACTTGTTTGTTGGTCTCATCGAGCTTAGTTAGTTTCTCCGTCGTATCACGTGTCAGCTTGGACATCTCAATGAACTGATCCTGTAACATCTTGGAAGACATGCCAAATTTCTGATCCAAACCTTTGGTCAGATCCTGCATCTGATTTTGTAATAGCAACAGCGATTTGTCATCGCTAGGCTTCTGCATTTCTTTCAGGCGGTTCAAAATTAAAATAACACTACCTATCAATATAGCTACTATGACAATAATTCCGATGATGATTAATGGTTCCATTTTTTTATTGCTTCAGGACAGGTCAAGCCCTGTCCCTACCGAACCTCATACTGGCGGGTCACGACCCGCCCCCTACGGGTGTGTGATATTAAATAATCTTATTGCATTCTCCCCTGTCCGCTCCACCACTTCTTCCGTTGTTAAACCTAATATTTCTGCTATTTTCTTAGCCACTTCAATGACATATAGTGGCTCATTACGTTTACCACGATACGGCTCCGGCGACAAGAACGGGGCGTCGGTCTCAATCAAAAGCTGCTCAAAGGGCAGTTCGCGGACAATAGACTCCAGCACGCCTGTTTTATCAAAAGTAATAATTCCGGTAATACCGATATGGTAACCAACTTTTGCAAAAGCCTTAGCCTCTTCCAACGTACCACCGAAACAGTGCACTACCGCTCGTTGGACTTTGTGCTCTAATAATAACCGTAAAATATCTTGATAAGCATCAGGTTGGTTTTTGCCATTTCTGCCGTGGATAATCAGAGGCAATGAGTTACTCTCTGCTAATAATATCTGTTCGACGAAAACCTGCGACTGCAAATCTTTGATTCTCTGGATTTCTTCTTTGTCCTCGGACAGTCGATAATAATCCAAGCCACATTCACCAACCGCAGTGACATAACCAGTGTTAATCAAATCTTGATAGTCTCGTGCGTCAAATTCTTCATCTTCCACTGAACTTGGGTGCAATCCAATGGCAGCTTGCAAAAATCCATGTTTCTCTGCTAGTTCCACAGCGAAACGGCTCGAAGCGAAATCAGTACCCGGTACGATAACACGCGCCTCAGCTTCAGCAATAGCATCAATCACTTGATCGCGATCAGCGTCAAAATCCTCCAGATTTAAATGACCGTGGGAATCTATTAGCATACTATTTCTTCGTTCGTTTTTGTAATTCTGCGTACAACAAAGCTTGTTGCTCAGGACTCAAACCGTTCAAAACCTGCAAGCCATTCTCTACTTGATCTTTTTGCTCTGGGGTTAATGAGTTTAAATATTGTTCAGGCGAAAAACTAGAAACTGGGAAACCAACTGCCTGTAAATCCAAAGTACCTGCCGCTTTCAAAGACCGCGGCAGAAACCAACGTAGCGCTGATGAAGCAGTCACCAGTGGTGGACGTAGTTTGGCTTCTTGAATTGCTTTGGTATAGACGTTTTGCAGCGGTAGGATGGTGACAAACCAAAAAATGATACCGATCAGAAATACAGCTTCAACTAAGCCAACTACCCCACCTAAAAAATGATTGATATAGCCAATCACAGGAATCATATTAAAAATCTTATTAACCACTGCAAAGATTAAACCGATTAGTACCATACTCAAAACCAAAACCCCGACGAAACTAACCATCGCTGATAACGATTGCTGGTGAATCCATTGATCCAACCAGACTCCTACTCGCACATAGAACTGTCCTGCCAACCAGGTACCAATCAGTAATCCTGCCAACCATGCCAGCGTACCAATAAACCCACGAACAAAACCGCGCCAAAAAAATAACACCAACACAACGATTAAAATATAATCAACTATATTCATGATTCTAAGCGGTTAAATAAATTAGTTGGCTTCTTGATAGGATCAGCAGTAAAAATATCCGCGATCCTTACTGCTGTAGTTGGCATGACAGGCGCGATAGCTTGACCAATGTAGCGAACCTTAGCTAATAACTCTGTTAGTAATAAAACTACTCTAGGCGGATCAGTCTTGATTAGCTCCCAAGGCTTGTCTTGTTCTAGTTGACCATCACATTCGGTGATAATCTGCCAGACCATTTGTAAAGCTTCGCGGAATTTCAGCTCTTCCATTAATTGATTGATTTGATCAGCTCGTAAATCTTGCACGTCTGGAATCACAGTGCCAGCAGGCAAATGCTTCTCAGCTAAATTGGTCAAACGCGCTACGAGATTACCTAGACCATTAGCTAGGTCAGCATTATAACGTTCGGTGAAATCACTAACTTTGATATCTGACTCAGAACCGAAAGAAAACTGTGACAAAATCAAATAACGCGTAGCATCAACGCCAAATTTATCCACTAGAATGTTCGGATCAATAACATTACCAATACTCTTGCTCATTTTCTGACCATCAACGGTGAAAAAGCCATGAACAAATAATTTCTCTGGTAACGGTAACTTCAAAGCTAGAAGCATTGCCGGCCAAAAGATGGCGTGAAATTTCAAAATATCTGGACCTAAAACCTGCGCCTGCGCTGGCCACCACTGATTAAATTTCTTCTCATCAGTCGGATAACCAATGGCAGTAATATAGTTCATCAAAGCTTCAATCCAAACATAGATTGTCTGTGTCGGCTCCCATGGTAGCGGTATACCCCAGCTCACTTTCTCTCGCGAAACGGAGAAATCAGTCATTCCTTGTTTGATATAGCCGAGAGCTTCATTTTTTCTTTCTTCAGGAATAATTTTGATACTATCTTTTTCTATCAACTCCTGTATCTGCGGTAGAAAATCTGTCAAACGGAAAAACCAATTAGCTTCTTTCACTAACTGTGGTTTTTGGTTTGGATGCAACGGACACATGCCATCAACTAAATCCCGTTCAGTGAGAAACTTCTCACAACCTTCACAATACAAACCCTCATATTCTCCTTTGTACAAGACTTCTGCTCCAGTCGGAGTTTGCGCAGCTCGCAGACGTCCCATAATCTTAGTCACAGCTTGCATATGACGGTCTTCTGTCGTGCGAATAAAATCATCATTACTGATGTTCAAATTTTTCCAAGTCTGCTGAAACTTCTCGGCCACGGTCGTGACGAAAACTTCCACCGGCATCTCCTGCTCTTTTGCCTTAGCTAAAACTTTCGCCCCGTGCTCATCAGTACCAGCTAGCAGCCACACCTGACCCTGACCTAATTTAGTACGATAATACCGCGCCAAGACATCAGCTAGCAATGTCGAATAAGCATGACCAAGATGAGGCTGATCATTGACGTAGTAAATTGGCGTTGTGAGATAGAAAGATTTGGACATGAAAAATTACTTACTTGAATCTTCCTGATTATTGAAATCATAGAGGAATGTCGATAAAGATGTTGCTACCGGCACAGCCATCAACATACCGACGATACCGCCAATTTTCGCACCAATCAAGACCGCAATCAGAACTACAATAGGATTCAAACCGGTAATTCGGCCCATTACTTTTGGTACGATGAAGGAATTTTCTAACTGCTGAATCACAAAATACAACAAAATAACAAATAAAGCCAAGTAAGGCATTTGGACGAAAGCAAGAAATATCGCTGGAATAGCAGACAAGATTGGTCCAATATAGGGCACCAACTCAAAAGCTCCTGCTAACAAAGCTAAGACGAGAGCATATTTTACCTGTAGCACTGATAGACCAATATAGGTCAAAGTAAAAATCACACCAGAGAGGATTAACTGACCACGAAGCCAATTACCCAAACGGTTTTGGATCTTACTCCACAGTTGCATCACATAAGGTTGATAGTGATCAGGAGTTAGCACCTTGATGAAACCACGCAGAGCTTGTTCCTCGACAGTTAAATAAAAAGTCATCACCATAACTAGAAAGAAAGCAAAAATACCGCCAAAGACTGTTTGTAAAACAGAGAAAACACCACTAGTCGCTCCTGGTAAATTAAAATTACTTAAGCTGTTTTGAACGTTAAATGAATCCAAGGCTCCCCCACTAATAGACTGAAGATGGTTCCAAGCATCAACTAAGACATGACGATACTCTGGGAAATTATTAGTCAAACCAGCGACTTCATGAGATATTGGTCCAGCAACTAGTGTGATGATTGCTGATAAGATACCGAGAATCACAATATAGATAAAAACAATACCGAAACCGCGAGGGATTTTGCGACGTTCCAGCCAGGCCACCATAGGATTGAAAGCTGAGGCAAGAATAATAGAAACGAATAAGAGACCAACAATGCCGCGAATCAACCAAAGAAAAGCTATCACACCGAGAATAACCAATACTTTGATTATCGACATGGTGGAGATGCTATATTCGAGACGTTTTTGTTCTGCCATAGAGGTTTAATTAGTTAATAATTTTTTAAATGGCTGATCATCTTTGAACGGTCCGATGATAGCCAAATTACTTTTATTCCAACGAATAATATTTGTTGCGACACGTTGAATATCTGTAGCTGTCACTTTCATAACCTTAGCTAATTTACTTTCGGCACTTTCGATCGAATCATGCATCAGCTCCTGACTCTGGAGAAAGTATAAATAACTACTAGCATCTTCTAGTCGCAAAATAGTTGTACCGCGGATATTATCCTTAGCTCGACGTAACTCTTCGGCACTAACAGGTGCTGTGATCAAACGACGTAATTCTTGGGTGATTAATTTCAAAGCTGGTAAAACTCGAGATTTATCCAAGCCAGCGCGCACAGCGAAAGAACCAACATCTTCATGACTATCAGAACCAGCGTGAATGTTATAGCATAAACCTCTTTTTTCTCGAATGTTGGTAAATAAACGCGAGCTCATGGTACCACCGAGAATATTAGTCATTACGGCTAAGGCTGGCAAATCTTTGTGACGTGAAGGTAACCCGGGAAAACCCAACATGAGCTGCACCTGTTCTGTTTCTTTATTCATAATATGGACTTGAGGTTTTTTTTG
>CAZASM010000006.1:0-43044 GCA_964487895.1 uncultured Gammaproteobacteria bacterium
CTCACTCATGGTCTTCGACCACCGCACACTGTGCGAATCGAATGTCCCGAGCGTAATGAGCGTAGTGAATGAAGTCGAGGGGCACATATAAAAAACATCAGATGACCCATCCGGGCTACGGTGTTAGAAGAATTATAAAAACGAAGCTCATATGTTTAGTGAGAAACCACCATTAGAAACTAATCCAGCTAATCCGAATGAGATTCCTATAGTGGGAATTGGTCCTGACCAATATGAAGTTCTAGAGTCAGAGCTAGAAACATCAACAGATCTTCCGCCTCTGGTTGAATTATCTTTTAACGAAGGTCATTATGCCCCAGATCTAAATGATCTCAATGCCATTCTTCGGGATGATTTAAATGATGTAGAAGATATACCTGATACTGTCACTCCAGATAACCTTGAAGCTAGTGCTAAAAAAATTGAAAGTTTACTGCATAAGAAAGATAGACCCTCATCTATTACAACTCGGTTAAAACTAGCTTTTGTTTTGGCGACTACTCTTGTCTCGTTAAAATTTTTGGATATTGACGCTCACGCTTCAGAGGTCCCGGTTTCTTCCAAAGCGACTGCAGTTGAAATTGATACTAAAGAATCTAGTTTACAACAATTTGTCTCGCAAGAAAATGTGCAGCTACTGCTCGATGATTTGCCGGTTTATAAAAAACTTCTTGAAGAAAATTATTCCATTACTTTTCGTTTCAGCCGAATACTAGCTCTGAAGGGGCTGGCCGGAGTGTTTCGTAGGACTGGTAGTTTTCAGGGAGAATTAATTTTGAACAGTCAGCTACCTGCTGAGGAGTTACCTAATCTTCGCAGTATTGTCAGACATGAACTCGATCATGGTCAACAGGACTATTTATTACAACGTTTTGAAGCCGGTGATAGTACTGATTTGCCTCGTTGGAAATATGATTTTCTTCAGGCTAACGAAGATGGGGCTGAAAGTCTAGGTGATTACCATATTGGGGCCGAGCTGGAGGCGACTTTCAATGACGTCGTAATGCAACATGACGAAGGGGGCAAGGTAAATCACGCTGATTTAGTAGGTTTCTTTACATATTTCATGAAGATATACTTTACAGATGCCTTTCGAAATCATCAAGAAGTTAAAGACTATGTAGACTATTTAGAAGCACAGGTTACACGAATGAGCGGCTATACGCTTGAATCTTTTATTGCTGAGTTCGAGACAAAACAGAAAGAACAGAAATAGATTTTGCTATAGCTTGTTTGTGGCTTCTTGATTAAATCCCGACTCATCTGGCTCAAAACGTCCTTAACCAAAGCACTTCGAAACCCCTTGAAAGACTACTAAACTTCTTATACCAGACAGACATGGCCCGCCACCGATCATAAACAGGTTGAAGAGACCTTGTTTTTGTTTACCATGTTCCATGTGTGATATAATTTAATGATGAAATCCTCTAAAAGACTTTCGTTAGAAGATTTGGAGTATCTAAAAAGTACGTTGGACAGAGTTGTCTCTTTTTCGGAACATCTGGATACTCATATTAGTGTCTTGATTGGTTTTAGCTCGGCCATTTTTCTTTTTTCTTTATCGCAGATCTCATCTCGTTTGAATCTAGTCTATTTGGTTATGGCTATTTTTTCTGCCGCAGCTTCCATTATCGCTATTTTTGCTATTCGTCCTTTTCGCTCAATGCGTAAAAGGGGACAAGCGGAAAGTATTCTCTATCGAAAAAATATCGTTGGTTTCGATGATCCACGAACTTTTGCTCGAATGTTGCCACGTGTCATCGACGATAGGAAATATGGCTACCAGCAATTTGGTATTGAGATTTATAATATGCTGAAGTATTATTATCAGCCTAAGAAGTATTTGTTCTACTTAGCTCGTAAAGTTTTTTTGTTGGGTTTATGCTTAAGCTTGGTTATTCTTTTGGGCTATCTTATTTATGCTGTGTGATTTTATGTATCTAGCTTTGGGTTTATTATTTTAGACAGCTGGACTCTTAATTTATGCTATAATATATCAATATGAAATCTAGCAGTGGAAAAAGTGTCGGTTGGCATGAAACCTTTACCACTTTTTTTATTGTCATTATTTTTAGCTTAGGCTACGCTATTATCCGCTACAGTGTTATTCGTGAAGTACCATTCGAGAATATACCGCTGTATATCAGCAACAAGGCTATCGCTATGGCTGCTACTATTTTGATTGGTATATCATTTGTCATGGGACCGTTGGCGCGCTTTTCACAGGGAATTGTGCGTCATTTATATTTACGCAAGCACGTTGGTTTAGTCGGTTTCGCACTGGCGGCTATGCACACTTTAATGTCCATGATACTACTCGGACCAGCTTACTATAGTCGACTTTATACTACAGCTGGCAAGCTAACTCTGGTTGGAGAGAGTGCGATGTTATTTGGCGTCTTAGCAATTGTGATTTTTTCAATTGTCTCTATCACCTCGATGCCGCCAATCTTCAAACATATGGACTTCAAACAATGGCAGTTTGTTCAACGGTTAGGCTATCTAGCTTATATCTTTGTTATGCTCCATGTCTATGTCATGGCTTACAAAGGCTGGTCTAATCCGGATGCTTATTCCTATGGTTTTATCCCGGTTAGTTTATTATCAGTTCTTGTTATTATCTTTGTTCTCTTGATGAGAGTTCTGGTTATGGCAATACCGCAGAAAATGAGGAAGTAGTTTGTTTTAGAGTCTAGATCTAACTCGCTATTTTAGTGAGTTTTTTGTTTAGAGAGGCACGATAATCATCTTTCTGCTATACTGTATCTATGTCGAAGAAATTAGCTAAAAATTTCCTTTTAGTTCTCATCGTGCCGTTATTAATAATAACCTCAGGTGTGCCAGTTTTAGCAATAACTAAGCCTGCAGTAGTAACGAAACCAGCGCCAGTCGTAAAAAAAGCAGCACCAGTTAAACCAGCGGTTAAAGTTGTACCCAAAAAAGTTGTTAAGAAAAAAGTTGTCAAAAAACCAGCACCGCCATCAGTAACTTATGTGAAGTACACCGGTGGTAAAGTTGTAGCCTCATCGCAAGCAGACAAACAATTACCACCAGCTTCCATGACGAAGCTGATGACGGCTTTGGTCATTCTTGATCATCAGCCAGATTGGGGACAGAAAGTTGTTATCACCCAAACACATCTAGATTATCCCAAGATTTGGGTTGGTAATGATAAGACGAGCGAAGTATCTCTGAAGCTTGGTGACACAGTGACTGTCTATGATCTCTGGATAGCTATGCTGGTCGCTTCGTCTAATCAATCATCAAGGGCTTTGGTTGATGCGGTTGGGTTGTCTCATGCTGATTTTGTAGCAGAGATGAATACTAAGGCTAAGAGCTTAGGCTTGAAGCAAACTATTTTTAAAGATGTAGCTGGATTAAGTGAGAAGACCTTAACGACAGCGCGGGAGATGGGAGTGATAGCACAAGAAGCTTTTGCTCAGTCAGCTATTATCCGTGGTAGTGCGGTTAGTCGTTACACTATTGTAGCGACAACTGTTGACGGACAGACACGTAATATTACTGTGCAAGATCGCAACACTAGTTTACAACAGTTTTCTCCTGATGCCGCGAAAGTTGGTTTCCTAGTGGAAGCTCAACGGACTGTTTCTATCAAAAAAGGTGATGTCATTGTAGTGGTGATGCATGCGATGAGTATGGGGGAACGGAATACAATTCTCCACCGTTTACTAGGAGTTTAGTCTTTGACAGTCTCAGCTTCTTGGCGTAGGCTGTTTTTATTACTCCTTCGTGGTTATCCGTGGCAATTTCATCATTGCCAAGACAGTTCACCTGAATGAAAGGGGTTGTTCTTATGAGTCGTAAGTTTGGCCTTATGCGGACAGAGCTGTATTTGCTGGCTATCGTGAAGGGCTGTCAGTACTTCAACCTCAATCCCACGATCGAGGGATTGATGGCCGCTCTGTCTGAAAACCGGGGAGTGCCTGATCCTCTTTTTGGCTGTGAATGGAAACAGCCTACTGACCTCCTGCCTGATCTGAATCAGGCTCTGTTGATCTTGGTCAGTCAGGGGTTCCTGCAGGTGAAGGAGGGTGAAAGGTTTCGCTACTACTCCCTGACTGAAGCTGGTCTGCAGGAGGTCAAGGATCTCGATGTTCCGATCGACCTAATGAACCTGTCAGCCATGACGGTTTTTGCCTCGCGTTGCGGATTGGGGTTAAGCCCAATTTCAACAACCGCGGCAGCTGCCTGATCTCTCAAGTCCCGTTCCTCAACTGTGTGTTGGGGGACGGGATTTTAAATTGACAGAAGTATAAATTTTAAGTATAGTCATCAATTGACAGAACGTTTTGTACTTTGGACATCTAACCAAGGAGGAGTTTGTGGCTAGCACATTTTCTGGAACTGCCAGAACCACTGCTCATCCAAGGTTTTTTCTTTGGAAGCTGTTGGGGAAGCTCTGGTGGGGATTTTTCCCTGCTATCTTTTTGGGTTGGGAGTACTTGATACTGCCGACTATGAGGCCAATCTGGAAATATCTACTGCGTCCAGTTGTTGCTCCAGTCGGACGCTATTTGCTGTATCCAGTTTGGTTGCTCATTTGGCGCTACGTGCTTTACCCGGTAATGCAACCGATAGTCATCTGTCTTTTCCTGCTCTACTCCATCTGGGCCTATACGGTCCGCAATGAGCTGGTGATTATTGGTATAGAATATCTGAAGACTCTCCGTGACAAAGGAGATCTTTTGGCTTCCTGGCACGAGACTATGTGCGACAGTTTCTTGATCGGTGCGGCTATCAAGATTGCCGTCGGACTGAAGCTGTTCTGGCAGCACAAGCGGATTCCCTGGAATTTCGCGGCAGCTGAGAACTTCATGTCACTCTGGTGGGCCAGAATCACTTTGCGCATGCTGAAGACTCACGGAGTGAAGAAGAGCGCAACAGGCATCCGGGCTGACGGTAGCGCTTTGCGACAGTCTATCAAACTGTTGCGAACTGCTAATGTGGTCTTGTTCCCTGGTGGCGGACGTTTCAAGCCGGGACAGACTGAAGATCCTCAAGCACCGGCCGGGTTTGGTCTATCAGTGTTGAATGCCCAACGTGTCATCCCGATAGCTTTCGTTGGCATGGGTGGTACTGATGGTCTGCAGCCCTATCGCAAGACTTCAGCCGATGGACCGCCAACCAGCTATGCGCGTTTTGGCAAGTACATCGATTGGATCTTTGGGATCAGGTTTGGCCTGCGGGTCACTATGATCGTCGGAGAGCCGATCGAAGTCGCCTGGCTCGAACAGCAGTTCGGGCATTTGCCTGACGCCAAGCAGCAAGTCGCTGACTACGTCATGCAACGGATTTGTGAGTTGCGTCGTCAGATTCTTCATCTGGACGTGAATCATAGTCGCTTGGCTCTGAGAGCGGTTCAGTCAGCTGCCTGACCTGAAGTCGCAAGACTCTGACAATACGTCGTCAGATTCTGTGATAGAAAACCCCTACGGTCCCAGTTTGCTTCGGCAGGCTGGGACTTTCTTTTTAACCCATGAGGTAGGAGTGGCTTATCTCAGGGGGCGAACTTGATTTTTTCTGTCTCAGGTGTAGGCTGTAAATAATATAACTATATGTCACAAGCAGAGAAGACAGTGAAAGCATTATTAGCCCAGGCCGATGTAGAAGTGGGTGGTTCTCGGCCTTGGGATATTCAGGTACATAATAATCAATGGTATGCTCGGGTTTTGGCTGGCGGTTCATTAGCTCTGGGCGAGTCCTACATGGACGGCTGGTGGTCGGCGCAAGCACTAGACCAGTTCTTTTCTAAGGTTTTTATCGCTCAACTAGAAGCTTCAATTGGCTATGATTGGCGTTTTGTTGTACAAGTTTTGCGTGCGCGATTTTTTAATACTCAGAAGTTTGGTCAGGCGTCTAAGAATGCCCAACAACACTACGACCTTGGTAACGATCTTTATTCTGCCATGTTGGATCCAAGATTGGTCTATACTTGCGGTTATTGGAAAGATGCCGCAGACTTGAAGCAAGCTCAAGAAGCTAAACTGGATTTAGTTTGTCGCAAGATAGGACTGAAGCCCGGTCAGCGCGTTTTAGATATTGGTTGTGGCTGGGGTAGTTGGGCTAAATTCGCTGCGGAGAAATACGGCGCTCAAGTTGTCGGCGTGACAGTTTCATTAGAACAAGCAGAGTTAGCCAAGAAATTATGTGCTGGTTTATCGGTGGATATTCAGTTGATGGACTACCGTCAGATTACTGGCACGTTTGATCATATTATTTCTCTTGGCATGTTCGAACACGTGGGTTATAAGAATTACCGTACTTATATGAAAGTAGCGCGAGAGCACTTAGCTGACGATGGTTTATTTTTATTACACACGATTGGCGGTAATAGGACGGCGACAACTACAGATGCTTGGATTAATAAATACATTTTCCCCAATGGTATGTTACCTTCAGCTCAGCAGATTACTGGCGCAGTTGAGGGTCTGTTTGTCATTGAAGATTGGCATAATTTTGGACCCGACTATGATAAGACACTGATGGCTTGGTGGCAGAACTTTGATCAACATTGGCCAGAGCTAAAAGAAAAATATGGTGACAGATTTTATCGTCAGTGGAGCTATTATTTACTTTCTTGTGCTGCTTCTTTCCGTGTGCGCAATAATCAGTTGTGGCAGATTGTTTTGTCCAAACATGGGAGAGAGGGAGGATATACTTCGATTCGGTAAATTATAACCATCTGCGAGTCTCGGCATTAAGCGAGACGAAGCAGTCTAGCTTATTAGTATTACAGACTAGATCGCTTCGTCTGAACGAGTACATTCAGTCTCGCGAAAGGAGACTTTTTTGTTTTAGTATTTTTTTATACTTTCAGCTATACTTATATTCATGCATATTCGTATCATCTACGGTAGTAACTCCGGCGGTACACGTTCAGCTGCTGAGTTAATGACCCAAGTATTAAAAACAGGCCAGCATCAGGTGACATTACAAAGCGCTCATCTTACTAATCCCGATGATATAATGGCGGCTGACCTCACTATCATTGGCTCTTGCAGCTGGGATCATTTTGAAGGCAAGAAGCGTTTGCACGGACAGTTGCAACAGCATTGGTTAGAATTACAGAAGAAAATTGGTAGTCGAAAATATCCTCAACGCAAATTCGCTATTTTTGGTTTAGGCGATTCTAGTTATACTAATTTCTGCGGTGCCGCTGATCAGCTTGAAGCCTTAGTAAAAAAATGGCAAGGTCAGCAAATAGGTACAACCTTACGTTTAGATAGTTATTTTTTTGAACAAGAAGATAGAGATCAGCAAATAAAGAACTGGTTGAAGAAAATATTTGTTGATGGTAGTAGAAAATAATTATCTCTACTTTGCGAAACGTAAATTTTGTTGTATAATTATTTCATAATTAATTTCTGACATATGAAATTACCACTGGATTTAAATCCAAAGGTGAAAGATTATCTGCAACAGAACAAAAACATCACTCTGATGGGATTGTTCTGGGCTATGTACTGGAGAGTACTGGGACTGATATTCCTACTCTACTGTTTCGTAGTTGCAACAATTTTCTTTTTGACGAAATTTCTTCTAGCTTTGTTTAGTTAATAGCGACTAAAAACAAATCCCAATGAACTTTTTTGAGGTTACTTTTTTTGTTGGTCAAAATTAGGTTACGTATGATACAATAGGCGATACAAGCCTTTTTTTATTATTAACACCCTGAGATATGTCTCCTTTTGAAAATGCCTGGCAACAGGTGCAGTCAGCGGCCGCCATCATTAAGCTAAATCCTGATGTTTTGAGCAGATTAGCTCAGCCTGACCATATTTGGCAGCAGGACTTGAAAGTCACTATGGATAATGGTTCGGACCAATTATTTCCAGCTTATCGTGTGCAATATAATAATTGGCGTGGACCGTACAAAGGCGGTATTCGTTATCACCAGGCAGCAGATTTGGATGAGGTCAAGGCTTTAGCTTTATTGATGAGCATTAAGTGCGCTGTGGCTAATATTCCTCTAGGTGGTGGTAAAGGTGGCGTGGTAGTAGATCCAAAGAAATTATCTAAGCCAGAGTTAGAACGCTTATCACGCGCCTACATTCAAGCTTTTCACGAACATCTTGGTCCAGACAAAGATATTCCTGCACCTGATGTCTATACCACGCCTGAAATTATGGCTTGGATGGTTGACGAATATAGCAAGATTGTTGGCAAGCCGACTCCTGGTGTAATCACTGGTAAGCCGATTAACGCTGGAGGTTCTGAAGGTCGGGGAGTAGCTACGGCCCAAGGTGGATATTATATTTTACAAGCAGTAGCGGAGAAACAAGGCATCCCGGCTTTTAGCTTAGCGATTCAAGGTTTCGGTAACGCTGGCTTGACCATGGCCGAGTTTGCTCACCACGATGGTCATAAGGTTATCGCAGTATCTGATTCCTCAGGAACTATTCATAATGCTCAAGGTTTAGATATTCCAGCTTTGGTGGAGTTTAAGAAGATAAATAGTAAAGTTATCGGTTTCCCTGGTTCTGAGACGATTCCGAACGACCAACTATGGTCATTACCGGTTGACGTGATTATCCCAGCTGCTTTGGATAACCAGATTACAGCTAGCAACGCTGGTTCTGTTCAGGCTAAGGTTATTTTAGAGTTAGCTAATGGTCCTGTTAGCCCAGAAGCAGATGATATCCTCGCTAGCAAGCAGATTATTGTCGTACCTGACGTCCTAGCTAACTCCGGTGGTGTGGTGGTGTCATATCTCGAATGGCAACAAAATTTAGCCAACGAGCACTGGTCAGAGGTAGATGTCTTGGCGAAGATGAAAACTTTGATTTTGGCTGGGTTGTCTGATCTCTATCAACTATCAACAACGCACTCGATTACCTTACGCCGAGCTGCTTTTGTTTTGGCTTTACAGCGACTTCAGGCTGCAGCCAAATAAAACGCGTGCTATACTTTAGCTATGGCGATTACAGCTGGAGAAGAAAAACGTAAACATTTTCCGGAAGTACTTCCTTTACGCAAGCTAATGGGACCGAGCTTTCTCATGTTAGCCCTCGGTTTCGGTTCCGGCGAAGTAATTCTTTGGCCTTATCTCAGCTCCAATTATGGCTTGGGGATTGCCTGGGGAGCGTTGTTGGGCATTTCTTTTCAGTTTTTTATTAACATGGAAATTGAGCGCTACGCATTAGCCAAGGGCGAGAGCGTTTTTGTCGGTATTCATCGTTTATTCCCTTGGTCGGTTTATTGGTTTATTGCTTCAACTTTTATCGGTTTCAGTTTGCCTGGTATCATTGCCGCTTCGGCTCAAGTTTTGGCTTCTGTTTTTGGTCTGGGGGATTTTCGTTGGTTAGCAGCTTTGATGTTAGTAGTTATTGGTTTGATCGTTAGTTTGGGTAAGACAGTTTATGGCACTTTGGAACGACTGACGCGACTGATCATAGCTATTGCCATTCCCTTTATTATTTTTTTAGCTTTTTTCTTGACCTCCTGGTCGGACTGGCAAGCTTTATTTCTAGGATTGATTGGGCAAGGAGTTGATTATAACTGGCTGGCACCGGGTATGAGTTTTGCCGCCTTTTTTGCCGCCTTTGCTTATTCTGGAGCCGGTGGCAATCTGAATCTAAGTCAGTCAATATATATCAAGGAAAAGGGTTACGGTATGGGGATTCATGCTCAGAAGATTGGCAGTTTGTTTCACCGACGCGAACAACAAGAGATTCGTCTCGAGGGACATGATTTCATAGCTTCAGAGGAGAATCATCTTAAATTCAACCAGTGGTGGCGAAAAATAAATCTCGAACACGGAATAATATTTTGGTTTCTGGGCTTTTTGGGCATCGCTTTACTGATGGTTCTGGCCCATGCCACCACTTATGGATTGACTGATAACACTCAGGGCATTCAGTTTGTGATAAATGAGGGGTTGATTATGTCCGAACGAATGGGAATTATGGCCGGCGTTGCTTTTCTCTTGATTGTGGCTGTTATGTTATTCCAGACACAGCTGGGTGTCACTGATTCTACCTCCAGAATTATGGCAGAAAATGTTGCTTTACGCCTGTTGAAGCGCGGTCAAAAAAAAGTCAATTTGGCTCAACTGTATTATTTCTTTGTTTGGGCTCAGATAATATTTGGAATACTGCTCTTCACTTTCAACGTGGCCGAGCCACGTTTTCTCATCATGATGGGAGCGATTATCAATGCTATTGCTATGTTTGTCCATATCGGTTTAGTCAATTGGACTAATTATCGTCTCTTACCGCGAGCTGTACAGCCCAAGCTCTGGCGTCGAGTAATTATCTTGGCGATATTTTTATTTTTTGGTTTTTTTAGTGCTTTTACCTTAGCCAATTATTGGCCTTGGTAAAGATTGGTAGAGAGTGTTTAATAAGCTACTATTGCTATATATAGCTATATCATCTAAAAAATAGTTTTGACCGGAGACCATTCGACAGGCAAATTGCATTTAGGATATTACGTTGGATCTTTTATGCAACTTTTAGAGCAAGCCGCTCCAACTGAGGCGAAGTAAATAGTAACAGTAAGAAATTAACTTTTTGTTTTGGATTTTTGATCCTTTGGATTTAGAATTTGTTTAGGATTTAGAGTTTAGGGTTTAGAGCTTCAAGCTTTTAGCTGGCTTTCATATTTACCCTAAACTCGCTATAATTAGGGCAAATTATTAATAATTTTATTTATGGAACCGATCAACCCTCAGGAGTCTGTTTCTCCAGATTTAATGAAGCAAATGGAGAGTATCCAGCAGATGCCTCCAGTGGCACCTGTGACACCTCCGACACCACAGCCTGCTAGCTCTGAAGCTATGACGTATGCTGGTTTTTGGCGTCGTTTTTTTGCCTCGTTGATAGACGGCATTATTTTATATGCAATAGTGATGATTTTTTTCGGATTTCTGATGAATAGTGCAAATAGCAATCCGAACTTGGTAGGGTCTTGGCTTGGCGGTCTTCAATGGCCTCTGACAGTTGCTATTTATGCTTATAGCATTGTGTTTATTGGTTGGAAGGGTCAGACTTTGGGTAAACAATTTCTTAGCATTAAAGTGGTTACGGCTACGGGAGGCCAGGTTAGTTGGGTACAAGCAATCGTGCGAGAAGTGTTCAAGATCGTGTCTTCATATGCTTTGCTTCTAGGCTACCTCTGGATGCTTTGGGATAAAGATAAACAAACTTGGCACGATAAGGTATCTAAGACCTATGTCATTAAAATAAAATAAAAATAGCTATGGCCACAGCTCAAGACTTATTACAACAAGTTCTGACAGAGTTAAAAAATATTTCTGGCCGAGTTCAGACTTTAGAAAGTAGGATTGATAGTTTAGAAGGTAAAAAAAATAGCCCAGCTCAGGCTATCAATACTATTCCGACTACACGTTTACCGTCAGCTTCTATCGCTACATCAACAGCTCAGCAAAAAGATCGTGATTCTAGCTTCGAAAGCCAACTGGGTGTCGCCTGGTTGGGAAAGATTGGTATTATCGCTATTGCTATTGGCATTATGTATCTGCTGAATTATAGCGTGTATCAAAGTGTTTTTGGCTTAGATTCACTTGGTCGGATCATCACTGGCTTTATCTGTGGCTTATTACTTCTGGCTCTGGGAGACTTCTTTCATACCCGCTATCCGCAGTGGTCTAAAGAGTTCACAGGCGGTGGTTTAGGTCTGCTGTATTTTGCTTTTTTTACTGCTACAGCTGTCGATGGTCTCTGGCCTTTTGGAGTTGGTATTTTTTTCTTAGGCTTAGTTAGTGTTTTAGCAGGCTATCTGTCACTGCGCTATGATGCGAAAATTATTGCTCTCTTCGGGCTTTTGGGTGGCTATTCTGCGCCGTTGTTACTTAATACTGGTAGCCTCCACAACAGTCAAGTATTATTTTATCTCTTTACTTTGAATTTGGCGGTAGTAGGCTTCGCCTATGCGCGTAAATGGCGCGAGTTGGATTTGATAGCGCTTTTTGTCAGTAGCTGTTACCTGATGTCCTCGTGGTATAGTGTTTCTTTTGTGACGCACATTAGTTATACCATGTTGTACTTCTTCCTCTTCCTGATGACTTCGATTGTTTATAACTTTGTCCGCCAACGCAAAAGTACCCCAGCTGATCTGGTGGTTCTGGTCTATAACCCAATCTTTACTGTTATCAGCTTGTATTACCTGTTAGGTCAATACGGCTGGGAAGATTATCGCTCTTTGGTGACGCTATGTTTTGGCTTTCTCTACATTGCTCTGGCCTATGTTATCTTCCAGTACAATCGTAAGGATACCTATTTGACTTATGCTTTGACTGGTCTGGCGGCTGGTTTCGTTGCTGCGACAATTGGCATTCAATTCCACAGTCATTGGTTGACTTTAGCTTGGGCTGTCGAAGCGACAGTGATGGTTTGGATTGGCTTACAGCTGGCTAGCAAAGGTACCAGAACGTATGGTTTGATTTTGTCTCTGATGGTTTTGTTCCGTATGTGGATCTTTGATTTTGATAGCAGTAGTCCGGCTTTTTTCAATGCCAACTTCTGGGTCAAGATGATAATCATTGTTTTGCTCTATCTAAGCGCTTATGGTTATCGTCGGTATCGTCAGATGTTATCGTCTGATGAACGACGTATGATGCATATCTTAGTCGTTGTCGCGAACATCGTGACGATAACTGTGATTAGTCAGGAGATTAGCACTTATATTAATAGTTTAAAGTCTCTCGTGCCGACGACGCGGAATTATTATGATCAAGCCTACGGCGCACGGTATCAAGTAAACAATGTCGCGATTTCTATTTTCTGGTTACTGTATGCCGTTGCTGCTTTGATAGTCGGTATGGCGAAGAAAATTCGCGTTATGCGCTTATTGGCGTTGACCTTATTTTTTGCCAGCATTATCAAGATTGTTTTGTATGATTTGGCTGGGGCGGAAGCTATTTATCGCATCGTGTCCTTCATTGTTCTCGGTATTGTCTTGATCTTTGCTTCTTATCTCTACGCCGCCCACAAAGATCGTATTAAACATTTCATCTCAGTTGAGGAGCCTGACGATTTAACTCTGAGTATCAAAAAGATGAGCGACGAGGGTAAATCAGATGTCACTTTCAACTTGCTAAATGGCAAGAAGTTTCAAGTTACTAATACTAATCTAGTAAAGATTTGTCTGTTAGTTTCTCGCGAAACAGGCAAAACAACCTTTGCTTCCAAAGAATTAGTGCCAATCTATAAGAAGTATGATACCCAGTTTCGCTCCGAGTTGAATCCAGCGGATTTGTCAGCCTTGAAGAAATATTTATATGAGTTTGCTATGGTAGGAGGGTCGTATGAAATTTCTTAGTCCTTTGATGCCATTGATAGTGCTCGTGCTTTGTCTTTTGGTCGTGACTATTACTGTGGCAGGTAGTGATCAATACCCGTGGGTTCAATGGGTACTAATTGTCGCTTCAACACTATTGCTGCTAGGATTAGCTATACAATTATTACGTTCAGTCAGTAAACCGTATGTGAAACTCAAGGTTTCGCCAGGAAATAAAAAAAAATAATTTAAGTAGCTTAATAATATTGCTATATGAAAAAACTACTTCTACTAACACCGCTTCTAGTGCTTTTAATCGCTCTGCCTGTTCAAGCGGCTCTCTGGCAACAAGGTGATAGTGTTTCTTTGACTAACCCTAGCACTGATGATTTTTATGCTGCGGGAGGTTCAGTGTCTCTCCAAGCACCTGTGACCGGTGATGTCTATGCTGTGGGTGGAAACATTACGGTCAATCAGCCGGTGAGTCAGGATGTGGTAGTGGCCGGCGGTACCATAAATTTATTTGGCAACGTTGGTGATGATGCTCGATTAGCCGGTGGTACGATTATTATTAATTCTCCTGTAGCCGATGACTTGGTAGTTGCTGGTGGTTCGATTACCATCAATGCTGATATTGGCGGTGATTTAGTTGTTGCTGGAGGTCAGGTGATCGTCAATGGTAAGGTCGGTGGCGCAGTGAAAATAGCTGCTGGTACGGTGACGTTAAACGGTAGCTACGCCGGTCCGAGTGAAATACGTGGGGAGGAAATTGTTTTGAATGGCAGCTTCGCAGGACCAAGCAGGATTATCGCCACCAAATCATTAGCAGTGCAAACAGGTTCAACTTTCAATGCGCCGATTGAGTACGCGCAACCAAGTGGTACTTTTGATTTTGCTCCATTTCTCAAGAATAACGCCACAGCTACCTATCAACCAACTTTAATACCGCAAGAAAAACCAGCGCAGTGGCAAGCGATGGCAGCAAATGCTATGGGTTGGTTTGCACTAGTAACATTGCTGTCGGCCATGCTTGTCATAGGATTAATTATTGGTTTTGGTGGTCAGTATGTTTGGCAGATAGCTGATGACATGAAGAAAAATTTTTGGTCTCGTTTTGGTGCTGGCATTGTCTATTTTATTGTCTTACCAGTTGCTGCAATTATACTCATGGTGACTATCATCGGCGTTCCTTTAGGGCTTTTAGCTCTAGCCACCTTTATTCTTAGTTTAGCTTTTGCCAAAACTCTGACGGCCACTATGATTGCTGCTTGGCTGATTCAACGTGCTAACAAACAGTGGACTGGCTGGCGTTTGTGGTTAGTAGCAGTTGGTATCTATATCTTGTTACGAATTGCTAGCTATATTCCAGTTATTGGCTGGCTGGCGACCGTGCTGGTAGTCTGTGCTACCTTTGGAGCTATGATTAAGCTAAAATGGACGAACTTTCGTCAGGGAGCAATGAAAAATTCATGATAAAAAAAAGAGTCTTAACCGGTGATCGTCCGACAGGTAAACTGCATCTAGGACATTATGTCGGGTCATTGAAAAACAGAGTTGCTTTGCAGGAGACGCATGAGCAGTTTGTCATGATTGCTGATGTGCAGGCGTTGACTGACAACTTCGATAATCCGAAGAAAGTGCATGACAATGTCTTGCAGGTGGCTTTGGATTACCTCGCAGTTGGTATTGATCCTTCGCAGACAACTATCTTCATCCAGTCACAAATTCCTGAGATTGCTGAGTTAGCTTTATATTTTCTCAACTTAGTTACTGTGGCACGTCTGCAACGTAATCCGACAGTCAAAACTGAGATGAAGGAAAAAAAGTTCGGCACCAATGTGCCTGCAGGATTTCTGGTCTATCCAGTCAGCCAAGCAGCCGATATCCTCAGTTTCCGTGCAGATATTGTGCCAGTCGGTGAAGATCAATATCCTATGATTGAGCAGACCAATGAGATAGCTCGTAAGTTTAATAGTCTTTACGGTGATACTTTTCATGAGGTGCAAGCCCTGAAAGCAGACATTTCACGTTTACCAGGTTTAGATGGTAAGTCCAAGATGAGTAAGTCATTAGAAAATTGTATTTATCTCTCCGCGTCGCGCAAAGAAATAGAAACGCAAGTGATGAAAATGTATACTGACGAGAAGCATTTGAAAGTGACTGATCCAGGTCGCGTAGAGGGTAATGTGGTTTTCACCTATTTGAAAGCTTTTGCGCCTGATCAGAATGAAGTGAAGGAATTAGAAAAGCATTATAAAAAAGGTGGCTTAGGTGACGTCACGATTAAACGTCGTTTGATAGATATTCTGGATGAGATGCTAGCGCCGATTCGGCTCCAACGAGCTACTTGGGAGCAACGTCCAGACAAAGTAATGGAAATGATCCAGCAAGGTACGGAAAAAGCGAGAGGAGTCGTACACGAGACGATGGAGGAAGTACGACGCGCTATGAAGATAGAGTATTTTAAATAAATTTTCTGAAAAAAATATCCCCGTCACGCTGAGCGTGACGGGGATTTAGTTTGGGAACATTGCTTGCATCCCCCCAGATGCGTCGCGCTGCTTGGCACAGATGTAAACTAGATGTTCTGGTTTTTCACCTGATAACCACGATTTGGTCGGTGTCGACCTTTTCACCGTTGAAGGTGAGTAGAGCGTAGTAGACACCGCTACCGAGACTGTCTGGAACTTGCAGGTTCTTCGTGCTGTAGCCGACGACCCGTCCTTCGAAGCCGAAGTTTGGGATCATCCGACCCTGGACATCGTAGAGCTGGAGACTAGCTTCGACGCCATCTTCGGGCGCGCCGATTTCGACGTAGAGCTGTTCACCAGCGCGTACCGGTCGGATTGCTGCTGGGAAGATTGCCAGTGGGGTAGGTGTGTTGTGTGGATTTTCTCCTACTCCAGTTGTGCCACCACCTTCACCTCCGATGATACCCGAGCCTCCATGATAGGAGCTGGTAATCTTCTGGGCGAAGAGATCGTAGTTTCCGCTGCCTGTGGTCTCGGTTGTGCGCCGAGTCTTGTCCCAGCTGTACGTTTGACTGCCCGTACCACTAGCGTTGCTGTAGATGTAGCTAGTGGAGAGCGTTTGTTGGCTACTGCCACCGAAGGTGTAGAAACCATGGATAGCATCGGCCGGATCTTCGTAATATCCCACCATCACAAACTGGAGTGGAGCGAACTGTGACAGCTTAGTGCTTGTGTCGAACGGCACGAAGACGTCGTCGTTACGCCACCCACCGACTACGCAGTGACCTATTGTTGGACTGGCAGTGAAGGTCACATTCATTGTCCGAGTGGAGCTCATAGGCAAGGAGAAGGTACCGCCCACAGTATATCCCAGGCCAATGCTAGCAGGGATGTTGATATGTCGCATGGCTGCGGCAATCAACATGCTCATGCTGATGCAGTTACCTGAGTAGCCTGCGTGTAGATACCCTTGCGTCCTTTGAATCGCACCGTAGTTGCCAGTCACCTGACCAGTCACCGGGTTCGTGAAGCAGTAGTCGATGAAGTCGTAGACAGGTTGCTGCGCGGTGACGTTGGTGGTGATGGTAGTGTAGTTTCCTCCGTCAGAGGACAGGTCATTAGAGACACCGCTCAGAGTTTGAGCGCGAGTCCCGACGAAGTTGTACTGCACCCAGAACTCAACAGGGAACGACCAGTTGAAATTGGCAGGGATTGTCCATGTAACCCGCATCCACTGTCCACTGAACCACTCGAACGTCGGTGAGAGGTCGTGGAAAGCGTAGTCATAGGACGACGACCCTGACCTGGTCTGGAACGAACCCCATTCACCGAGTGCCTCGGTTGGGTACATATAGTCGAGGACCACGGTTGTCGGCCCTGATTGACCATAAGGGACAGAGACCGTTCCGGTGAACTTGTGGGTGAATTGCACGGTCAGCGATTGGGCTCCACTGGTCAGGTCATAGGTATTCAACGCGTAGCCAGCCCCGAACGACGGTGTGGCTAGTACGATGACGAGACCGACGGTAGCGAAGAGTGCTCGCATGTCAGCCTCCCATCACGACACGGACTTCGTAGAGCTTAGTGGCTGTGGCTGGATCGAAGATCACTGCCCACAAGAAATCGGCGCTGGTAAAGATCGCCAGCTTGCCATCCTTCAAGGGGAAGTAACGAACCGTTTGCCCGTTGCCACTGGGAGATTTCTTCGGCTGATCAGGACCACCTCTGACAGAAGTGGTTTGAAGCATCTGGTTGAGAACAGTATTGGCCTCTTCCAGCGAAGTGCCAGTGACGAACATCATTGCCTCATCGTCACCACGAGATTTCATGTAGGTGTCGGTGAGGGTCACGGTAAAGGCGAGGACATGTCCAGCTTTCTTCTGCTGATCTTCCGGCATCCACGGACTAGTCGTCAGGGAACGCCCGAGAGCAACGAAGGACTGCTCATTGCTGGTCGTAATCCCGGTAACGGCATTAGCAACGCAGGCAGTGAGTTCAGCACGGGGCATGTTCAGTTCGGCACGGAGAGGTTCGGGAGCTTGCCCAGGATTGCAGGCAGCCACATGAGGCGGTACCAGCAGAGCCAGTACCAACGTAGAGAGTATGAGAATTTTCATGTGTCTCCTAGTGACCGAAACGGTCCTTGAGTGCGCCCCACGTGGTGTCTTCCACCTGCTTTGGCGGAGGAGGAGGGGGCGGCGGTTTGACTGGTGTTCCGGGTCCTTGGATGGTTGGGGGCTCGACCACCGTTGTGGTCGGCTGGTCGCTCATGGTTCCCAGCTGAAGCTGGAAACTCATAAGCATCGCGAGGAGGGTGTGCAGGAACAACACAGGGGACCTACCTTTCGATGTGCGGAGATTTTCAAAGAACTGCTCAAATACTGGACATTTGCCGGTATTTGTCAGTAGGGTTCCGCGACCCTGACTGATAACTATAGCCTGCCTAATATAGGTATATTTGTCAAGTTATTTGTACTATTGAACCCGTTAGAAATTCATGTCTAACAGGGGTTGACAAAATTTAGTATATGTAGTAGTATATTTTATTACCCGTCACTCGATAGTCCTTTTCACCCCTAGCTATGAGGTCTATATGCCCCGTATAAAGGTTAGAACCGGTGTTGTTTCTGTCATGCGCTTCATGAATCGGCAGATTGTCTTGGCTCGGAAGGCAATCGCCGAGTACAAGATTCAGATCGCCAAGTTGAAGAGGGCGGACAAGCGCGTCAAGCGCCTCCGCTCGGCAACCAAGAAGATCGTCCGTCGGCGTCCGACCAAGAAGTCGGCACCGGCCAAGACGACGCGTCCGAAGCTGAAGTCAGCCGATCTGGCCTTCCAGATCATGTCGGAGCGTAAGAAGCCGATTGCGATTATTCGGCTGGCGGAGCTGGTCGGCGCTCGGAGTCAGCGTCGGCGGGGCGAGAACTTCAAGCAAAACCTCGGGGCTGCGCTGGCTCGGGACGAACGCTTCGTCCGTGTCAGCCGTGGGGTCTATGGGCTGAAGTAGATTCAGCCCCAGCCGATCATCGGCTCAACTGCGTGTGTCTCGCGATTCGTCGCACCACGCAGTTTTTATTTTTTTCGAATTTTGAACTTTGGGTTTCGAATTTGTTTAGGATTTAGAGTCTAGGATTTCGGGTTTTATTCCTCCTCCGTCTGTGCTACTATAATCCCGATATCTATGTATGTGAATAAGTTTGACCACGATCGCTCCCTCATGATCGAGGAGCAAATGATTGCTCGCGGAATTAAAGACGCCGCTGTTTTACGCGCTATGTCAGTCGTTGCGCGGGAGAAATTATTACCAAAGAATTTAGCCGATCAAGCTTATTTTGATCAACCTTTGCCAATTGGTAAAGGACAGACTATCTCCCAGCCGTATATTGTGGCTTTGATGTCTCAAGCTCTACGATTCAAACCGGAGGATAAAGTATTAGAAATAGGCACTGGCTGTGGCTATCAGACAGCTATTGCAGCTGAGATTGTCTCGGAAGTGTATTCTTTGGAAATAATTCCAGAATTATACCGTCAGGCGAGAAAGAATCTACTTAAGACTTTAGGTTATACCAACGTCCATTTGCGTGAAGGTAGTGGCCGCAAAGGCTGGCCTGAGGAAGCTCCATTTAATAAAATTGTCGTTGCGGCAGCATCCGATAAAATTCCGCCAGCCTTGATCCAGCAGTTAGCTAACGGTGGTAAGCTGGTGATGCCACTGAAGTTCCCAACTGGTCAAAAGTTGATCCTTGTGAAGAAAGATGAAGTGGGGAATGTGACGCAGGAAAATTTGTTGGATGTGGTTTTCGTTCCGTTAAAATAAGGACAGATTGCTTCCCCTCGGCAGGCTCGGGGCAGGCTTGCACTGCTCCTCGCAATGACAGACCACGGTTGACTAGACCGTCATTTGAACCTATACTCATCAGGTTCCTTTTTTTAATTTTACCCAATGTCTAGTAACGAAACTATTATCCGCTTCGAAGACGTGACCTTCGAATATATCAAAGATGAACCTATTTTAACTGAGGTTAATTTTTCGTTGCGTTTGGGAGCCAAATTCACGTTAATGGGACAGAATGGCGCTGGTAAAAGCACCTTATTTCAACTTATCAGCGGCTCTCTGAAACCAACTAAAGGTTTAATTCACGTGGGCCAAGGACTGACGGTAGCTCGTGCCAATCAAGTGATACCACCAGCCAAGATGGAAATGACTGTTAACGAATATTTCCAGGAAGTTTTGGGCAAAGAGTTATATCATATCCAACAGCATATTGATGAGATTTTGGAAGTGGTGAATTTAAACGTGAAAGGAGATATCAAGATCAAATCCTTATCTGGTGGTCAGCAGGCGCGATTACTTCTGGCTTCAGCTTTGATTCAGGATCCGGATATTTTATTGCTTGATGAGCCGACAAATAATTTGGACAAAGCGGGCATCGAACACCTGACAGATTTCCTGATCAACTATCAGAAGACCTGTTTGGTTATTTCTCATGATGCTGATTTTTTGAACTCATTTACCGAAGGCGTATTATACCTCGATGTTTTCACACACAAAATTGAACGGTATCTTGGTAACTACTACGACGTAATGGAAGAAATTGAGATTCGTCGAGAGAAAGAAAACAGAAAGAACGCGCAGTTAGCCAAAGAAATTCAAGATAATAAGGATAAGGCTAATATGTTTGCACACAAAGGAGGCAAGATGCGTCTGGTGGCGCGTAAGATGAGAGACGCAGCCGAGGAAATGGAAGCCGCCAAAGTTGATGTGCGTAAAGAAGACAAAACTATCCGCCCGTTCAAAATCCCGATGCAGGAGGATTTGCTGGGAGAGATCATGCATATCACCTCATATTCCACGATGCGCAATCATAAGATTATCGAACATGAGAAAGATATTTCCTTGAAGCGTAACAATCGTCTGCAATTAGTCGGTCCTAATGGCATTGGCAAAAGTACACTTTTAGAACGATTAGCCTCAGGCCACACTGAAGGAGCGCAGATTGCCAAAGGTGTGGTTGTCGGCTACTACCGTCAGGATTTTTCTACACTTAACTTTGAAGACACAGTTTATGATTCGCTCAACTCAGTGATGGACGGACGTAATGAAGAGTTTTTGCGTTCTACAGCAGCAGGATTTCTCATCAGTTCTAAACTAATCAAAAGTAAAATTGGGAGTTTATCTGAAGGGCAGAAAGGTCTCGTAGCTTTTGCTCGGTTAGTGTTACAAAAACCAGGGTTATTGATTCTCGACGAGCCAACCAACCATATTAACTTCCGTCATTTACCCATTATCGCTCAAGCTCTGGAAGACTATGAAGGTGCGATGATTCTCGTCAGTCACGTACCAGAGTTTGTAGCGCAGATTAGAATAGACGAAGTATTAGATTTGGAGCGGTAGAATTTGTCTGAATTTCAATCAAACTGAATAGACCAATTCAGTTTTTTGATATCACCAATAGTCTCTACCCCCACGCACTCCCCCTTACTAAGGGGGAGAAAAGAGGGGGTGGTTAACCTCCGGTGAAACTTACTGTTTGACAGCTTTTTAGCCATCTGTTAAGCATAATATATGAACTATAGAAATTGCTACATCCCAGCCTCTCACGTGGATACCCAGAAAATGGGTGTCACTATTTGGTTATTTGGCTTGGGCAATTCTATGAAGTAATTTTTCTCTAAAGTTAGCAATAAATTCATGATTTCCTTGGCCAGATGGTCAGGGGTTTTTAATTATTGCCTTGGCGGATCTGGGCCGTTCATTTTACTATCAGGAGGAAACTACCATGTCAGACCACATCGTTTTTCGTCGGGGCAAGAAAGTCTATCTACGGCCTTTGGAGGAGGGTGATTGTCATCGTCTTTGTCGTTGGCTCAACGATCCAGAGGTGTCACGATTCTTGGACCAGTCATTCCCTTTGCCCCTGACGTATGAGGCTGAGTTTCTCAAGAAGTCTATGACTCGTGCTGATTTCCCGACTGATCTCATCTTTGCTATTTGTCTCAATGAAGATGATCGGCATATCGGTAACATGGGTCTGCATAAGATTCGCTACATCCACGGTACTGCGGGCACAGGTTCGTTCATCGGTGAGAAGGATCTCTGGGGCAAAGGCTACGGCTTCGATGCTAAGATGATTCTGCTCGACTACGCTTTCAACACCCTGCGTCTGCGCAGGATCACTTCCGGCGCCAAAGCCTTGAATGGACGTAGCCTCGCCTTCAACGCTAAGTGTGGTTACAAGGAAGAGGGTCGACGTCGCGGACAGTTCTTGCTTGAAGGTGAGTTCGTCGATGAAGTGATCACCGCCGTCATGAAAGAAGACTGGCTGCCTCTGTGGGAAGCCTACTGCGCCGACTGGCAGAGGTAGGTAGTCAGCTCGAATAAACCCCCGTGTCGCACAATGTGGCACGGGGGTTTTCTTGGTTTAAAATTGTTTATTAGTTACAATGTAGCTGTTTGACTTCCCCTAATTTCTAATTTCGATTTACTAATTACTAGCATGATGAAATCTAAATCTATCCGCTGGACGCTGGTCATACTCTGGATGCTCTTAATCTTCTATTGGTCCTCTATTCCAGATCTCGGCTCTGGTTTGGAAGTGTTGTGGGATACCATTTTGCGTAAACTAGCTCACGTTGGCGAGTACGCTGTCTTAGCGTGGCTGGTGTCGTGGGCCTGGAGTAGAGTGAAGCACCGATGGTATCTATTAGCTTTTTGTCTGACCTACGCTGCCAGCGATGAGATTCATCAGCTTTTTATCCGCGATCGGTCAGGGCAGTTGTTAGACGTGGCGATTGATACAGTAGGTATTCTGATTGGACTGTGGTTATATATCAAGATTTTAAAGCGTAAAAAAAATCATTCGTAGGCAATAGGATTGACTCCCGTGTATTATCGTGGTAAAAGCAGGGTGTTCCCAGTAATTCGCAATGTACCTTTTACCCGGGAGACTACGATGTTGGAGATTAAGACTCTGACCTCAGCACACATCCGCACGCGTCTATTGGAATTGATCGGCACCTCAAAACTTAACGACCATTTAGATACCGAAGGGGTTTGGAGAGGTCAACTGATTTATGACCAGGATTATTCGAAACTCATTTTCAGCATTGGTGAATGGCAGAATTGCGACTTGGCGATTACCTTATCGTTTAGGAGGAGAGGGATCTCTGCTCGATGGCTACTGAAAGATATTCTTGTCATCGAGGGTCATAGTCAGGCTATCTTCATTAAGACCTTTGCTAGCGAAAGTCGCACCATGCAGATTACCGTCAGTATCGTAGATGGACTAGTGGAGACCTCCATGCCAGCGGAGAATCAAGACTAACAGTATTCCTCTATGATGACCTATTGAAAATGTAACAAGACCCGCTTCGCTTCGGCCAGGCGGGTTGTTTATTTATCAAAAACGCTAGGTGTCTAAAAAGGTCCTTTTTTTACAGAAATGAGTAATTACTTTATACTTATCGCGGAGGCTAATAAGTAACAATAAAACTATATGTCAGGTTTTGAAATGCCACCCCAAGAGCCTGTCAAGGAATCAGAGATTGGCCCAATGGATAGCACCGTAGAGATTGGCGGAAGAGTGTTCTTAGATGAGCGTCAGCCTTTGGAAAATAAGTACGAATTACACAAGGAGGCTCTAATTGAAGGATTGCCAAATATTAGGCAGGAAGATTTAAACGCTGCTCGGAAAAAAGTTCAGGAGACGCTCGATGAGCTAGATAATGGTAAAAAACCTTCTGAATACGATGCGACTTATGAGGACTGTCAGGGCATGAAGGTTTCTTTAAATACCCTAGGTACGTTACGAGCTCTCAAGAATCACGAACCTATTTTCGAAGATTTAGCGAAGCGTCAGGTTTATCCACTATTAACTGCATATAAATCAATGTATCATTTTTTTGCAGGAGAAGAGTATAGTGATAGTCTTGGTGATATGGTATATCAATTGCAACAAGTTGTAGAGAATTTAGCCGGCAGTCGATTTCCGACCGAACTAAAGGCACAAAAGGAAGCTGAAGACAAAAGGAATAAAACCAAATTAGACGCTGACAGAGATATGCTGTCTAAGAAGACTGTTCGAGGGTAGATTTGATGTTTGATAAACAAGTGTCTCTGTTTGCGGAGGTTAATAAGTAACAATAAAACTATATGTCAGGTTTTGAAATGCCACCAACTAATCCTGTTCCGGAGCCGATGTTAGACCCTTTGGGTGCTACTTTAGAAAGTGACGGAGAATTAAAGATAGATAATCGACCGGCTCTGGAGGATCAATATAAACAAGCTAAAGAGAGGCTGGATAGTGCACTTGACCAGATTAAAGCACAAGATTTAGTAAATGCCGTTGTGAAGGTTGAGGCGCGAATAAAAAAAGCACAAGAATTGGCAAATCCTTCTGAATCTGATAGAGAATATCTGGAAAGAGACAAGAATTTAGAATTGGCGTTACAAACATTGATGAGCGTACAAGAAACTAAAAATCGTGAAGCTGTTTTGAGTCTGAGCGCAAAAAATGATGTTATGGCGTTTTCTAAGCTTATAGGCGGTAAAGGTGTGGGTGGGAGTCCAGACTTAGGTAATGACACTATTGAAAGTGCTGTCTACTTGCTACAACAAGCTGTTGAGAATCTGGCTGGCAGTCGTTTCACTGAAGAATTAAAAGCTCAAGTCGAGACTGAGCGAGAGAAAAATAAAGATCGGTTAAATGCCACCAAGGAGGAGTTGTCTAAGTTGAATGTTAGTTAGGTAAAACAAAAAACAGGACGACCACCACCCCTTTCCCCTCCTTTTAAAAGGAGGGGCAGGTCAGCAGACCTGGGGTGGTCCTAAAAAACGTCGTCCTGTTTTTAAGTTTGAGTTATTTCTTCAAACTCTCAAGTATCTTCACAAAAGCAGTTGGCTCGTTCTCAGCGATATCAGCTAAGACCTTACGATCCAGACCAATATTAGCTTTCTTCAGAGCATCGATAAATCGTGAGTAGCTCCAGCCATGAGGACGGAGTGCGGCATTTAATTTTACCTGCCAAGTACCACGGGCAGTGCGTTTCTTTAGACGGCGATCGCGATAAGCGTTGACGCCAGCTTTGGTCACAGCGACCTTAGCTTGTTTCAGTTTATTTTTGCGTCCCCACATGTATCCCTTAGTTTTCTTCAGGATATTTTTACGTCGTTTGACGTGATGGACGCCACGTTTGATTCTAGGCATGACAGTATTTGGGAATTAAGAATTAAGAGAGAAGAATTAAGAATTGCGGAAAGGTCTAATTATACGGTGTCATCAATTTGATATTGATAGTATTACGACTCGACATAGTCTTGTCGCGACGTTTGTTGACAGTCGTTTTACTAGATTCACGGGCGTTGAAATGATTCTGACCACCAGTTCTGATCTTCAATTTACCAGAGCCAGTCACCTTGATACGTTTACTGATTGCTTTGTTCGTTTTAAGTTTTTTCATATAGTTATTTTTTGGCAATGGTAATTGATAGTTCTGCTCCTTGGAAGGATAATGGTTTTTCGATGATAATGTCCGGTCCTAGAGCCGTGCTGAAGTTACGGATAATATCGGCTGCCAGATCTTTGCGGGTTTTTTCTCTACCGCGGAGACGAAGGACAACTTTGACCTTGTCACCTTTGGCGAAGAATTGTTCTGCCCGTTTGATGCGGACATCAATATCGTGCTGGCCAATTTTTAAAGATAGTTGGATAACCTTGACCTCGATCTTCTTGGCTTTATTCACTTGCGTGCGAGCCTGCTTGTACTGCCACTGACCGTAGTCCATGATCTTGGCTACTGGTGGCTTGGCAATAGGAGAGACTTCGACCAAGTCTAATTCTTTTTCGCGAGCCAGAGCGAGCGCCTCGTGAGTGGGCAAAATTCCCAGCGGCTTGCCGGTCTCGTCGATGACTTGCAATTCATTGGCACGGATACGCTCATTGATAGCGTAGCGTGCGACGGGAGGTCTATAAGGTTGTCTATATGGTGCGGGACTGATAGGAGTTATGTTAGATTGATTAAGTTTATTTTTAAATTGATGGGGACGTTTAGAACGCTTAGCGTTCCTGAGCGTCCCAGTTCAGCCCGCTCAGCTTGGGTGGGACGCTGAGCGTCCCAGATTACCGCGCTGAGCGCGGTGGTGGAGATGAGGGGGATCGCACCCCTGTCTGATAAGAAAGATCGAAAACCTCTACAAGCTTAGTTAGTTTTAAAGTTCGAAGTTTCGCTAATAAACTAACAACAAATGAAACTTCTAGCTAACATTATTTTTCGCTAGTCTTCCGTGTGAGCAGCAGAAGGTAACTAGTCTGTAATAACGTTCATTCATCATACAGACATCTGATGGTGAACGAGTCTTGAGCCCTTAGGCCAAAACTGGTGCAGCAGTCAAAGCTCGAACCAAGCTGAGCTTGGTGAGAGAGTTTGAAATGCTGGCAAAAATATTTTTTGCACGTACATTTTCCAGCTTTTTTATAGGGTTCTGGTACCCTAGCTTGCCATTTCCTTACTTCCATACCGTCAAAGTAAAACATCCCCATTGATCAGGGTTGGGAGTTAGGGTCGGGGTCGGGGAAATCTTGAGACGCTTGGATCCTTCTGACCCTGTCCCTGATTTCTGACCCTGCTTACTAATTTTAACGTACTCGTGAGTTTAGTCTCCGTTTGTAATCCTTCTCTTTGATACTCTGTCTCTTATCATAATTCTTCTTACCGCGGACCAGAGCGATTTTTATCTTCACTAAACTGCGGGTAGTATACACAGAAAGAGGGACCATTGTCAAGCCTTTTGTGGCTAATTTATTGTGTATTTCCAAGATTTCCTTTTTGTTCAGCAGGAGGTATTTTGGCCGTTCTGGCGCCAAGCCAACCCCTCCTTTATAGGCTTTGGGGTATTTGGCGATCTTCAGACCCTTGATCACCGGCCGTTCGCCTTGGAAACTAATAAAACTGCCTTCCAGCTGGACCAGACCGGCTTTGGCAGCTTTGACCTCGGCGCCATTCAGTACAATCCCAGCCTCATAGGTCTCGAGAATCTCATAGTCGAAGTGAACTTTCTTGTTGTATTTGATTTCGGGCATATCGAGACTATCTTAGCATGTTTGCAGAACGCCAGTAAACGGACTATAATCGGGGTGATACTTAGTTATTTTACGAAAGTTAGTTAAGACGATATAGATAGATTTTATGAGTTATAAAATCATTCAAGATAAAGATGGTAAAAGAATAGTAGGCGTATGCGCTCATTGTGGCAATAGTACGCCCCAAAAAGTACTCTTTGAGCACATAGGTACTGAGATCTTTCATGCTATTGATGGTGATGATGAGATTTCAGTCCAAATTTATTACTCTGTAACAGAATGTGGTACATGTGAGGAACTTCTTTTTTATAGACGCCCCGATTACGAAGATGAAACTTCAATGGGGAAATTACTATATCCATCACGGAAGACTTTTTCTAACAAGGTTCCAGAAAAAATTAGAAAGGCGTACATGGACGCCACCGCTATTGCTAAGGTTGGATCTCCTAGTGCATACGCTGTACTTATACGGCGCGCACTTGAGTTTATCCTACAAGATAAGCATGTGAAAGGGAAAAGTCTAGCTCAGCAGATAAAAAAGATGGCAATTCAGGATAAGATACCCCCGATTTTCTTAGAGATGACTGATAGTATCCGTATTTTGGGTAATTACGGAGCACACGCTAATAATGTAGAATTAACCCACGAAGACGTGAAGGTTATGGACGATTTTTTTGTCGCGCTTTTAGAATATATTTATATTGCGCCTCAAAAAATTGAAGTTCTTAGGAAGCGTCTCAAAAATCTTAAGAAATAAAATTTATCAGTATTACCAAATGAAGCATGGGAGAAGAACTTAAAAAATATATTAAATCGACCATCACCGCAATCAAAGAAGGGCTTGAAGGAACTGGTTTTAAAATAGACGATTGTGTCGAATTTGATCTGGCTGTTATTAATACCTCTGAAGGTGCGGCCGGATTAAAGATTTATGTTGCAAAAGCAGAAGGCAAATTAAAATCTGAGGAAATAACTCACATAAAATTTAAAGCTAGTCCCGAGGACACGAATAAAGCTCCTATTAATCGTACTCCAAATGATCGTTTGAAAGATACTTTCGCCTAAAGAACAGTATTGATAAATTCAACTAAATAATTCATAAAATTTATGTTTAAAAGAAAAACGACACTTGTGACACTTATCATTTATACTGCTATTAATCTATTCTTTGTGGGGTCATCTTTGCGCCAACTTTTTGATATTAGCGATAATTGGTTACGTGCATTAATAGGTCAGCAAGCAGGTATAATTCACTTAAGTATTATTTTAGGACTATTTCTAAACGCCTATTTAATAGTACGCTTTTCAAGTAAAGATTAGTTTTTTTTGAGTTCTTTAATAGTATGTTGGCGGAAATTTCGGGACCGTATTAAGTTGTCAGGTTATCTTACTCTCCCTCGAAAGTCTCTTTAATTTTAGGAGATTTTCTTGGGGGTCCGAATAAGATTCCCGCAGCTAATTATTAACCGGAACCACAATGGCTAAAACCAAAGTGAGTACTGGAGGATCCGCACCAAAATCGGGTCAGTATAAACCTACTGACTTGAAGCGAGGTGAAATCACCCTTTCTAAGGGCGAGAGGGTTCCTCCGTACAAGGGAAAGGCTCGTGAGTTTGAGTTGGTTGATCCAACTAAGCACACTACTTAGTACCTAATTATCTCCGCCAACATTTTATTAAAGAGCTTGGTCGTCTAGTAGTTTAAATTGCTTACTTGTCTGACTATGTTATATTGTATAAGTTAAGTTGAATAAAAATTGAAACTTTACATATCAAAATATATGAAAAGAAATACAACATTAATCATAGCTCTTATATTACTGGTGAGCGGAGCCATTTGTTTTTATTGGTTTGAGTATAGACCGAGTTCGATTAGACAATTTTGTACTAGTGACACCAGAGCTCTATTAATGGACACTCCGGCTGGTAGTACAGAAGCTGACTATCAAGCTAACTATCCGTTTTATTACATGAAGTGTCTTAATTCCAAAGGATTAAAGGAATAGTCTTATTTATTTTTTCATGCCCCTACGCCTCGACATCACCATCAAAGAATCCTTACGCCAGATTGTGGCGGAGAAATATCCAGAGATACAAATATCTCGGTTTGATTTGACGCATCCGGAGCGGCTCGAACACGGTGACTATGCTACTAATGTCGCCATGATTTTAGCTAAGCAATTGCAACGCAGGCCAAGTGAAGTGGCTGGTGAGATTGAAGCAGTCTGGAACGAGAGTCATCAGACAGATTATATTGATCATATTGAAGTTACGCCCAGTGGCTATATTAATTTTTTCTTGACTAAGAACTATTTATTGCAGGAGTTGCATACCATTGTCAGTGACAAAGATAGCTATGGTCAAGGTGATGGCTTACAAGGACAGAAGATTCTCCTAGAATACGGCCAGCCCAACACACATAAGATGCCGCATATTGGTCATTTGTTTTCGTATGTCTATGGTGAATCGTGCGCTCGGATACTGCAGGCAGCTGGTGCTGATATCAAGCGCTTGAACTATCAAGGAGATGTTGGTCTGCATGTAGCCAAGTGTCTCTGGGCACTGCGTCATGAAAAAGTAGATTTGAAAGCATTATCACTGGAAGAGAAAGTTCAGCTATTACAAAAATGTTATCAGACAGGCTCTACTGCCTATGAAGCTGACGAATCAGCCAAGAAAGAAATTGATAACCTGAACAATGATATTTATAAAAAGAACGCGCAGATTTTTGAGTTCTGGAAGGAAACACGCCAATGGAGCGTTGAATACTACGAACAATTTGAGAAGCGATTAGGTATTAGCTATGATAAGCACTATTTTGAAAGTGAATTATTAGAACAAAGTTTGAAATTGGTGGATGAACACATGGACAAAGTCTTTGAATCCAGCCAAGGTGCTGTCATCTTCCCTGGAGAGAAGTACGGCTTGCATACACGGGTGTTCGTCAATCAACGTGGCAATCCGACCTACGAGGCCAAAGACGTTGGTTTGATTAGTACTAAACGAGATGACTTTAAATTCGACCATTCTGTTGTCATGACCGGCAATGAGCAGAATGATTATTGGCGAGTGATTACTAAAGTTACAGAGTTACTATTTTCTGATTTGGTTGGTAAGGTAGCTCATCTGGGTTACGGCATGATTAACTTGTCTACTGGCAAGATGTCTTCACGCACGGGAAATATTGTTACTGCTTTTGGTTTGGTGGATATGGTCAAAGAGCAAGTTCGTGTCTTTGTCAAAGCGAATAGAGAATATGATGAGAAGCAAACGGAAGAAATTAGTGAAGCTGTTGGAATGGCGGCTATTCGCTATTCCTTTCTCAAAAAAGCGGCAGCTAAGGATCTAGCCTTTGATATCAAGACCAGCGTGGCTTTCGAAGGTAACTCCGGACCGTATCTGCAATACGCTTATGCACGGTGTCAAAGTGTCTTAGCTAAAGCACCGAAATTATCTAACTCCAGCGTGGATCGCGATAGTGCTTCATTAGAACCAGAAGAACTAGCTTTGATGCGACACTTATACAGATTACCGGAAGTGATTGATAGTGCCGCTCGTCACTACGCGCCGCATGAACTGTGTACCTACTTATATTCTCTGGCGAGCCTCTACAGCGTCTTCTACGATCATCACAAAATTCTCGTTGATGATGAGATGACTACGCGTTTTCGCTTACTCCTGACGCAGGCGACGGGACAGGTGATTGGGAATGGGTTGAAATTGTTGGGGATTGAAGCTTTAGATCAAATTTAAGATAGTACAAACACGAAACAGGAAGACGGTTTTTTAGGACCACCCCAGGTCTTTTGGACCTGCCCCTCCTTTTAAAAGGAGGGGAAAGGGGTGGTCGCCTTCCTGTTTCGTGTTACACGACCGCAATTTAAATGTGCTATAATAGATTCATAAATTCTTAATTCTTATTTTTTAATTCTTAATTACTCCTATGGCAATCAAGAAAACCCCCTCTCGTTCTGTGACCGAAGATTCCTCCTCCACTATGGATCAATTCCCAGAGTTCGGTGCTCGTCCGTCAATGTCGCGTCGCTCAAGATCAAACAATATGATGATGCCGATGGTTATCGTTATTATTGTGATCGCTATTTTCGGCCTTGGTTATTGGTCTATGACTCAAGGCTGGTTTATGAAAACTAATCAAGGTGTCAAAGCAGTCTTCCTCGAGAACGGACAAGTATACTTCGGTAAAATTGTGCGAGAGACTGGCCAGGAAGTTCAACTATCTGACGTTTACTACATTCAAGTCCAAGACCAAGTACAACCTGCAACAACTGAAGGCGCGCAACCTACAACTATCTCCGTTCCGACTCTGACCAAGCGTGGTGATGAGTTACATCAGCCTGATGGTAATCTGAGATTGAATCGTCAGCATATCGTAGCTATTGAGAATGTCGGTGCTGACTCTCAAGTAGTTAAACAAATGGCTGAGCTAAAGAAATAAGCCAATATGAAGGGTTTAACCCTATTCGTTCTATTCACAGCCTTCCTGCTCGGTATTGTTATCACTTGGGCGTCTTATTTGAATCGCCAGCCGGTTGTGAATGAAGACTGTCAAAAAAATATCAAAGCTCTGGCGTATCCGGCTCTGAAATTCATCACCATTGCTTGGGATTATCGTTTGACTACAGATGGGAGAGTTTTAGCCTGGCCACGGACGATCTTTAATCTACCAGCGGCTTCTGTCTCGTATCCAGAGGTCTATGACTGTGAGGTAGGGGAGAATGGGACGATAACATATCCGTTCATCAAGTAAAGTCAAAACTTAAAAGTCAAAAGTAAAAAGGACAACTAAAAAGTTAAAACTAGGGAGTCGAAAGGCTCTCTTTTTTTGTTTGACCGTAGCCTGTCATTGCGAGCCCTGTAACCAGGGCGAAGCAATCTCCTAGCCATCGTGCCAAGGGAGATTGCTTCGTCGTCCTTCGGCAAGCTCAGGACATCCTCGCAATGACAGTGGTTGGGTGGAGTGTGCTTCATTAGCAAACCATAAAGTAAGAAGTACCGCTTTACACTTCATGGTTTTTGGTATATACTTCTGATTATGAAAACAGGAGGTGTTAAGTTGTTGAAAATAGGCCAACTTGCTCAGAAATACCGTGTTTTGCCGTCCACAATTCACTTCTATACCTCCTGTGGATTACTGCCAGAGGATAGTCGGACCCAAGGGGGCTATCGTTTGTATCGCGAGGAAGTTGCTATGAAAAGGTTAGAAGCCATCCGTCAATTACAAGAAACCAAACGCCTCTCCATTGAGGAAATTAAGAAATTTTTTAAAAGTTCAAAAATATGAACTCTTTTTTGTCATCCAAAAGTCGTTCGGCTCAAGCGCGACGTTCATCAGCTTTTACTTTGACCAGCTCATGGTCAGAGAATAAACGCAATGCTTTTCGACAGCCTGTTACAAAGCGCCGTGAACCGAAGAAAATTTGGCAGATTCTCTATTCTATGTTCTTTTAAGTATCTGCATTGCCAAATAGGGTTTGATTCGTTAGTATTCACTAGGTGTAGGCTCGTAGGCATGTAGGCTGGTAGGAGCAGCATGTGCGTGGTTAGAGAATGTTCATTTTAAAAAAACGGGGCTTATTATTAGCATGAAAAGCGATATGAGCACTTATAAGGATTTATTCATATGGCAGAAATCAGTAGACCTTACTCTGTCTATATACAAACTGACCTCAAAGTTTCCTAAAGAGGAGTTGTACGGTTTAATTTCACAGATGCGTCGATCAGCCGTTTCAATCCCAGCAAATATTGCCGAAGGGAGACGAAGAGAAAGTGATAGAGAGTTTCGCAGGTTTTTACTGATATCATATGGATCAGGAGCTGAATTAGAAACTCATATAGAAATATCGAAACAATTAGGATATCTTTCGGAAGCTGACGCGCAGAATTTGGACCACCATTTATCCGAGATAATGAGAATGATCAATAAAATGTTATACGCCTATCGTCAGAAGATCTACCATCCAATTTCAGACTAATTACCTACATGCCCACTACCTACCGTCCTACACATTAACCTACTGCCTACAAGCCTACCAACCTACATTCATATGTCACAAAACGACAAAGAATTAGAAATACTAAAATTCTGGCAAGAACAGAAGATTTTTCAGGCAACCTTAGATAAACCCCACCCGGCTGGTAATTTTGTCTTTTACGAAGGTCCGCCGACGGCGAATGGCAAACCGGGTATTCACCATGTCTTGGCTCGCGTTTTCAAAGATTTGATCCCCCGCTACAAAACCATGCGTGGCTATCACGTGGAGCGTAAGTCTGGTTGGGACACGCACGGTTTGCCTGTGGAATTACAGGTACAAAAAGAATTAGGTCTGCAAGGTAAACCGGAGATTGAAGCCTACGGCATCGAGAAGTTCAATCAGAAATGTCGTGAGTCTGTCTGGCAGTTCAAGTCAGAGTTTGAAGAGCTGACCAAGCGCATGGGATTTTGGCTAGACATGGAGCACCCTTACGTTACGTATGAGAATAATTATATTGAATCAGTTTGGAATATTATTCAGAAGATTTGGGACCAAGGTTTAATTTATCAAGGGTACAAAGTTGTCCCGCACTGTCCGAGCTGTGGCACGACCTTGTCATCACACGAAGTAGCTCAAGGCTATAAAACAGTCAAAGATCGTTCAGTCTATATTAAATTTAAAGTTTCAGCTGATTCCAAAGTTGCCAAGAAAGGTGATTATATTCTCTCTTGGACAACTACACCGTGGACTTTGCCGGGTAACGTGGCTCTGGCTGTCGGTGAGAAAATAGACTATGTTCGCGTAAAAATCGGCGGTGACTATTATATTTTGGCAGAAAATTTAGTTAGTAAAATATTTGCTGACACAGCGGTTGACGGCAGTCAGAAATTCGCAGGTAAAGATTTAGTTGGTACTAAATACGAACCATTATTTCCGGGAGTCATCACTGCCGATGAGAAAGAAGCGTTTGAAGTAGTACCAGCCAGCTTTGTCTCGACCACTGATGGTACCGGCGTAGTACATACTGCTGTCATGTACGGTGTAGATGATTTTGACCTTGGTCTGCAATTTAATTTACCTCAGGAGCACAGTGTTGATCTGGCTGGTAAATTTTTACCAACAGTGCAAGGCTTTGCTGGTATGTTTGTCAAAGGTAAAACAACAGAAGAAAAATTAATCGCGTATTTACAAGAACATCAGATTTTGTTGAAAGAAGAACTGTACGAGCATGAATATCCTTTCTGCTGGCGTTGTGATACTCCGTTATTATATTATGCCAAGACGTCGTGGTTCATCGCGATGACTAAAGTGCAAGCACAGTTAGTGAAAAACGCCGAGACGATTAATTGGTATCCGAACCATATTAAGGCTGGACGTTTCGGTGAGTGGTTAAACGGCATTAAAGATTGGGCCATCTCTCGTGAACGCTATTGGGGTACACCGCTACCGATCTGGCAGTGTCAGCAATGTGATAAACAACGTTGTTTGGGTTCCTTTGCCGAATTACCAATAGCTTTGGAAGATGTCCATCGTCCGTATATTGATGATGTGATTTTAGACTGTGAGTGTGGTAGCGCTATGCGTCGTGTGCCAGAAGTAATGGATGTTTGGTTTGACTCCGGTGTTATGCCTTGGGCTCAGCATCACTATCCGTTTGAGAATGAACATGAAGTTGACGGAGGTGGACGATATCCAGCTGATTTTATTTGTGAAGCGATCGATCAGACTCGTGGCTGGTTCTATACCTTGCTGGCTATTTCTACTGTTTTGAAAAAAGGTGCCAGCTATAAAAATGTTATTTGTCTCGGTCATATTAATGACTCTAAAGGACAGAAGATGTCTAAGTCCAAAGGCAATATTGTTGACCCGTGGATGATTGCCGAGAAATACGGTATTGATCCGGTACGCTATTTCTTTTTCAGCGTGTCACAACCAGGCGAGACCAAAAATTTTGATGAGCGACAATTGCTAGAAGTAGTAAAGAAGGTTTTCATGACCTTGGGTAATTGTGTTACTTTTTACAAAATGTTCGCACCCGCCGGTCCCGTAGTACCGAGTACTGATTCCCCGGATATGATGGATCGTTGGATTATCGCTAAGACACAGGAGTTGATTAAAACTACGACAGAACAGTTGGAGAAATATCAGATTACCGAAAGCTCTCGCGGTTTAGGAGAATTCGTTAACGAATTGTCCACGTGGTATATCCGTCGTAGTCGTGATCGTTTCAAGTCACCGACGGATTCTTTGCCAGCTGTTCAGACTCTAGCTTACGTCCTAGAAACTTTGAGTAAACTGTTAGCACCGTTCACGCCATTTACAGCAGAAAGTCTGTGGCAGGAACTTGGTAAGTTAGAACCAAAATCTGTTCATCTGGCTGAGTGGCCAGAAGTACAAACTGGTAAAGATGATCAAGCTTTGTTAGATCACATGACTAAACTGCGCAATTTGGTGGAAGCGGCACACGCTGTGCGTTCTCAAGCGAAAATGAAAGTCCGACAGCCCCTAGCTCGCGCTGCTATTAAACTACAGTTACCAGAAGAGCTACGACAGATTTTGGCGGAAGAAATAAATGTCTTAGAGATTAATGTTGCTGCAGCCCTACCGGAAGGCGGTTCTTGGATGCCAGCTGACAACGCTGAGATTGCTCTGGACGTGGCGCTAACTCCAGAATTACAAACAGAAGGCAATGTCCGTGAATTAATTCGTTGTACCAATGCTCTACGCAAACAAGCTAAGTTGTCACCGAAAGATTCAGTGGTAATTCATTATCAGACCGATAGTGCAGAGCTGAAAGCTTTGATCCAAGCCAGAGTTCAAGATTTACAAACAGCGACTATTAGCCGTTCCTGGGAAGAAGGTAGTTTATTGGAACAGCAAGTTGTAGCAGATATCAACGGCACGTCTATTACCATTAGCTTGCGCATGTAGCATGGCTATCAAAACCGAAGCCATCATCCTCTCGTGGAGACCGCTACAAGAGGCGGATCGTGTTTACTATGTTTTGACACCGAGCGAAGGCCGGTTAAAAATTATTGCTCGTTCAGCCTCTCGCAGTAGTAGTAAATTAGCCGGTCACCTCCAAATGTTTGATTCTGTGCGTCTGATGATTGGTCGTGGCAAACAAGATCATCTAGCTGGAGTCGAGATCCTGACTAGTCGCGAAATTATTCGCCGTGACGGAGTATTATTAAGCTACGGCTGTGCTATTGTCGAGGCGACTCAGCGTTGTAATGTTGCTGGACCAGAAGCTTATCGCGAATATCTGGCTGTGACTCAAGCTTTAGATTATATCGCTCAGGCAGATAATTCTCTTAGTTCGAAAGGTTTGGTAGTTCGTCTATTTTTGTGGCGTTTGTTAATACTCGCAGGCTGGCAACCAGAGTTCCAAACCTGTCGTCTTTGTGCTAATCTGATATCAAGAGAGTCTTTAGCCTATGCAGCTGGCCGTGGTTTTATTTGTCAGTCACACGACCGCCGGGCTTTAGGCTTACCGCCAGAGATAGTCGATTTTTTCTCTCGTATCGCTGTCACGGACCAATGGTTAGGGCTGATACCAGAAGCAGTACAGCTACTGACACCAACACAATGGTCAGTCTTGACCCAGCAGTATTATCAGGATGTCATTGAGCAACCATTACAATCACTAAACTTTATTCATCATTTTGCACCTCATGTTTACCACCAAACACATTAGCGACGATCATTCATCCTCGGTCGTTAACCTGCGTCAGGCGAAGAAAAGACGACCAGAACGCCAGCAGTCTGTGCCAGTGTCGTATCAAACTTTTGACCGCGGTCCACGACGACATACTGGTTTGTGGTTGGTTTTACTACTAATCATTTTAGGTTTATCGGGTTACGGTTATTACTATTGGCTACAAAATCATCCAACCTTTCAAGGAGGCAGTGCCACCATGGAGGTTACTGGAGATGCAGAAATTCTCTCTGGCGATACTGTGACCTATCTGGTGACCTATCATAATAATGACGAGGTGAAGCTGACTGATGTTGAGCTAGATGTTCAATGGCCTGAGGGTTTCTACTTTGCTTCCAGTACTCAGACAGCTGTAGATGTTCAGGCTACGACTTGGCGTCTACCTGATCTGGAGCCCGGCAGAGCTGCTGACCTGACTATTTCTGGTGTCTTAGTTGGTGACAAAGAGCAAAAGGTAGACGCGCAGTTTCAGCTGAACTATCAACCAGAAAATTTCAACTCAGATTTTAGCGTCAAACAAAGTGTCAGTACCTTGATTACTGATACCAAACTAGCTGTCGAGTTACGTTCTCCTGATAAAGCTCTCCCAGGTCAACCGTTAGAATTAGTCGCTGTGATGAAAAACACTACTACCAATCTGTTGAAAGCAGTACAAGCTGATATTACTCTGCCACCTGATTTGGAGATTGCTTCTACCAGCCCTGCTCTAACCAATGGTTCGTGGACAGGGGATATGAAGCCGAACGAGACAGTTACTATTACCATCAAAGGCACCTTAGCTTCTGATGCTACACGAGATCAAAACTGGTTATTAGAATTAGGTCAAAAGAAAGAAGACGGTAGTTTGAGTCATTTACAAAAATCTCGTAAAGATATTGTCTTGATCAATCCCCAGCTTAGTCTGGAATTAAAAATCAACGGACATCCAAAAGACTTTGAAGCTGATTGGGGCGACACCTTGAGTTATCAATTGGTTATCAAAAATAACTCTGTCACCGATGTGAATGGTCTGAAGATTGAAACTCTGATGGACAGCGGAATTTTAGATGTCGCAACTTATCAAGGCCAAGGACGATTAGACCAAAATAAAGTTATTTGGGATCAAGGTCAAAATATTGCAGCCGGTCAGGAATTGCGCCTCGATTGGACAGTAGCTATCCAGAAGCAAGCTAACGCTGGTAGGGGTACGATTGATTCCGTAACTCAGATTAGCATTGCTGGTCTGGAGGGTTGGAAACTTACTTCTCCTTTAATCATTGCGTCAGTGGGTCAAGGTTTAGCTTTCAACCAGGGTGCCTATTGGCAATTAGCTGGTAAACAAGTTGGCTCTGGACAGCTACCACCGAAGGTAAACCAAACTACTAACTATATTGTTATCTGGTCGATTGATAATGGCACAACTGATTATAATCAAGTGGTACTAACTGCTACCATTCCACCAAATGTAACCTATGTTGAAGCTGGTGATGTTGGAGAAGGTGATCTAACGTATGATCCTGATGCTCGTCGTGTGACTTGGACCTTGCCTGATTTTGGTTCATTACTCTTACCTTTACAAGCATCATTTGAAATTCAGCTCAAACCCACCTCTGCTGATGGTGGTCAGGTGGTGAATTTGATTAATCCCGTAGCCATCAAAGCTAGTGGTCAACAATCATTTGAATCTAGTAGTTCTGTTCTTCGCAGCTCGCAGGTTATCAGTGGGAAGAGCGGGGATGTGGGGACGGTCGTGAAGTAGGAAGTATGAGGTAGAAAGTATTAAGTATCACCGGCGAACGATGATAAGCAAAAGTAACTCTGCAGAAAATAAGTAATACTATTTTTATTGGAATGCCTGAGGTAGAGTGGGGTTTGGGGGCTTTTTTAAAAGCCATTACACGAGCGAAAAAGTCTCATCAACCCATCGCGATTAAAAGCCCCCAAGACTTTCGCTTACTTTTGGTCACAAAAGTGAGACCCCTGCGGTAGCAGATTATTATAATATGTAAAAAAATGGCACATCAAGATATAGAAATCGAAATAAAGTTTCCCCTGCGTAATTCTCCTGACGTAAGGAAATTTCTTGATTCCAACGGAACAATCATTTCCAAAGCAATAACACAAAAGGATACGTATTTTGTGCCGGTACATCGTGATTTTTTGGAACCGGAATTTCCCTATGAATGGTTACGATTACGAGAGACTAACGAGGGTTCATTAATAACGTATAAGCATTTTTATCCTGAGAATGTTGAAAAAACAGATTATTGTGATGAGTTTGAAACTAAAGTAGAAAAGGCTGGCTCGATCAAGAAAATATTCAAAAGTCTGGATATGCGAGAAGTGGTGGTGGTTGAGAAATCTCGGGATTCATGGTTATTTGAGCAGGTTACTATAGCTATTGATGAGGTAGAAAATCTAGGATCATTTATTGAGTTAGAGGCAACCTTACCGTATGAGGACTCTCAAGAAGGCAAGAAGTATCTTTATTCAGTATTAGAAAAATTGAGCGCAGATTTAGGCCAAGAAGATTTACGTGGATATCCATATTTGATCTGGGAAAAGCAATCAAAATAATTATGTTAATCCTCCACAGCTAGTGGATAACAAGATATTATTCAAACATGGAAAACAGTCAAGAAATTTTTTCTTCTCCTGATGAAATCAAGTATCCAGAAATAGCTCAAGAGATTGATTCTATGGTTGCTATTGATCAAGCCATGCGTAACAAAGCTATGGAGACGCAAGATCATGCTGATTGGGACGCTTCTATTGATGAGCGTAATACCGCAAGGTTACAACAGATTGTGCAAGAAATTGGCTGGCCAACTATTTCCAAGGTTGGTTTCATCGCTGCAAATAACGCTTGGTTGTTAGCTCAACATGCTGATCATAATCCAGAGTTTCAAAAAGAATGTTTAATATTGATGCAACAGTTACCAGAAGAGGAGGTAATTAAACCAAATCTGGCTTACCTAGAAGACCGGATTGCAGTAGCTGAAGGTAGGCCACAACGATATGGTACACAGTTTCATAATAACAATCAGGGAGAATTAGTCCCACAACCAATTGAGGATATAGATAAGGTAGACCAGCTACGTCAGGAAATGGGTATGGAGACTTTTGCAGAATATACTGCTATCATGCAGCGAAAGACAGATACTTCCCATGAAGTATCGTAGAAAATCATTGTAAATCTTTCGACCAAGTATAATTTAGAAAGTAGATAGTAATTATTATCAAGTAAGTGTGAGGTAGAGTGGGGTTTGGGGGCTTTTTTAAAAGCCACTACACGAGCGAAAAAGTCTCATCAACCCACCGCGATTAAAAGCCCCCAAGAATTTTGCCTACTTTTATTCCTAAAAGTAGGACCCCCGCGGTTAGCGGATAAAATATCATGAAATTAGGTTTTGAACTTCAAAAAGTTTCCAAAAAATCCCGCGCTCGAGCGGGTATTTTGCATACAGCCCATGGTCCAGTAGAAACACCGTTTTTCATGCCGATTGCGACCAAAGCGGCGATTAAAGGCTTGACCGTAGCTGAAGTGAAAGAAGCTGGTGCACAAATCACTCTATCCAATACCTATCATCTACTACTTCAACCGGGTATGGTAATCATGAAAAAGTTCGGTGGCCTACACAAATTCATGCACACTGATTTGCCAATCTTGACTGACTCAGGTGGTTTTCAAATATTTTCTTTAGGCCATATGAAGAAACTTTTGCCACACGGTGTGGAGTTTCGTTCACACATCAATGGTGATAAATATTTACTAACTCCAGAGAAAGCCATTGATATTCAAACAACTCTCGGATCGGACATGATGATGGTCTTGGATTATTTTCCGGGCTATCCAGCAACGCGCAAGCATGCGGAGCAGTCGGTGGAACGGACGACACGGTGGGCAAAGGTTTGTCTGGAACACAAGAAGAAAGTAGGAAGTAGAAATAAGAAAGTGGGGAAACAACTGTTGTTTGCGATTGTGCAGGGATCAACGTTTAAAGATTTGCGGTTGCAGTCAGCGAAAGAATTAACTGCCATGAACTTTGACGGTTATGCTGTGGGAGGATTAGCTGTTGGTGAGCCTGCCAAAGAAATGTATAAAGTTTTGGATTACATTACCGACGAGTTGCCAACAGACAAATCGCGTTATCTGATGGGAGTTGGTTATCCCGATAACATAGTTGAAGCTGTCAAGCGCGGTATTGATATGTTTGACTGTGTTATTCCTACTAGAGAAGCACGCCATGGACGGTTATTTCTCTGGTCGGCTTCGGGCAGGAAGTCTCTGAAAGGTAAATTTTTTACTACTATTAATATTCGTAATAGTCAGTTCAAGACAGACGCTAAGGCTATTGATTCAGCCTGTGATTGTCCTCTTTGTACTGATTATACCCGTGGGTATCTTTATCATCTCTTCAAAACTGATGAAATGTTGGGATTGCGTTTAGCTACTTTGCATAATTTGAGATTCTATTTGCAATTGATGGCTCGCCTGAGAGTCGCTATTCAGAAGTATAGTATCTAATAAGTGCATTGTTGGCTCTTTTTTGCTAAAATAGAGATTGGGATAACTGATTCCTGTTGTGATAGTTTTGTAGTCTTTCATGCCCAAAAAATTATTCACATCCCTCAGTGCAAATAAAACTTCAGGCTTCACCTTGATTGAACTTTTAGTGACAATCGGAGTAATCGCTGTCTTGGCCGCTGGAGCGCTGTATGCTCTCAATCCTGCGAAACGCATCGGTGAAAGTAACGACGGTCGTAGAAAATCTGATCTTATCTCTCTCGGTAAGGCTATTGAAATGTATACAGCTGACTACGGTTCTGCCCCTTCTCAATTGGCTAGCAGTGCTATTGCCTCGGGCCAAAAATATGTCTTGTGTTCCAGTGCGGCCACATTAAGCTGTGATGGGCAATCTCATGATTGCCTAGTAGTAACTGACGCTAATTTTTTGGGCCAATATTTACCTGCCTTACCTATTGATCCGTTGAAGTCGGCTGTTACTGATACGGGTTACTATATCACCCGTTCGAATACTAATTCCTTAGTCCTCGGTGCTTGCTCCAGCTATAATACCAGTGCACCGGTGCAGGTCGCTGCCCGAGTGAATCTACCGACCTATGTATCTTCAAATGTCTGCGGAGACGGAGTCCTTGGTGGTAGTGAAAAGTGTGATTATGATGCTGGCGGTCCAGTCTGTCCCAACTGGGGGTCGCATTACTATAGCGGTTATGTTGAAGATGGGATAAATTGCATCGGTAAATATGGTTGTAGCGTGTATTGTGATAGTTGTATTAGTTATACAGCTTGTATGGAAATATGGTAATTACAGCAGAGACTCAAAAATATAGTAGACTATAATTTGGTCATACTAATCCCCGTAAAGATAATTTTTAGAAAAAATGCTATACTCATACCATGACGAAACGTCAGTCAGGTTTTACGTTAATTGAATTATTAATCGTTATTTTTGTTATTGCTATTGTCGCAGCTGCTGCTCTCTATGCGCTGAATCCTGCACGGAGAATAGGAGAAAGTAATGACGCTCGACGCAAGTCGGATTTAGTTTCGGTGGGTAAAGCGATTGAACTCTATACTGCTGATCGTGGCTCTGCGCCGACAGATCTAGCGAATGCTGGAATAGCAGTAGGTAGTAAATATGTTTTATGTTCTACCCCTGGATCTTTGAGTTGCGGTGGCCAGACCCTACCTTGTCGTGTCGTAGATGATACGGATTTCCTCGGAGTATATTTACCAGCCTTACCTATTGATCCAGCGAAGAGCTCTACTGCTGATACTGGTTATTATGTCACTCGTGCCAATAATAATACTTTATCCTTAGGAGCATGTACTTCTTATGGTGATTCAGGAGTCACTATAGCTTCTCGTGTTAGCTTACCAACTTACACAGTGACTTGTGGCGATGGTGTCGTGGCTGGCGCTGAGGTTTGTGATTACAACGGTACAGTTTGTCCGAATAATGCTAGCTATCGCTACAGTGGCTATGCTTATGATGGCGCTACTTGTACAAGTAGTTCTTATGCTTGTAATACCAGCTGTGGCGCTTGCATCAACCAAGCGAGCTGTCTAGGCTCATGTGAAAGTGGAGGTGTCTATAATGGAGGCTTTTGCTGGTATATTGGTGAAGCAGGTCAAAGCTGTACAACTGTCTGCGGTACTAAGACCTGTTCAGCGACGAATTTTAATGACGACGCTAGTTGTAGCCGTGCCTCCAGCCTGATTACTTGTACTACTTGTGAGTCTGTAAATAATTCAGCAGCACCAATGACCTTTAGCGTAGATGCTGGTGAAGGTGTAGAAACAACTTGTAGCTATCGTGTTACTGCCAATTTAGACTGTTCTGCCTCAGTGGCTTTCATGAGACGTATTTGTGCTTGCAATAGATAGTATCTATCAGCTATAAAATTCTTGAAACACTTACAATTTGGGTCAGTGTTTTGTGCTATACTATAGATATGGACAAGCGTCAATCAGGGTTTACCTTAATCGAATTATTAATCGTTATTTTTGTTATTGCTATT